>CANGJP010000048.1 GCA_947454465.1 Pseudomonadota bacterium
CCCCCACCCTGACGCAATTAAGCATCAACACGCATGAAGTGCTGTCGATAGTGAATCAGTTCATTGATAGAATCATGAACATCGTCTAAGGCGAGATGACTGGTATTTTTCTGAAACCCCTGCATGACTCTAGGAGCCCAGCGCCGCACCAATTCTTTAACTGTACTGACGTCTAAATTTCGATAATGAAAAAACCGCTCTAAGGCTGGCATTTGCCGAGCCAAAAAACGTCGATCCTGACAAATACTATTACCGCACATCGGTGACTGACCCTTCTCTAACCACTTTGACAGAAAATCCAAGGTCTGCCTCTCGGCCATTGCCATGGTGACCTGACTGCTTAAAACTCGCTGTACTAGACCAGAACTTCCATGCTGCCGCTGATTCCATTCATCCATACCGGCTAAAATGGACTCAGGCTGACGGATTGCCAGCACCGGGCCTTCTGCGAGAATATTCAGATCCTTGTCAGTCACAACCGTAGCAATCTCAATAATGTGGTCTTTCAAGGTGTCCAGACCAGTCATTTCCAGATCAATCCAAATCAAACGGCTATTATCGATTTCAGTCACGAACAACTCCTCGTTGGTTTCCGGCAGAATAGCACCTACAACGAATCTGTTCATTGGGTCCTGCAGCGAAAACGACATTTAACTCTCTACCCCCCGAATTATCCATGACAACCCTGACGATTGCTTTCATTACCGCTGTAATAACCAGTACCGGCCTGCGTCTCTGGCTGACCAGAAGGCAGATGCGTGCGGTAGGCCAACATAGAAACACCGTGCCCAGCGCCTTTGCCGCAACCGTAACCCTAGAAGACCACCAGAAAGCAGCTGACTATACGCTGGCACGGGGCAGAATCGCCCAGCTAGATACTATCCTGGGGACAGGAGTACTGATCGCACTCACCCTAGGCGGTGGCCTCAATCTCATCGAAAAACTTTGGCAACCAGTCACTCTAGCCACACCATGGCATGGCGTGGCAGTCATCGCATCCCTGCTGTGCTTAACCACCCTCATTGATTTACCGCTGTCTTGGTTTCGCAGCTTCCGCATTGAAGCCCGCTTTGGGTTCAATCGCATGACCCAGAAAATGTTCTACGTGGATGCACTCAAGGGTTTATTGCTAGGCGCCCTATTAGGACTACCCTTGATTTGGATGGTACTTAGCCTCATGAATTCGGCCGGTTCTTTGTGGTGGATATACGCTTGGGCAGTATGGTTAAGCTTCAGCCTGATCATCAGTTGGGCTTGGCCTATTTTTATCGCCCCTCTGTTTAACAAATTTACACCGCTTAAAGACGCGGCGTTGGCCGAGCGCATTAGTCAGTTACTAAATCGATGTCATTTCTCTTCGGCAGGTGTATTTGTGATGGACGGTTCATCGCGATCGACCCATGGCAATGCGTACTTTACTGGGCTGGGGCGTAACAAACGCATTGTCTTCTTCGACACCTTGGTAGACAGACTCAGCCCTACCGAAATCGAGGCGGTCTTAGCTCATGAATTGGGACATTACAGCCTTCACCACATTCGCAAAGGACTCATCCTCTCGTCAATTCTTAGCTTGCTAGGTTTTGCTGTATTGGGATACCTGACTAGTTGGCCTGGTTTTTATTCCGCACTGGGCGTAGCGCAACCTTCGATGCATGCCGCCTTACTGCTATTCATACTGGTATCTGGACCATTCCTATTTTTCTTTACTCCTATAGGCGCCGCTTGGTCACGGAAACATGAATTTGAAGCAGATACTTTTGCCGCCAAACACGCCAACGCACAGGAACTCATTAAAGCACTCATCAAGCTATACCGTGATAATGCCAGCACGCTGACACCTGATAGTGTTCATTCTCGCTTTTATGATTCACATCCACCGGCCTTAGAACGCATTGCCTTCCTTGAAAAACTTTATAGCAGCAATGCAGCAATATAAGCATGAACCCTAACACCGCGCGCGTAGTCGAGTGCTATGGAAGACGTGTCGTGTTGGCACTGACTGATGGAAAACGTTACCCTGCAGAGGTGTTTGGTAAACGTCTGCGTGTCGTATGCGGTGATGAAGTAGAAATTGACATCGATCAAGCCAATAGCGGACTGCAAGTCATTCGAGCTTTACCTCGTAACACTCATTTCACACGCACCAATGCCCAAGGCCAACCAGAAATACTGGCTGCCAACATCACTCAACTCGTGGTCTTAATGAGCGACCACCCACCCAGCGATCCGTTCATTGTGGATCGCTATCTTGCCGGTGCTGAACTGGGCGGAATTAAGGCACTGATTGCTATCACCAAACGGGATCTAGGCAATAGCCCTGAAATACTTGAACACATGAAAAAATATAAGCAAGCAGGCTATAACATTTTCAATGTTTCTGCCCACGATCCTACTACCCTTGAACCGTTGACTCAGGCACTAGAAAACGAAGTCTCCATGCTAGTAGGCGAATCGGGTGTAGGTAAATCCACACTCACGAACACCATCCTAGGAATACATGTACAACGCATAAGAGAAATTTCCAGTGCAACCGGCGAAGGCAGACATACCACTGTCTCTTCCATTCTGTTTGATTTACCGCACTTGAATGGATCACTGATAGACTCGCCCGGAGTTCGCGATTATGCACCCGCCCCAGTGAATGACCTACAAATTGCGTTTGGTTGGCGTGAATTTGCACGCTATTCAGGTCAGTGCAAGTTCAATAATTGCCTACATTTACGCGAGCCAGGTTGCGCCATTCTAGCTGCAGTCACAAGCGGGCAGATTGATCAACGCCGCCACGAAAGCTACCGGCGCTTAGTCAACCTCATGCGCCAGCTCTTACCATCATACGAAAGGCACTAATTACATAACTATCCATCACCGCGATCGATCACTCGGTAACGATCCTCGAAACGAATGGCGTGAATCATTGCGACGATGATTGCCTTGTGAAGCCTGATGACGCCCCCGATTACGATGATTAGCCGGGCGAGGTGAAAGAGAATCAACTGCTTCCTGTTCGACTGCACTTGCTGGTCGTGGGGGTGGAGGCAAAATTTCAGGTATAGGCTCACGCCGTATGACTTTACCTGTCAGTCGCTCTATATCCTTCATTAACCCCATTTCATCGCTTGCCACCAAAGAAATTGCGGTACCCGTTGCACCCGCCCTGCCCGTTCTGCCAATACGATGCACATAGTCTTCAGGAACGTTAGGTAATTCATAGTTGACCACGTAAGGTAGTTCCTTAATGTCCAGACCGCGTGCTGCAACCTCAGTAGCGACCAGAGCACGAATCTTTCCAGACTTAAATCCAGTCAAAGCCGCCACACGCGCTGACTGGCTCTTGTTACCATGAATGGCTGCTGCAGTTATAGAATCATCCTGCAATTGCTTAGTAAGCCTGTTAGCACCGTGCTTGGTACGCGTGAATACCAACACCTGCTGCCAATCATTAGCGCGAATTAAATGCGACAACAAGGCACGCTTATCCTCTTTATGAACTACATGGGCCAACTGGGTCACTAATTCCACTGTGACATTACGTCGCGCCACTTCAACTTCGACAGGGTTCTTCAATAACCCTTGGGTAAGCTTACGGATATCATCGGAATACGTGGCAGAAAATAATAAATTTTGACGTTTAGCCGGCACTAAACGCATGATTTTACGGATATCGTTAATGAAGCCCATATCCAACATTCGATCCGCTTCGTCCAACACTAGGATCTCAATCTGACTTAGATCAACAGTACGCTGCTGAGCGTGATCTAACAAACGTCCTGGTGTAGCAATCAATACGTCTGTACCTCGGCTTAGAATATCAATTTGGGGATTGATACTGACACCCCCATAGATCACTGCGCTACGCAAGGAAACATACTTTCCATAGCTACGGATACTCTCACTGACTTGCAAGGCAAGTTCACGAGTAGGCGTCAGCACCAATGCACGCGGTGCAATGCCTTTTCGCTCTGTAGCGCACAACCGATGTAATAAAGGCAGAGTAAAGCCAGCTGTTTTACCTGTGCCGGTTTGTGCCCCCGCAAGAATATCTCGTCCAGCAAGAATTTCTGGAATGGCGCGAGCTTGTACTGGGGTGGGATCATTGTAGCCGCGCTCAGTGACCGCACGAACAATTTCAGGCATAAGCCCGAGGGTTGCAAAAGACATCTAAAAATCCTCAACCGGCCTACAGGAAATTTGATTCCTAGTCCGGTGAGGCTTGGGCATTCAATATCGCAAATCAGAACAGAAAACTGCCCATTACAGCGAGAAATAGAGACGCCGGACAGCGCCTATAGAAGTGTTCACTGTACACAGTGAACACACAAATTGCACGATAAACTTAGTCTATATTACGGAACCTGATTGACTCACACATTGCTGCGAACGAGCAACACTGGAACTTTGGCTGATCGAACAACTTGCTCCGCATCGCTACCCATCACAACCCGACTTAAACCGCGTCGTCCATGCGTACCAATCACAATCAGATCCGAATGGGATTCAGCGGCATCCTCTGCAATAGTGCTACCCGCTTGGCCGCCATGCGCTTCTAATAACTCACACTCAACCGCAATCCCCGCAGCAGCAACTTGGTGCTTAGCTTTTTCGAGTAACTTCTGACCACTTTCACGCAAAGCAGTAATCAATTCCCCGCTATAAATGGTGCTTTCGTACGATGCCACCACCATCATTTCGTTAACGACATGGATAAGTCTTATTTTGGCACCCTGGTCATCTGCTAAGGCCATCGCCTCGTTTAAGCCCCTAGAAGAGGCCGCACTTCCGTCAATCGGAACTAATATTTTCTTGTACACAACTCACCTCTACGAAGTAACACCCAAACCGACCACCCCGCACTCAACAGGACAAGTGCAAGGTTAGTTGAAGGCAATATAGAGAATAGGTCAATCCGGTAAACCCGAAGGGTTGGGTACGGAAATTTGTTATTGGGATGACTGAGGCACGGACATGAAACATGTTACCAGCGAAAACTAAATAAGCCGCACCAATGAATTAGCCTACTGCTTGCATAACTTGATTAGCACCGCAGATATTTAACTCACGAATAGCAACGCCAATAAAGGAATCAATAGTCTCATTTTTTTCAGGTACATGAGAGGCAATACCCACACTGATGGTGACATGGCGAAATCCAGCAGCACGAGGGTGATGTATAGCCAAATCACGAACTCGCCCTTGCACAACCTGAGCGAATTTATAAGCATCTTCGGGCCTAGTTGTCAGCGTACCCGTAATAATTCTGAATTCATCCCAGCGAGTAGATAAATCACTAGCGCGACGGAAACAACCCGCTATGGCTCCCGCCACCCGCTTAAACGTCAGTTCAGCTCCAGAAGCACCAAAAACTTCTTTATAGGCAGCGGCACTATCAATGCTAAAAACAAATACTGTTATTGGCCGATGCTCACGCTGAGCGTAAGCAAAATCACGCCGCAGCTGATCATCGAAGTAAGCTCGACTTAAAAGACCTGTCTGACGATCTTCACGCAAAGCCGTCAAAGACTGAGCACTGAGCACTGACTCCACAACAGTATCTGTATTATGTATAGCGTTAGATGCACTTCCTTGTCGATGAAAGCTTGCGAAATGCGAGATCTGACCAAATTGATCTCGGATTGGGACTATTTGTATTTCATTGATGAACTTAGAGCCATCCTTACGATAATTCCTTAATACTGCCCTAGTTGGCACACCTTTTTTTAAGGCTTGACGTATTTGCTGCAGCCCTTCCTGCTGATTATCCGCTTGCTGCAACAGTGTCAAATTACGACCAATGATCTCTTGCTTCTGATAGCCACAAAGCAACTCAAAAGCATGATTCAAATACACAACCGGCCATCCAATTGCACGCGCATCACACACCACGACCCCGAAGGGGGAAGCGTCAACCAAGCTCTGCAATACTAGCCAATCTAGGGACACGTATATCTCTCACGTTATGATGGCACTACTAGAGAGAGTATCGTTTCGGTTTATAAAATGCACAGTATCGAGGGTAAATAATGCCCTAAACTGAGAACCAAGTAGCATCTAGATAACGGGTGACATTCTTTTGAATGCTCTGCCACTGCTCGTTGGCCATCAAGTCATCATATGTTAATCGGTTAAATCCTTGTAACTTGACCAGTCGAGACGCATTACTGGAATCAGACTGTGAATCAAGTTCCTTCAGGGTTCGCAAGACAGCTTCACGGTCGTTACAAATTAACACCATGTCGCAACCGGCAGCTAAAGCAGACCGTGCTCGAACAGGCATTGGCCCCATGATACTGGCACCCTCCATACTCAAATCATCTGAGAACACCGCCCCTTCAAATCGCAACTTTTCACGTAATTCATCAACCAACCACTTACGCGAGAAACTGGCAGGCAAGGGATCAATCTGATCAAACACCACATGGGCTGCCATGATCGCTGGTAACTGCTGCTCGATCAAACATGTATATGGAAACATATCCGGGCTAAGCTCCGCATGGGATCGATGATCAATAGGCAACGCAACATGAGAGTCTGCAACCACAGCCCCATGGCCTGGAAAGTGTTTAGCCACCGCCGCCAAGCCAGCATCGCGCATACCCTGCATCATGCTGACAGCAAGTTGCCCTACCACCTTTGAATTTCGATGAAAGGATCGGTCGCCAATAACAGTACTGGCGCCGTAGTCTAGATCCACCACAGGACCAAAGCTTAAATCGATATCGACTGCACGTAACTCCGCAGCAAGCAGCCAACCCATCTGCCTAGCCAACAGCAGGCCTGCCTGCTGTTGGTGTTCGTAAACCTGCCCCACTGTTCGCAAGGGAGGCAATACAGTAAAGTCCTTACGAAAACGCTGTACCCGCCCTCCTTCATAATCAACAGCAACTAAAAATGGGCGGGGTCGCACAGCACGAACTTCACTTACCAACTGCTCAATCTGTTTTCTGTTGTCAAAATTACGGGTAAAGAGGATGACACCGCCTACCAATGGATGCTTGAGCATTTCTCGCTCATCAGCAAGCAACTCCTTACCGAGTAGATCAATCATTAGTGGACCTAGCGCCATAAAGCCACTCCTTACCGCTCAAAAACCGCAACTGATTCCACATGCGCAGTATGCGGAAACATATCCAAAACACCCGCAGACTTCAGGGAATAACCTAGTTCATGAACGAGAATTCCCGCATCACGCGCCAAGGTACCAGGATGACATGAGATATAGACCACCCGTTGTGCACCACACTTTGCAATAACTGGCAATATTTCACGCGCTCCGGCGCGAGGGGGGTCGAGTAAAACTTTATTGAATACGCGTTTTGCGAACGGTGAGTCCTTATGCTCTTCAAACAAATTAGCCACCATAAATTCAACATTAGTCAGGTGATTTAGTCGAGCATTATGACGAGCACGTTCAACCAATGTGATCTCGCCCTCTATACCCAATACCTGGGCCGCTTGCTGAGCCATCGGTAGAGAAAAATTACCCAGCCCACAGAATAAATCCAACACATAATCAGTTTTATTTATATCTAATAATTGCAAGGCTAAGGCAACCATACGTTGGTTAAGCTCAGCATTAACTTGTATGAAGTCATTCGGCAAGAACTCAAATTTGAGCTGAAATTGCGGTAATACATATTGTAAAGGTAGCGCAGATTCTCCATGCAGCGGCACAATTGTGTCGTACCCATGCCGTTGTAAATATATTTGCACTCCATGTTCCATACGAAACTCATTCAACGTTTTAATATCCTGCTCGTTAGGATCATCAAGCACTCTAACAACCAGTGCCGTGACATTATCAGCTACCGCCGCTTCAACCTGTGGCACCTTGTCACGAACACTCAACTTACTCAGCATTAATCCAAGCGGATCGACTAACGATGCAAGCGGCTCTTGTAAAACCTCACAGCGGCGAATGTCAGCCAGCTTGTTATCATTTCTCTCGCGAAATCCAACCAAAGTACGGCCTTTTTGCGACACCCAACGCGCACCCAATCGCGCACGCCGACGATAATTCCAAACATGACCCTGCAAGGGTTGCAGCACCAGAGGTACATCCACCTTTGCAATACGTGTAAAGTTCTCAATAAGTTGATCTTGCTTAAAAGCAATCTGCGTCTCAGGAGTGAGATGCTGTTCAACACAACCACCACACATGGCGTAGTGCTCACACTTAGGGTCAACACGATCCAATGAAGGTTTAAGTACTTGAATCAAACGCGCTTCTTGTACCCCCTTACGCTTCTGTAAGAGCTGAATTTCAACAGTCTCGCCAGGTAATGCACCATCAATGAAAACGGCACGCCCATCAAGCCGAGCTATACCCTGCGCTTCATGAGACAAGTCTTCCACCTCCACAACCTGAGGAGGAAGCAACTTAAGCGCATGTTTAGAACGCCTCATAACGCCACCTCTGGCCAAGCCGCAAGGAATTCTTTGAAATGCGACTGCGTTTGATCTGTCAGATATTCACGAATTCGCTGATTTTCCACGAGATATTGCTCGCGCGACAAGTGGCCTCGCATTAATTGAAACCGTAGATAGACTAAAAAAGTATTCAGCACGTCGGTTTCGCAATAATTCCGAATACGCTCAATACCGCCTTCCAGCCAGCAATCCCAGACTTTATCGCCACTCATGCCTAACTTACCTGGCAAATTTAACAGCATCGCTACATTCTGCAGACTAGCCCTGCCCCGTCCTTGATAACCGGAAAGAACGTCCATTACATCAACGTGACGCCAATGAAAACGATTCAGATAATTATTCCATCGGAAAGCAGCATCTTCTTCTCCGATTTCCCAATAACGCGGCGCGGCAATACCATGTCGCAATGCACGATAATGCAAGACTGGTAAGTCGAACCCACTACCATTCCAAGAAACAAGATCCGGCGTATATTTTTCAATACCATCAAAAAACCGTTGAATAATTTCATGTTCTGGCGCGCCAGACTCACCCAACGACCATACTTTAAAACCATCTCTAGAACGTAAAGCCACTGAAATAGCCACAATCTTATGCTGTTCTAAACTGAGAAACTCGCTACCCGTTTCTTCACGACGACGCGTCTGCATCACATAGCCAACTTGCTTATCAGTTAGATCATCCAATCCATAAATTCGCCTACCCAACTCCACATCTGGAATGGTTTCTATATCAAAAGAAAATACATTCATTTAAATAACCTAATGTAATGGAGTCAAAGCAACGCTTTATTAGAATAAATAAGCACGGACTTAGGCACGCATAAGCACAGCCACGGCAACCATCAAGCCATGATCATCACTCAGGGTCAGGTGAGCCGCCCCCACACCCAATCTTTTACACACAGCCCGACCCTGACTCGACCAAATGACTTCGGGTCTACCGGATTGATTCGGAGCATAACCCGTATCACGAATCCATATCCCTTGTGAAAAACCTGTTCCTAGGGCTTTCACTACTGCTTCTTTAGCCGCCCAATGCATGGCTAGAAATCTCGCGGGCCGTTTAGTATTTGCAAATAAATCCATTTCCTCGGGCATGAGCAAATGCTTCAGCAAGCGCTGCCCATGACGCATGTACATCTGCTCGAAACGATCAAGCTTTACAAGATCTGTACCAATTCCGTGGATCACAATGCACGTCTCGTCTCAACCATCAGCCGCTTCATCTCACGCACAGCATCTGGAAGACCATCTAAAATAGCTCTGGCAATGATGGCATGACCAATATTTAATTCGACTATTTCAGGAATAGCAGCAATGGGTTGTACATTATGATAGTGCAATCCATGACCGGCATTGACTATCAAGCCTAGCTGAGTTGCAAAGCTTGCTGCCTCCCTAATACGCGCAAGTTCACGCAACTGTGGTTCACCTTGCTGCTCCGCATAAGCACCCGTGTGCAATTCAACAACAGGTGCCCCTATCCTAGCGGCTGCATCCAGCTGCTGATGATCGGGATCAATAAATAACGACACTCTAATACCGGCGTTAGATAGACGTTGAGTAGCCGCACTAACCAAATCAAAGTGACCTACCACATCTAGGCCACCTTCAGTGGTTAATTCAGCGCGCTTTTCAGGCACCAAACAAACATCCTGCGGTTTAATATCTTCCGCCAACTCCAGCATTTCATTAGTGCATGCCATTTCGAGATTCATTCGAGTCTGTAAGGATTGCCTTATCAGCCGAACATCACGATCTTGGATATGACGACGATCTTCACGCAAATGGACAGTGATGCTATCGGCACCAGACTGCTCTGCCAACAAGGCGGCAACCAACGGATCTGGATACCGGGTGCCACGCACCTGACGCAAGGTCGCAACATGGTCAATATTAAGACCTAAATGAATAGAACGATTGTAGCCAGACATGACCATTTCTTTATGAAAGTTTAAAAACCGAGTTTGGTAGAGCGCATCTGCCTAAGGCTTGTCAGTATCTCACGACTTTGCAAATGCCTACCATCCAATACATGATCAAGCACCGAACGTAGCAAGTAGCGAGCCTCGTTGCACTGTTGCGAAGTCGAGAACTCTTCCATTTCCAGGGCCAACAAGGTCGCACCGGAATAAACTCCCTTCACCGGATCAACATCAGCCAAAATCGGCAAAGGCCCTTGTTCCAAAACATAGCGATAAGACCTATCAGCCATAATGGGGAAACCTGACTCCGCCTCTCTGATCAAAGATAAACCAAATCCCAACGCACGAAGCAACCGCTTCTCGAAAATACGTAGAATTTGCGACTCCTGATGCTCACTCTTTAGACGCTCTATCGTCATGTTATAGAGGTCAAACACGTCTATTTGAGGGTCATGAATATGCAGCAACTTAAGTAGCAACTCATTAAGATAAAAACCACTCAACAAAGATTTAGGAGGCAATGACCTAGGTTCGCCCATTATTTCTGCCGCCTCCAACTGGCCTGCCTCACCCTTGCTCGTCCAGGATATCAGTAACGGTTGAAATGACTGGAGAACAGCCGCCAATCCAGTTTTTCGATTACGCACACCCCTTACAAACACCGTGAAACGACCGTGCTCACGAGTGAATAACTCTACAATTCGGCTCGTATCGCGGTAAGGCCGCTGATGCAAAACATAAGCAGGCTGCAGCTTTATTCGATGCATGGTCACTGGATTCATGGGTAATTGAACCAGATCAACCTCAATTAGTATCGAATCCAAACTGCTGCAATGCGGCCGCACTATCGGACCAGTTTTCTTTCACTTTTACCCATAATTCCAAATGAATTGGTGTACTCAGTAACTTTTGAAGCTCAAGACGCGCTGCAGTGCCAACCTTTTTAAGCCCCTCACCCTTATTACCAATCACAATGGCTTTTTGACCTGGACGCTCAACCCATATGACGGCATTGATGATTAGCTTACCGCTCTCTTCATCGAATTCAAAACGCTCGATCTCAACCGTTAAGCCATAGGGCAATTCATCCCGCAACCGCCAAGTAAGTTTTTCGCGAATAACTTCAGCGGCCTGAAACCGCTCACTGCGGTCGGTAAACTGCTCCTCAGGGAAATGAGGCGGTGATTCAGGCAGGTACTTAGCAATCAACTTTGGCACGTGATCCAAATTGATCCGCTTCATGCTTGAAATCGGAACAACTTCTACAAAATCAGCCTTACGAGACAATTCGTTCATAAACGGCATGAGTCGTTCTTTAGGATTGACCTTGTCTACTTTGCTAATCAGCAGAATAATGGGCCGACCACGCTGCTTGATGTTATCCAAAACAAACTGATCTTCATCAGTCCAACGCAGTGCCTCCACGAGGAATAAATCAACATCAGCATCGGCCAATGAAGCCATTGCAGAGCGGTTCATGTAACGGTTCATCATGCGCTTTTCAGTAATATGAATACCTGGCGTATCCACAAATACAATTTGCGCTAAAGGCTCCGTCAAGATACCTAGAATCCGATGTCTAGTAGTTTGTGGCTTGGGTGAAACAATACTCACCTTACGCCTGAGTAGCGCATTGAGTAGCGTCGATTTACCCACATTAGGACGGCCAACAATAGCGGCAAAACCACAGCGATATCCCTCAGGAAAAGCATCTAAAACAGTCTCATCAGGAGATGAATCTTCTTCTGTGATCTGTTCTGACTCTGAGTTATTCATAAATTTAGCCAATAAGTAAAATTAATAATCGTCACGATTTGGCCCATAGTTTTTGCAACTGTACCAACAAACGATCAGCCGCTTCCTGCTCAGCAGCACGTCGACTCCCACCTTGACCTTGCGCCTCTAATTCCAAAATGGGGACCTTGCAACTCACACGGAAATGTTGCTCATGGGGATCGCCAGTAATGGCCTCAACGAGATACTCAGGAATTGCTACGGCTCGGGCCTGTAACATTTCCTGCAAACGTGTTTTTGGATCTTTAAGTTTTGAAGCCTGCGGTAAAGACTGCAAACGCTCATTAAACATTCTTTGAATCACCGCACTGGTGGTAAGGAAATCAGAATCAAGATAGATAGCACCCAGAATAGCTTCTAAGGTATCCGCAAGAATTGATTTACGCCGAAATCCACCTGACTTAAGCTCACCCGGACCAAGCCGTAGATACTCTCCCAACTGAAATTCAGCGGCCAACGTAGCTAGAGACTCCCCACTGACCAACGTAGCACGATAACGAGATAACTCGCCTTCTGGAGCAGTAGGGAATAGACGATATAACAAAGAGGCAGTCACGGCATTAAGCACGGCATCGCCTAAGAATTCGAGCCGTTCATTATGAAGCCCCCCAGCACTACGGTGAGTCAGCGCAGTTTCAAAGAGCAATGGATCACGACAGGTATACCCAAAAGTATCCCGCACCCATTGATCCAGCGTTTTCAAGCGGAGAACCCTGATAATCGAGTCTTCATGGAACGATCACTGTTTTACTGAAATCAACCACCAATGAGAGGTTACCCATTAATGGTACTTCGGCACGATAATCTGCAATCAACTCGTATCCGGAAATTACCTTACGA
>CANGJP010000049.1 GCA_947454465.1 Pseudomonadota bacterium
GAACCACTGAATTTCTTCAATTGAATTTGTTAGGAACAATACCAGTCTTGGTGCATGGTAATGCAGTGCTGACTGATTCATTAGCGATCATGGAATACCTGAATGACATCAGTATCTCTCAGCACCTTGTTCCAAAGAGTACTAAAGATAAGTATAAATTTCGTCAGGTGCTTCATTATGGGTTGACGGCAGTTGAGCCTAATTTATGGGTCGCTGATCAAGTATCTCGTCTAGGTCAGCGATACTGTTGGCCAGATAGAGCCCTTAGTGAAGCGCTGAGACAGGCGCGTCACAACATCGCGGTAGTGTGGACCTGGGTGCATCCCCGGTCCTATCTGGCAGGAGACACGTTCACCCTGGTAGATGTCTTTTTCTATTATTTGATTACGTGGGGCCAGCAGTATCACATCGAAGTGCCTGAGCATGTTCAGCAGTATCTGCAAGGTTTGGAGTCTCGCAGGGCGTTTCCTTCTGAAATACGTGGTAACTTTTAGTGGGGTTTTTTGAATGTATTTCCTCCCTCTCAATCATTCCTGCCTTCTGCTATCCTTGCGCCCCTGAAATTTCACCTTGAGTCCGTACCGATGGAAGTCAACCTGATTCGCCGCAGCATTGAAGACCTCTCCGAGCGCAGTACTGCGTTACGGGGGTTTCTTTGAATACGACAATAAATCAGAGCGCCTGACTGAAGTTACCCGTGAATTAGAAGACCCAAAAATTTGGGATACCCCAGAACGGGCTCAGGAGCTCGGTCGGGAGCGTGCCAAACTTGAGCAGACGGTTGGTACCTTAGATCGTATTAAGGCTGCATTGGCTGATGCCACTGAGCTGCTCGACATGGCGGTAGCGGAGCATGATGAAAGTACCGTGGCCGGTGTAGAGCGCGATGTGGCGGCGGTTGATCGTGATGTTAGAAATCTAGAGTTCCGCCGTATGTTCCCAGGGAAAATGGATTCACACAACGCATATTTAGATATACAGGCCGGTGCCGGTGGTACTGAGGCGCAGGACTGGGCCAACATGCTCATGCGTATGTATATGCGCTGGGGTGATGCGCATGGGTTCAAAACTGAAATCATTGATGCTAACGGTGGCGAAGTCGCTGGCATCAAAAGTTGTAGCCTGAGTTTTGAGGGCGATTACGCTTATGGCTGGTTGCGAACCGAAATTGGGGTGCATCGACTGGTACGCAAGTCGCCGTTTGATTCCAATGCACGACGGCATACCTCGTTTGCTTCCGTTTTTGTGTCACCGGAAATTGATGACGATATCGATATTACGATTAACCCAGCTGATTTGAAGACAGATGTGTATCGTTCCAGTGGTGCCGGCGGTCAGCACGTGAATAAAACTGAGTCGGCGGTGCGAATTACGCACATGCCATCTGGTATTGTCGTGGCCTGCCAGGCAGAGCGCAGTCAGCATAAAAATCGTGATAAGGCGATGAAGATGTTGAAAGCTAAACTCTATGAACTGGAGGTCAATAAGCGCAATGCAGCTGCTCAGGTGCTGGAAGATTCCAAGTCGGACGTGAGTTGGGGTAACCAGATTCGTTCCTACGTGCTGGATCAGTCGCGTATTAAGGACTTACGTACCGGTGTCGAAGTGGGTAATACCACGGCAGTACTGGATGGCGATCTGGATCAATTTATGGAAGCCAGTTTGAAGCAGGGGCTATAAGATTTTGACTTATTCCTTAATTTTGAGGGGTAAGTTTATTGAATTTGAGATAGAACATGAGCGATACATCACAAGATCAACCTGTTGTCGATGAGAATCACCTGATTGCCGAGCGTCGTGCCAAGCTCGCTAAGTTGCGTGAGACGGGGCAGGCATTCCCCAATGATTTTCGTCGCGATGCCTTGGCGGATGATCTAGTCACGTTGTACGGTGAGCGTGAGTCAGCGTGGTTTGACGCGAACGTTATTGATGTCAAAGTGAGTGGTCGTATGCTGGCCAAGCGAGTGATGGGTAAGGCCAGCTTCGCTAAAATTCAAGATCACAGTGGCCAGATTCAATTGTTTCTGCAGCAGACTGCATTGGCTGACACGTATGAGGCTTTCAAGGGTTGGGATGTCGGCGATATTCTGGCGGGTGAAGGTACGCTGTTTAAAACTAAGACGGGGGAATTGTCCGTCAAGGTGACAACACTGCGGTTGCTAGTGAAATCGCTGCGACCCTTGCCAGATAAATGGCATGGTCTTTCGGATCACGAAACCCGTTATCGACAGCGCTATGTTGATTTGATTATCAATGCTGAGAGTCGGAAAGTATTCTCAACTCGAACTCGTATTATTAAATATCTGCGTAGTTTCCTTGATGCCATGGATTTCATGGAAGTGGAGACGCCAATGTTGCAAGTCATTCCAGGTGGTGCTACGGCCAAGCCCTTTGTGACGCATCACAATGCACTGGATATGCAGATGTATTTGCGTATTGCTCCTGAGTTGTATTTGAAGCGTTTGATTGTCGGCGGTTTCGAACGTGTGTATGAAATCAATCGTAGTTTTCGTAATGAAGGACTATCTACTCGGCACAACCCTGAGTTTACGATGGTTGAGTTGTATCAGGCTTATGCTGATTTTCGTGATTTAATGGACATGGTTGAGCGGTTGCTCCATGGGTTGTGTGACACCATCTTAGGGACACGAAGTATTGAATGGGAAGGTCAGCAGTTAGATTTGGCTCAGCCTTTCCAGCGTGTCACCGTAGAAGATATGGTCGTGCAATATACGCCTGGGATTGAACGTGATAAGTTGCGTGACGTGGGTTATCTGCGTACCTGGTGTGACCAACTCAAGATTGCCTACAAAGATAATGATGGTGCCGGAAAGTTGCAGATCGAAATTTTTGAGAAGACGGGCGAACATCGCTTAATTCAGCCAACTTTTGTCTATAGCTATCCCGCAGAAGTCTCACCATTGGCGCGACGCAATGATGCGGATCCATTTATTACGGATCGATTTGAGTTTTTTGTTTGTGGTCGGGAATTGGCTAATGGCTTCTCAGAGTTAAATGATGCAGAAGATCAGGCTGAGCGATTCCATGAGCAGGTCTCACGTAAGTCAGATGGCGATGATGAGGCTATGTTCTATGATGCTGATTACGTGCGTGCTTTAGAGTACGGGTTGCCACCTACTGCCGGCCTTGGAATAGGGATTGATCGCTTGGTGATGTTATTGACGAACTCTAACTCGATCCGCGATGTGTTGCTCTTCCCGCACATGCGTCCAGAGACCTGATTCATAGAACACACTTATAGCGGGGACGAAGTGACCGTTAATAAAAGTTTTTCACTGAATCTTATGGATGTTTTAAGACTGCGTAGGCACAGTGTAGGGCAGGGGTACTGCTTTTAAGATAGAGCCTGTGGTGGCAAGTGATAACACAGCTTCACTGAAAGCCAGGCTGATTACGGCTAATAATTCACATTCCTCGCCGTCTTGGGCGGCCATAACTACTTCGCCTGCGATTTCGCCGTTGGCCATGATTTTAGTTCCGGGTGTCGGTGCCTGGCACGGTGCAGTGAAGCGAAACATGCGTCGTTTGACGGTGCCGCGAAAATGCGCTCGCGCAATGATTTCTTGTCCGGTGTAACAGCCTTTATTGAAGCTAATGGCACCAAGGGCATCCAAATTTAACATCTGGGCTACAAATTCTTCATGAGTGTCCGGCAATACTTGCGGCAGACCGGCCTGAATGTCGGCCAGTGTCCAGCGTACTTCAGTCGGCTCCTCTGCTGATCGAGGCGCTCCCGATTCAATGACCAGATATCGTTCATTATGACGGTCAGGCCAACGTATCACAGTGCGTTCATCCTGTTGAAGGCATTCACCAAGCCTCTGTGGGGTGGGAATACCCTGGCTGATGAGTTCATTGGCGGTTCCCCACTCAACTCTCATGGATTCACCGATGTCTTCAATACGTGCTTTGGCCCGGAGGATGTATTTTTGTAGCCGGGGTATGACGAAGGAGAGCATGGATTTTGGCAGCAGGGCGAGGATGTCTCCATTGGCTTCAACTAAGTGGAGGATGGCCTGTACACGGCCTTGCGCTGAATTGCAGCTGGCCAATAAGGATTGACTTGGCGTCAGCGTCATCAGGTCGTTGCTCAACTGGCCCTGCAAGAAGGTGCGCGCGTCGGCGCCGGTAATGCGAATCAATGAGAAGTGGGTGAGTGGATGCATCGGTGGCGCGGTCGGTGAGGGAAAGCTAATGATAAATCATGACAAATCAGGACGATGAGTCATATTTAGGGTCTGTATTGGATTTTCAAGCGGCTCGGTTTTCTGGCAGAATAGCTGACTATGCAGGAACATGCGCTTACGCCTAACACGAACACGACGGGGTCCCCCTTGGATCCGCTAGACGAGGAACCGGTTCAGCGTCCAGATACGGTGAGCCCTCCCTCGGGAAAGTCCTCGTCTGAGCCGTCTGTTTTCCCCGTTGAGCTGGGTGGGCGAGATGGCCCTGAACCGACGCGGTTTGGTGACTGGGAAAAAGCGGGTCGTTGTATTGATTTTTGAGCAGATGGGTAACTTGATTGGCCGGTGCTAATACCGGGATTTTTTAAATGGTGTGATTTGGGTTTGGTTTACCGACCTCAGGTTGCACCCTCGATAGAGGAAAAATGTATGGCACAACACGAACGGCCTTTATCACCGTTCTTGCACTACCGCTGGCAGTACACCAATACGTTGTCGATTTTGCATCGGCTGTCTGGTGTGTTCATGTCGCTCGGTATTGCTTTATTTGTTTATTGGCTGTCAGCCATTGCCTCTGGACAAGCTGCATATGATGAATCTTTGGCGTGCTTTAGTTCACCCTTAACTAAGATTGCGCTTTTTGGCTGGTTACAAGCTTTTTTCTACCATTTCCTTAACGGTCTGCGTCACCTGGGTTGGGATTTGGGTTACGGCTTCGAGAAGTCAGTGGCCCGAAAAACGGGCACCGTGGTCTTTATCACTGCCGTTGTGCTGACGGCACTGACCTGGTGGTGCATCACTTCCCAAATTACGGCCAGTGTTTCTGGAGGTGTGCTGTGAGTTTGCGTAGTCCCCTTGGTAAGGTGCTCGGTGCCGGTGCAGCCAAAGAAGGTGCACATCACTGGTGGGCGCAGCGTATATCGGCCGTCGGCTTGGTGCTGCTTGCCCCTTGGTTTCTTCTTTCGTTGATTGCTTTGGGTGATCTTAGTTACGTCAACGTTCATGATTGGGTTGCATCGCCAGTGCATACTGTCTTGTTGAGTTTGTTGGTATTGGCCTTAACCTATCACGCGTTCCTTGGCCTACAGGTGGTCATTGAAGACTATGTGGCCAACAAAGGCATTCGCTTGCTGGTCTTGCTGGTCATTAAATTTACGTTATTGGTCTTGGGTGTACTCGGCGTTATTTCTGTGCTGCGTATTGCTTTCATGGGGAATCACTGATGAGCGCTTATGAGTTTGTAGATCACAGCTACGACGTGGTCGTGGTCGGTGCCGGTGGTGCGGGCTTGCGTGCTACATTCGGTCTGGCCAATTCTGGTTTGTCAGTGGCCTGTGTGACCAAGGTATTTCCAACTCGTAGTCATACTGTGGCAGCCCAGGGTGGTATTTCTGCTGCATTGGGTAATATGGGTCAGGATGATTGGCGCTGGCACATGTACGATACCATCAAGGGGTCGGATTGGCTGGGTGACCAAGATGCGATTGAGTTCATGTGTAAGGAAGCTCCTGCAGCGATCCTAGAGCTCGAACATTACGGCCTGCCTTTTTCTCGTACTGAGGAAGGCAAAATTTATCAGCGTCCATTCGGCGGAATGACTACCCAATATGGTACGGGACCTGCTGCTCAGCGTACGTGTGCAGCCGCTGATCGTACGGGTCACGCGATGTTGCATACGTTGTATCAGCAAGCGCTGAAGCATGAAGCTCAATTCTTCATTGAGTATTTTGCTGTCGATTTGATCATGGAAAATGGTGAATGCCGTGGTGTGGTGGCTGTCGATATGGCTACCGGTAAGATTCATCGTTTCCGTGCTCACATGGTGGTGTTGGCTACAGGTGGTTATGGACGTGCTTATTTCTCCTGTACTTCCGCTCATACCTGTACCGGCGACGGTGGAGGCATGGTGCTACGTGCAGGCTTACCCATGCAGGATATGGAGTTCGTGCAGTTCCATCCGACAGGTATCTATGGTTCTGGCTGTCTGATTACCGAAGGCGCGCGTGGTGAAGGCGGTATTCTACGTAATTCTAAGGGTGAGGCGTTCATGGAACGTTATGCGCCAAGTGCCAAGAACCTTGCGTCACGTGATGTGGTAAGCCGTGCCATGACTATTGAAATTCGAGAAGGCCGCGGTGTGGGTGCTGAGCAGGATCATATCTTCCTGCACCTTGAGCATTTGGGTGCAAAGGTACTGCAAGAAAAGCTGCCAGGTATTTCTGAGACTGCGAAAATTTTCGCGGGCGTAGATGTGACTAAACAGCCGATCCCTGTATTACCAACCGTTCATTACAACATGGGTGGTATTCCAACGAATATCCACGGCGAAGTGGTCACGCTCAAAGATGGTAACCCCGATTCTGTTGTGCCCGGTCTGATGGCAGTGGGTGAAGCGGCCTGTGTTTCTGTGCACGGTGCAAATCGCTTGGGTTCGAATTCATTGTTGGATCTGGTGATCTTCGGACGTGAAGCTGCTCGTCATTGTGCTGAAGTGGTTAAGCCAGGCCGACGGCATAAACCGTTGGCAGCTGATGCTGGTGATTTGGCGATCAGTCGCATTGATCGTTATCGCAATGCCAAGGGTGAATTGAAAACCTCCAAGATTCGTTTGGACATGCAGCGTGTTATGCAGAATCACGCAGCAGTGTTCCGTACAGGTGAATCCTTACAAGAAGGCGTCGATAAGCTCGATAAAGTCATTGATTCGTTCGGCAGCGTCAATGTCAGCGATCGTGGTTTAGTTTGGAATACTGATCTGATCGAGACTCTGGAGTTAGATAACCTGTTGGGTCAGGCTGCGGCCACGATCAGTTCAGCGCTGAATCGTAAGGAAAGCCGTGGTGCCCATGCCCGTGAAGATTTTCCAAATCGTGACGATGCGAATTGGATGAAGCACACCCTTTCTTGGGTTGATGCTCGCGGCAAGGTCAGTCTTGATACTCGTCCAGTGCATATGTACACCCTCACCGATGATGTTGAAGTGGTGCCGCCTAAAGCGCGCGTCTACTAATTCATTTCGACTTTCACAGGAAATCAGGTAATCGCGATGGCTCAATTTAGTCTTCCCGCAAATTCGGTTGTGAATCCTAACGGCAATGTTCACAAAGCGCCTGCCGGTTCTAAAGACGTGCGTAGTTTCCGCATTTATCGTTTCGACCCTGAGTCGACGGATAAGCCACGTATCGACACCTACGAGGTGGATATGGGTAGTTGCGGGCCGATGGTGCTTGATGCGTTGATCAAGATCAAAAATGAGATTGATCCATCATTGACGTTTCGTCGTAGCTGCCGTGAAGGAATTTGTGGCTCCTGTGCTATGAATATTGATGGCGTCAATACACTGGCCTGTATTAAGGCTAGCGCTGAAATTAAAGGCACGGTCAAAATTTATCCATTGCCACATATGCCAGTGATTAAGGACTTGGTGCCAGACTTGACCAATTTCTATGCTCAGTATGCTTCGGTAAAGCCATGGTTACAGACGCGTACACCCGCGCCACCTGACCAAGAACGCTTGCAGTCTAAAGAAGATCAAGAAAAAATTGATCGTCCCTCTGCCTGTATTTTATGTGCCTGTTGTTCGACGTCGTGCCCAAGTTATTGGTGGAATAGCGATAAGTATCTTGGACCTGCTGCGTTGCTTGCTGCCTATCGCTGGATTATCGATACCCGTGATGAAGCCACCGGAGAGCGTCTCGATGAGCTGGAAGATCCTTTCCGTCTGTATCGTTGCCATACCATCATGAATTGTGCTGAAGCATGCCCTAAGGATCTTAATCCTGCTCGAGCCATTGCTGAAATCAAGCGCAAAATTGCTGAACGTAAACAATAATTTGAATGGTATTAAGTGCCGGAGTGGTGATGCTCTCCGGCATCTTTACTGATAGTGCGCTGATGTATTGAATGCATTGAGTGAATAATGAATCAGGAAGTGACTTCAGCTACGAATCTATCGCGTATGCGCTGGCATTGTCGTCGTGGCATGAGAGAGCTGGATGTACTGCTCACGCGCTATTTGGAAACCACTTACAATCAGTCGACGCCCATTCAACAGCAGGCCTTCGCTGATCTTCTTGATCTCCAAGATCCTGTGATCATGGCCTATGTGATTGGTAAAGAAACTCCTGTACGTCCTGAGATTGCTGATGTCATCCGGCAGCTCACCCGCGTTGGTTCTTGATATACCCACGTATCGTTGGGGTTTATATCCCATTGTTGTCGCGGCGTTTTGTGCACTGATAATTTTAACCCTCAGTCATTTTGGGTTGCTGCAGTTTCCCACTTCTATTGCCTTGATGCTGCTGGCGGGAGTGCTTGTGCTTGTCGCTATTTCCATGTGGTATTCGGGATATGGGTATCCTGCTAGACGTATAAAGACCATTATCTGGCGTCAGGAAGGTGGGTGGTTGTTAGTTTTAGCGGATGGTCAAACTATAAATGTACTGCTGTCCAGACACAGCTGGGTGACCCCCTGGGTTTGGTGCTTATACTTCGAGGCCGCGGCCTTTAGATTACCTGGTGTTATGCTGTGGCGATGGCAATGTCAGGAGTCGATTTGGCGGGCTTGGCTGACCCGTCTGCACTTACAACGTAATGCGTATCCGAAGAAAAACAGGGTCGATTGATAAAGTTTTTTTGCTGGTATTTACCGGCAATATTCAGACTCGAAGTAAGTCACTGATCAATTTTAATAGTGCTGTTTTTCGATTTTTCGAACTTTAGTTGGAGAGGGATTTCTACTGATTGGTCCTTTGGTTGCTATTGCTTGAATGCTTATCAAGGCCAAGGGGGTGGCTGATATGCGTCAGTTAGATGTTGATTTAAAACTGGTTGAATTAGTCCGGCGATAGGCTCCTGATGAGGTCAATATGCTAGTGCTGAAATATCATTATCGGGTAATGAATTTAGTAAGCAGATACCTTCGCTCTCATAGTGAGGCCCAGGATATACCACAAGAAGCGGTGATCAAGGCATATCGAGCATTGCCGGCTTTTAGAGGTAACCGAGAATTTGAGCATCATCAATTCGATGGTTGTGTCGTCCAAGTGTTGCTTGGAGGTGGAGGTTTGTTAGTGCAACGCTATGATAAAGCATTCGGTTTTGTGGCTAGCCCTGAATCCCATGTAATACGCCAATGAAAAACAAATCCCTTGTTAGTCGGTGGTTGGTTCTCACTCGTTATGATTGCAGTCTGTGCGAGATCTTCATTAGCGAATTGGTCGATCTGTTGGGTGATCAGGTTACCTGTCTAAAAGTGTGCGATATCACCGGGGAAGGGGATCTGGAGCAAAAATACGGCCACCGTATCCCAGTGTTGCTGATCGACGACGAATTTGTCTGTGCCTACCGGGTGGATCGGGAGCGGCTTCAGTCCTATTTAGATGCCTGAGCCCCTCTCTCTCCGAACGATTCCTGCAGTTGCAGCAAGCTTCTCCGATATAATCCTCATCTTTGGCTACCTTGAAGGTTAAAACCCTTCTTAGGTGGTGTTGGTAGTCGAGAACCTGTTTGCCATGAAGCTGATTCGTAATTTTTCCATTATTGCTCACGTTGATCACGGCAAGTCTACGCTTGCTGACCGATTTATTCAGTTGTGCGGTGGGTTGGATGCGCGTGAAATGGAAAACCAAGTTTTGGATTCCATGGATCTTGAGCGTGAGCGCGGTATCACCATCAAGGCCCAGAGCGTGATGCTCAAGTACCAAGCCAAGGACGGACAGGTTTATCAGTTGAATATGATTGATACCCCGGGGCATGTGGATTTTTCTTACGAGGTATCTCGTTCCTTGGCTGCTTGTGATGGTGCGCTACTGGTCGTTGATGCTGCGCAGGGGGTTGAGGCGCAAAGTGTGGCCAACTGTTACACCGCTCTTGATCAAGGGCTTGAGGTGGTGCCGGTGATTAATAAAATCGACTTGCCTTCTGCAGAGCCTGCGCGTGTTATCAAAGAAATTGAAGAAATCATTGGTATTGATGCTCAGGACGCCGTTTTGGTGAGCGCTAAAACAGGTCTGGGGGTGGCCGATTTATTGGAAGAATTAGTAAAACGTATTCCGCCGCCTAAAGGTGATCCGGATGCACCTCTGCAAGCATTGATTATCGATTCTTGGTTCGATAGTTATGTGGGTGTGGTGTCGTTGGTGCGAGTCATGAATGGCTCGCTAAAAGTCGGGGATAAGATTCGTGTTTGGTCTACCGGTCGTGCTCATCAGGTCGATAAATTAGGGCGTTTTACTCCTAAGTCATTTTCATGCAATGAACTTGCCACGGGTGAAGTTGGTTTTGTTATTGCTGGCATCAAGGAAATTGACGGTGCTCCAGTAGGCGATACGATCACTCAGGAAGCACGACAATGCAGTGCCCCCTTGGCGGGATTTAAGCAAATTCAGCCGCGAGTTTTTGCGGGATTGTTTACAGTGAATTCCGATGACTATGAGTCATTTCGTGATGCATTGGCTAAGTTGAAGTTAAATGACTCCGCTTTGCAATATCAGCCTGAGGTATCTGCTGCTCTTGGATTTGGATTCCGCTGCGGGTTTCTGGGCTTGTTACATATGGACATCGTGCAAGAGCGACTTGAGCGTGAGTACAATCTGGATCTTATTACCAGTGCCCCTACGGTGGTATATGAAATCCTGTTAACGGATGGCACCACAATTTATGTGGACAATCCGGCTAAGTTGCCTGCCAGCAATATCACCGCTGAGTTACGTGAGCCTATCATTATTGCCAATATTCTTGTGCCGCCTGAATATGTCGGTGCGGTTCTGAAATTGTGTAATGACAAGCGTGGTCGGCAGAAAAAAATGCTGTATCTAGGCAATCAGGTGTCTTTACAGTATGAGTTACCGATGGCGGATGTGGTGCTGGATTTTTTTGATCGGCTTAAGTCGGTTAGTCGTGGTTATGCTTCTTTCGATTATGAGTTTAGTCATTTCGAGCAGGCACCGATGGTGAAGCTCGACATACTCATTAATGCTGATAAGGTTGATGCCTTATCAATCATTGTGCATCGGGATATGGCCTATCAACGGGGACGAGAGTTGGTAGATAAGATGCGTGAGTTGATTCCAAGGCAAATGTTTGAAGTTGCAGTGCAGGCTGCGATCGGTGTTAATGTGGTGGCACGAGCAAACGTTAAGGCTTTACGTAAAAATGTGTTGGCTAAATGTTACGGTGGTGACCTTAGTCGTAAGCGTAAATTGTTAGAAAAGCAGAAGGAAGGCAAAAAGCGCATGAAGCAGGTGGGTTCGGTGGAAATTCCTCAAGAGGCATTTCTAGCCGTGTTGCAGATTGGTCGAGAAAAATAAACTCGTCCCATGAAGGCTAACTTTGGTGTCTAGGAATTAAATAGAATGACCGTTGATTTTTCTCTATGGCTGATGGTCCTAATTCTCCTGTCATTTTTGATTTTGACGGTGGATCATGTATTTTTTAAAAGAGCACGCCTGAATAAACAGGCTGCTAATCAGGGGCAGGTTAAACCAATACAAGAGCCGATTCTAGTTGAGTATGCTCGATCTTTTTATCCTGTCCTATGCTTGGTGTTGGTCGTTCGTTCATTTTTCTTTGAGCCATTTCGCATTCCGTCTGATTCAATGATGCCCACATTGCTGGCGGGTGACTTTATTTTTGTTAGTAAGTTTTCCTACGATTTAAGATTGCCAGTGTTTAATACTAAGTTGTTAGAGACGGGTGATCCTCAGCGTGGTGATGTGATTGTGTTTCGATTGCCTGCCGATCCACGCATTAATTACATCAAGCGTCTGGTGGGGTTGCCGGGGGACCATGTTGTGGTTGCCAATGATCAGGTCTACATCAATGACAAAAAAATGGAATTAGTCATGGGAGCAGAATACAACGAGCATGGCTATGCGAATGCTAGATTGGCTGAAGAAAATCTCGGTGGTTTAAAGCATCAAGTGATGTTTTTAGATAACGCGTTCACTAAAGATTTCGATGGGGTGGTGCCTTCCGGTAAGTATCTATTCATGGGTGATAATCGTGACAATAGTCAGGATGGCCGCTTTCCCCAAGTGGGTTATGTGCCAGAGGAGAATCTTGTTGGTAAGGCAAAGTTAATTTGGTTTCACTGGAAATTTACGGAATTGCCGATAATAAGTCGGATAGGTACGCTGATACATTAAGTTTGAAGTCATCTGGAGCCCATAAGTAGAGCAGGCTTAATTATGGTGGTTACTAGTAATCTACGTCGACAGCAGGGCGCGACTACCCTAGGCATGATCGTGGTCGTCGTTATTGTGGGTGTCGGCTTGCTCGCGGCATTGCGTTTAGCCCCTAAATATTTCGAATATTTCACGGTTGTTAAGGTGTTAGATAGGGTGGCACAAGAGTCTTCTGTTGACCCTGTTCCCGAAAAAATACGCATGGCATTGAGTCGTTCATGGCAGATAGAGTCAATTAAGAGTATTAATTA
>CANGJP010000050.1 GCA_947454465.1 Pseudomonadota bacterium
GTTGCTCACAATTGAAGAAGGTCGCACTGAGATTTGCGCCATGATCCAGCGCCATAAGACGTAACGTCGTACCACGACGCACCACACCTGACCAGTGTGCACCAGGATGCAAGCTGTCTTCCCATAAAACCCAATCTGGTGTGCTGCCGGACATCTTGACCTCTTACAACGGAAGTAATTTACTGGGTTAATCTGTTAGCAAGACTCATACCAGTGCAGAGCGAACCTGAAAGACGCACAACTCTCGCACGCCATGAGTCAACACCACTGCTCAATAGCACCAAGATCGACCAGCTAGCCACATGACATGCTCCAACATGGGTCATATAGAGCATTAAACTGAATCACCACGGCACACTGAAACCCAGAGAGTACGGCATTTATTAGGGATGATCCGCCAATGACAGGTAATCGTTTATTCGGGCATGCGAATTGCAAGTTGAAAAATAAATGTGCGTCTAGGGTTCCGACTACAGTAATTGCATATGTAGTGCTGGTCCGAGAGAGGCAGTCCAGTCACCTAATTACTTACCAGCAGTAGAGGGTGAAGGGATACACGGCGGGACAAAAGCCCGGGAGAAAGAGCACTGTGCGTGTCACTGACTCCTTCAAGCCTTCTGGCCATGTGAACTCAGCAAACACTCCAGTACCTTGAATTAACCTGACTTCACTGATCCATCAATGAGGACAACCCGATGCACACACGACTTGTATCCCAGTTAAAGACACTCAAAAACAAACTCAGATCATCGGTGCAAGCCGTGAGCTCCGCGTTGACACTTTTATTGCTCTCTAGCTTATTAATCGCGCAACCAGCCTCGGCGGCTGAAAAAACATCGTTCAAAGTCGCATGGAGCATTTATGTCGGTTGGATGCCATGGGATTACGCTAACCAAAGTGGAATCTTAAAAAAATGGGCAGATAAATATGGCATCAAGATTCAATTGACCCAAGTCAATGACTATGTGGAATCCATCAATCAATATACCGCTGGAGGTTTCGATGCCTGCGTGATGACTAACATGGACATGTTGACCATTCCAGCCGCTGGCGGAGTTGATTCAACTGCCCTGATCATGGGTGATTTCTCCAATGGCAACGATGGTATCGTCCTTAAAGGAAAAGGCAAAAAACTCGCGGATATAAAAGGCCAAAAAGTTAATCTGGTCGAACTTTCTGTGTCGCACTATCTCATGGCACGCGCACTGGAAACCATCGGCCTAAGCGAACGCGATGTGAAAGTCGTCAACACGTCAGATGCTGATATTGTCAGCGCGTTTGCAGCTGCTGGCAGCACAGCCGTTGTCACCTGGAAGCCACAATTGAGTGAGGTAATCAAAACACCCAACACATCTCTTGTGTTCGACTCCAGCAAGGTTCCGGGCGAAATCATGGACTTAATGGTCGTCAACACCGCCACACTCAAAGCCAATCCAAAACTCGGCAAGGCGTTAGTGGGCGCCTGGTACGAAACCATGGCTGTCATGTTCAAAGGAGATAACACCACGAAGACCGCTCGCACCATCATGGCCAAGGCATCTGGTACCGACCTTGCGGGATTCGAAAGTCAACTTGCCACGACCCACATGTATACCACCGCTAATGACGCCCTAAGCTTTGTTAAAAGCGAGGGTCTGATTAAAAACATGGATTTAGTTCGTAAATTCTCGTTTGCACATGGGCTGCTGGGTGAAGGCGCTAAAACAGTTGATGCCGTCGGCATAGAATTTCCTAATGGCAAACTGCTTGGTAACAATAAAAACGTCAAGATGCGTTTTGATACCACCTATACCCAACTCGCCATGGATGGAAAACTGTAACCGCATAGCGTTACAACTTTTACATGCCACGTTTGATTAATCTTCATCCACGACGAAGCAGTGCACTGGCGCTCAGTGCACTGCCCTTTCTACTGCTTTTAATTGTCTACATTATCAGTTCCAGTCTACGACTAGCTGATAATGCTGATGACAAGCTGTTACCGGCCCTTGGCGACCTCTACAGTACATTTAAACAATATGCCCTTGAACCGGACCAGCGAAGTGGTGAAATCCTGCTTTGGCTAGACACTCTCGCCAGCCTCAAACGCATTACCATTGCGCTCTGCATCAGCACCACGCTCTCTCTCTTTATAGGGTTATGCATTGGTATTATTCCTTTGCTCAGGGCGGCATTTGGACCGTTCATTACCGTAGCCTCCATGATTCCACCCTTAGCCGTTCTGCCCATTTTATTTATTGCACTGGGCCTGGAAGAAACCTCCAAAATCACACTGATCGTGATTGGTATCACGCCCGTGATGATTCGGGATCTCAGTCAACGCTGTATGGAACTACCAACCGAACAACTGATTAAGGCCCAATCCTTAGGAGCAAGTACTTGGCTGCTAATTATTCGAGTAGTGGTACCACAAATGCTTCCAAGATTGCTGGGGGCACTACGTCTTTCTCTTGCCTCTGCATGGCTGTTCTTAATTTCGGCTGAAGCCATTGCATCAACGGAAGGTCTTGGCTACCGAATATTCCTTGTCAGGCGTTATCTGGCCATGGATGTCATCCTACCTTACGTCTTATGGATCACCTTGCTGGCGTTCACGATGGACTGGATGCTGCGCACCCTCAGCCGCAAATTATTCCCATGGGCAGAGTCCTGATGGCAACACTAACCGTCAAACGACTCTGGAAGGAATACGGCAACCAAGTTGTACTTGAAAATATCAACCTGACTGTAGCTGATCACGAGTTTGTCACCATAGTCGGCGCCTCTGGCAGCGGTAAAACTACTTTCTTGAAAATGCTGCTGGGTATTGAACAACCGAGCAGAGGCCAATTACTGATTGACGACAAACCCATTGCACCCGAACCTGATCAACAACGTGGCATTGTTTTTCAGCGCTATTCGCTTTTTCCACACTTAAGTGTTATGGACCATGTGTTACTCGGACTAGAATTTCAAGGTGCGCCATTCGTCGGCCGGCTATTTGGTACCCGTCGTAAACAAGCCGTGGAAAAAGCAAATGAAATGCTCAACTCTGTCGGCCTGTATCAGGCGCGAGATAAATATCCTGCACAGCTTTCTGGTGGCATGCAGCAACGTTTATCCATTGCCCAATCCGTTATTTGCGAACCAAAAATTTTATTATTAGATGAACCATTTGGCGCACTCGATCCAGGAATCACCAGCGACATGCACGACTTGATTCTTAATTTATGGGAAAGTCGACGAATGACTATTTTCATGATTACCCATGATGTGCAAGAAAGTTTCAAGCTTGGTACGCGACTGTTGGTATTCGATAAACTTCGCCATGATCCGCAATCACCAGAAGCGTACGGAGCAAGCATTACTTATGACATTCCGTTACGAAATGGGAAAAAGACTCAAGCAAGCGCAGCCTGAGGTCTATCTAACTGCTACCACCACCCATAACCCCCTAAATGACAAGACCTCATTTTAAAGGCCGAATGCCATTATGCTAAATGGCTTTTAGTGCAGGAGCCGGTCGCGACTTTGGCTCACGACCATTGGCATAGCTATCAAATAATTCCTCGATGCGTTGAAATACATCATTGATCACTTCAGCACGGGGAAGATGCGTAATTCGGAAATGGTTTTTATAAGGAACATTGAAACTAGAACCAGGAGCAATTAACACATGTTTATGCTCAAGTAGATCCAAAGCGAATTGCTGATCATCAACGTCAGGCAATAAGTCCGTCTTAATGCGCAAGAAATCATAGATGGCACCGTTGGAAAGGCGAACATCTAAATACTTACTCTTGCGTACATTGTCGACAATGGCTTGACGAGTTTCAAATAAACGGCCGCCTGGGCGTACTAAATCTTTAATACTTTGGTATCCACCCAACGCCGTCTGCACCGCCCACTGACCCGGAACGTTGGCACACAATCGCAACGAAGACAGCAACTCAACGGCACTTAAGTAATCACGAGCATGCTCTAGGTCGCCAGAAAAAACCGCCCAACCCACACGATAACCGCAAGCTCGATAAACCTTAGATAACCCAGACATGGTCACACATAGTGAGTCCTGAACAAGTGTAGCCATGGGTGTAAATTCTGCATCGCCATATAGAACCTGATCATAAATTTCGTCAGCGAATACAGTCAGGTGATGCTTTTCAGCAAGCGCTGCGATTTCCTCAAGTATCTTTTTAGGATAGACCGCACCAGTAGGATTATTAGGGTTAATGACCACAATCGCCCGCGTGCGACTGGTAATCATGGCTTCAATATCTTTTGGGTCAGGGACAAAACCATTTTCAGGACGGCAAGGATAATGAACAGCACGGCCCCGATTTAAATTCACCGCGGCGGTCCACAAAGGATAATCGGGACTGGGGACCAAAACCTCGTCATCGCTATTGAGCAAGCCGCGCAGACACAGGTCAATTAACTCACTGACACCGTTTCCCATCACCACTTCGTCGACACTGACGCCGCGCACCCCTCGATTCTGTTGCAACATCACCACGGCTTCGCGAGCCGGGAAAATGCCTTTCTGGTGGCAGTACCCTTCTGCCGTCTTAAGATTTTCGATCATGGCCAATCGCATACTCTCTGGAGTACGGAAGCCAAAGGCGCCGGGGTTACCGATATTCAGAGAAACGATGTCATAGCCCATACGCTCCATTTCCTGGGCACGACGCGCCAACTTACCGCGAATTTCGTATTTCACGTTGGCAAGGCCTGAGCTAGGACGGATGGTACGCGCGGACATAGAACACCGATGGCTGACAATACGGGGGGTCAAAGATTGAATTGGAGTGAAAGCCTAGCAGAGATTGCTCCAACTGCCGAGGGTTGGCGCACAGATCCGGCGTTTAGCCCCGCCGTTCAAGTAGTTTCGCCTCATCCCAAAACCGATCCATCACATCAAGCGGGGTTGTACTAAGGTCATGCCCCTGCTCCTGTAGACGTCGCTCCACATGCCGGAAACGCCGCTCAAACTTCTGATTGGTCTTACGCAGCGCCGCCTCAGGATCGACCTTAGTATGGCGACATATGTTCACCAAACAGAACAACAGATCTCCCAATTCATCTTCAATATCCGCCTGTGACGTACCCGTCTCAATGGCCTGACGAGCTTCACGAAATTCTTCCTCAGCCTTATCCAGCGCACCCAGCGCGTCGGGCCATTCAAACCCCACGGTAGCTGCGCGCTTACCGAGCTTGGCCGCACGACTGAGTGCCGGCAAAGCCATCGGTACATTATCAAGCACACTGGCTGGCTCTACTACATTGTTCGCTGCACGCTCTCGTTGTTTATGTGCCTCCCAAGCCAGGGTCTGCTGTTCGGCAGTTTCGATACGCTCCGTACCGAACACATGTGGATGGCGAGACTCCATCTTGTCACAAATGACCTGAACCACATCAGCGAAGACAAAATCACCCTGCTCTTCAGCAATACGAGCATGGAAAATCACCTGAAATAACAAATCACCCAATTCTTCCTTCAATGCAGGAATATCACCACGCTCAATTGCATCAACCACCTCGTAAGCCTCTTCCACGGTATAGGGGGTCAGGGTGGTAAAAGTCTGCTGTCGATCCCAGGGACACCCCTTATCCGGATTGCGTAGCGTCGCCATCAAATCAATCAAACGTTCAATAGATTGAGAATATGCCATCTCTTTCATAACTGTCCTGAGTGAGCCACAAGCAAATGATACAGTGACATGATAATACCTGCCGTCGCGCCCCAGATACGACGCTCCCCATACGGTATGTCATAAACCCGTAAAGACATATTCTCAATACTGCGTAAACGCACTTGATGATGAGCGGGATCGAGAAAATGCCTAACAGGCACTTCAAAGACTTCATCCACCTCATTTGAATCCAGTCTAAGCACAAATTCAGGCTCGACAATACCTACCACCGGTGTCACACAATACCCTGATGTAACAAGCTGCTGCGGAAGAAATCCAAGCGTATGAATACCATCACGAGACAGTCCAATTTCTTCTTCGGTTTCACGCAAAGCGGCCGCGGTAGGACCTGCATCAAACGATTCAATTCGCCCGCCAGGAAACCCAATCTGTCCCGCATGCTGCCGCAAATGGTTAGCGCGCCTTGTCAGCAACACCGTCAAGCCTTCAGGTCGCGCGACGATGGGCACGAGGACCGCAGCTTGAGCCTGACATAGTGGACGCAAATGAGACACCTGAGATTGTTGCTCTAAGGCCACACCTGCAAGTTGAATAAATCCTTCCTCATGGGGTATCTGCTTTGATACACAACGCTTAATCAACTCAATCAATTGCTCATCATGAACAGTGCTCAGGTACATATTTGAATACCAACTCTCAGACTCACCCAATCACAAGCAAATCTAAGACGAACCTCATCATTTAAGAACACGCGTTAAAAACGGCAGAGACACGTCAAGACGATGATCGATTTCAGAATGAGTCCCATCAAATTCTTCATAGGTATGATCAATACCCGCCAACTGCAGACGCTTCGATAAAATACGCGTGCCGTAATGAATGTGATATTGATCTCGCCATCCACAATCCATATAAATCCCGCGTAATGAGCGTAGATTTTTCTGGTATTTACCAACCAAATTAATCGGATCATGCTTTTGCCACGCTTTCCAGCGTGTAGGAATAACTTCACCGGTGTCTAAATTAAAAGGCAAACGGAATCCATTCGGTGCTTGCGTATCTGGGTCGTAACTGGCCGCCATGCACAGATTCATTAACACATGAATTTCAGCAGCAGACGGTTTAGCGTTACTCCAGAATTTATTCAGGAATCGCTTAACCCTTCCATCGTCTAAACCCGCGTCCGCACCCTGCTCCAGTTTACTAACATCAGTGATTCCGCTACGTAAAGGACGGGATCGATAGCGTGCCAACTCCTTGAGGGTATTAGGCCAATCGTGCCAGTAAACGAAATCAAAATAAGCATCACCTGAATGGTTAGCAATTGCACCCCATGTTGAGGCGTATTTCATGCCATGCAGCATGGCACCATACCCACCCGAAGATTTACCGAAGCAACCGCGAGAGTCGCGCGTGGCAAGCGTGCGAAATTCGCCATCAACAAAAGGAATAAGTTCCTTAATTAAATAATCCGCATAAGAACCTATTGCAGATGAGTTGATGTATTGATTTCCGCCGAGTGCTGTAAAACAATCTGGGAAAACAATGATTGCCGGCGGCATTTTATGCTCATGAATCAAACGAGCAGCTCGCTCTGGAAGATTCTCACTAAAGTTTTTCCAAGCCAGATGCGACAAGCCAGAACTAGTAAATCCAGCTAAATCCATCAACATCGGAAAACGCTTACCACGCCCATGATCTGATAGCTGGTCATATTGAGGAGGCAACCACACTGCAACATTTCGCACATGTGGATCGCCCAGCGGATTATCCTGAAGCACTGATGAAACGTGCTCCAACACCACCACAGTCCCTTCCTGCCAACGACTTCGCTTCAATGACATGACTTGATCCAATAAAAATTGCTTATATTGGCATCTTAGATGATCAAGATGCGGCGCAGAATGAAACCTACTGACTGTGAAATTTTATAGCCCACGTGGTGGTAGGTGAACCCATTAACCACATTAGATTCTTTTGGCATTCACATCAATTTAGGCGAATCAAATAACTGATAAAAAAGTCGCCAAAAAAAAACGTTCCCGATTGACTGACGCCTACCGAGAACGCTTTTAATTTAGGACGTTTGTGAGATTAACTTACAAACAATTGAATGAATTCATATGCCTGTAAGTCAGCTTCTCACTATGAATTGACAGAGTCGGAGCACACTCCAACCCCGTCAAATCATCAGGTTACTACCAACGACCACCGCCGCCGCCGTAACCACCGCCGCCACCGCCGCCGTAGCCGCCACGACCGCCGCCACCGCCGCCGCTACGTGGCTTATCTTGCGCTTCGTTAACCTTCAAAGGACGACCGCCCATATCCTGACCGTTCAGAGCCTGAATAGCGCGGGCCGCATCGGCACTTGGCATTTCGACAAAGCCGAAGCCACGTGGACGACCGGTTTCACGATCATTGATCAGGCTAACTGAGTCAACCGTACCGTGTTGTGCGAATAAAGCACGAACTTGGGCTTCATCAGCACTAAAGGGCAGGTTGCCCACATAAATCTTGCTCATTGAAAAAAAACCTTCCAAAAATAAAACCATCACCGACCTGTTTACGAGGCACGGGAGCGGGTAAAAACAACGACGAGCGAGCGACAAACTCACCCCGTCTCCTGTGTTAGCTAATTTTCAACCGAGCTCGGTTTATGACGACTGAGCACTGAATGGACTAACCAACCGCGTACAATATACAGGTTTACAACGCAACCGCGAGACTAATTCGCCTGAATTGACAAATATCTAAGGTGAAATCGCGCTGATTTGGCTCTTTTTGCACCAAAAATGACATTTTGGTGACAAAATGATGGCTAGATGTGCGTTAGAAATACGTAAATCCGTTATATAAAAACTCCATATCGCAACAACCGATACCCCCTTACTCTTTACCAGATTAGTATCATTGGCCTAGGAACCACCGCAAAAGCGCTCTTAAATTCAACGGGAAATACACCATGTGTGATGACAATGTTTTCGAAGACATGATTAATCATCTTCGTCAAAGTAGTGAACTAACACGGCGTCGTTTCGGCGCACTAACCTTCGGCGCCGGCCTTACGATGGCATTGCCACGTGCCGCCAATGCACTTGACGTCACCGAATCAGATGTTGAAATCAAAACAAGCGATGGGATTGCCGACGCTTACTTTGTTCACCCTTCCAAGGGAAGTTTCGCTGGCGTAATCATCTGGACTGATGCCTTCGGCCTACGCGCTGCATTCAAACAAATGGGCAAACGCCTTGCTGAAGAAGGATACAGCGTGCTGATCCCTAACCCCTATTATCGAACCCGCAAAGCTCCGGTATTTCCACAAGGCACAAGCTTCCAAACCGAAGAGGGTCGCAAACAAATCATGGCTGCAATGTCATCATTAACTGCAGACACACAGATTACTGATGCCAAGGCCTGTGTCGCCTTCATGGACAATCAAGCATCCGTCAACAAAAAACTTAAAATGGGTACAGCCGGTTATTGCATGGGCGGTCCATTCACATTACGTACAGCTGCCACTTTCCCTGATCGCATTGGTGCAGCTGCCTCCTTCCATGGCGCCAATCTCGTTACCGACAAAACCGATAGCCCCCATCTACTGATACCCAAAATTAAAGCAAACTATTTATTTGCTATCGCTGAAAACGATGACGTGAAGCAACCTGATGCCAAAGATGTCCTTAGAACAAGCTTCGCCAACGCCAAACTCAATGCTGAAATTGAAGTTTATAACGGTGCTCAGCACGGCTGGTGCCCACCTGATGCCGCCGTATACAACGAAACTCAAGCAGAAAAAGCGTGGAGCAGGATGCTGTCACTATTTAAAAAATCGCTAATTTAGCAATCATTCTTTACTGATTCACTTGCGCCGGATTAATTCCGAGATCAATTCGGTGCCTTCAGTGATAACAACACTTGTATGGATCAATATAAATCGACATTGAATAAATCAGTACCCTGATACGGTACTGTCCGGATCACGCTTATCAGCACCGCCCTCGAGCATGCCATCACGCTGATTAACCACAATGACTTGTGCAGCTCCTATCGATTCGCGCGTAGAAAGACGATGCCCCATCGTACTCAATGCAGTTAAAGAATCTTTAGAAAAAGCCGCAGCTTCAGTCACCACAGTATCCGGCAACCATTGATGATGCAGACGTCCCGCATCGACAGCAGCCTGAGCATTCATATTGTGATCCACCACATTCAGGATGGTTTGCAACACGGTATTAATGATGGTGCGGCCACCTGGACTGCCCGTCACCATGAAGAGCTGACCCTGCTTACTCAAGATAGTCGGGGACATACTTGACAGCATGCGTTTGCCACCCGCAGCAAGATTAGGAGTCGTTCCAATTAATCCTTGCTCATTGGTCAAACCGGCCTGGGCATTGAAATCCCCCATTTCGTTATTAAGCAAAAAGCCCGTACCCGGAGCCACAATACCAGAGCCATAGGCGGCCTCTAGCGTATATGTCAGTGCAACGGCATTACGCGCCTCATCCACAATGGATAGATGAGTGGTTTGCGGACTTTCCGGTGGCCATTCGAATTGACCGACTTCAGATACGGAAGCTGCTTTAAGATTAATAGTGGTTCGTAAATATTCAGCGTAGTCCTTCGACAATAGGCGCTGTATTGGCATGCTGGGGTTGAAAGCAGGATCACCCAAATAATGGGCGCGATCTGCGTAGGCGCGCCGCATCGTTTCAGTCATCAAATGTAGCGTCGCCGTAGTTCCAAAGCCCATGTCACGCAGATCATAGCCCTCGCAGACATTTAACATTTCAATCAACGCTACTGCAGAGCTCGGTGGTGGAACGGTCAGCACGTCATAGCCCCGATACGTACCCCTCAGCGGAGTACGTGCCAAAGGCCGATAGTTCGCCAAATCTTGTAACGTCAGTACTCCCCCACCCCGCTGAATCTCCTCAACGAGCAACTGAGCAATGCGGCCCTTATAGAATCCATCCGACCCCTGACGCGCTATCAACTCCAATGTCACTGCAAGATCTTTTTGCACCAAACGTGCTCCTTGCTCATAGGGTTTTCCATGATTTGAAAACTGAGCAACGGCAGCAGGATAATTTTGCATACGCTGCAATCCAGAACGTAACGAACTGGAAAGTTCATCACTAACAATAAAACCTTGTGACGCCAGGCGAATTGCCGGAGCAAGCAACCTAGACCAAGGCAACTTACCATGCTCGCGCCATGCCTGATACAAGCCTGCTACCGTACCCGGCACGCCCACAGCAAGATGACTGTTGTGGTGACGTTGAGCATCATACTTACCGTCGACCAACCACATGTCCGGGCGACTGGCCTGGGGTGCTGTTTCCCGGAAGTCATACAACACGGGTTCACCTTGCGCAGGGCGGTACAACAAAAACCCGCCACCACCAATATTTCCAGCAGCAGGATGCGTGACAGCCAAGGCAAAAGCAGTGGCAATGGCACCGTCGATGGCATTACCCCCTGCCTTCATTACCTCGGCACCCACTTGTGCCGCAATACCCTCCTGCGCCACCACCATTGCATGAGGCATCCGAAGCGGAGCATTGGCAGAATTCGCCACCTCTACCAGCAGGAGTAACAGCAACGTTACTCCACGACAAAATTGGGTTCGAAATGAAATCATGTCGTGAACAGTCCAATACATCTTGATGAATTAGTGAATAAGCAGATGAGTGAATGCGTAAATCCAGAGCCTAAGACTCCACGTCATAAACCAACCTGATCGATATACCCATTCCTATAACACACTCATGAATCAACCTGCCATCGACACAAGCAACACCACTGAAATGATTACAAGCCACCCCATTGAAAAGGGACAAGATTATCTAAGCGTTACTGATGCTATCACCATTGATTTTTATCAAATTTATCGAATCAGTTCACACTTTTTTGGGCTTGTCTCCAGACATAAAACAACTCATTCAGTTAACCTACACATTGGGTCAATTACCCTACAAACCTGATTTACAAATAACTGGATTACTTCTTTCAGTCGGAATACAAGATTCCGGAGAGCTTTAAATGAGAACGATGCGACGCAACTCCTTCAACACAGTGAGATTCATCAAGCAATGGTTTGCGCTCCCGTCCTTTTTACTTTTAACCCTATCTGCATGTGGCGGGGGTGCCGCAACCGATGGCAGCTCGAGCTCCACAAGCAGCTCCAGCTCTGTGCAGACTTACTCGATTACTGGCACCAACACATCCGGTGCCACCGTCTCAATCGCAGGAACCAGCATCACCGGTCAAGCAGCCAGCACAGCCAACCCCATCAGCTTCACTGCCAAATCGGGTGATACAGTCACCCTTACTGCTACTAAAGCAGGTAACAGTTGTACCGTAGCAGGGTTACCTATCGTAGTGGGTACCAGTAACGTGTCGACCGCTGATGTTACCTGCACCCCAAATCCCGCCGACACCTTCACCATCGCTGTCACCAATATTCAGGGAGCTTCTGTAACGATCAGCGGAAGTAGCGCTTCGAACACATCGCCGCAAATATCGACCAGCTTCAACTTCAGTGCCAAAACCAGTGATAGCCCGAGCCTAGCCGCAACGAAGGTCGGCAATACCTGTTCAGTGACAACAACACCAGCCTCTATTAATCCAATCACGGGCAATGCGACGGCGACGGTGAGCTGTACGACTAACACTTACACAGTGGGTGGAACAAATACTGATGGCGCAAGTGTCACCATTACCAACAGCAGCGTCACGGGGCAGACGGCGACATCGGCCACTCCGTATAGCTTCAATGCGAAGTACGGTGATCAAGTTAGCCTAACGGCAACTAAAACGGGTTATGCCTGTAGCGTGGCGGGATCACCCATTACCGTGGGCGCAGCCAATGTAACGACGGCCAACGTCACTTGCTCCAAGAACACCTACACGATCAGTGGAACGACCGATGGGACGACAGTGACCGCCA
>CANGJP010000051.1 GCA_947454465.1 Pseudomonadota bacterium
AACGTGGTTTGATTATTGATGCCTTGCAAATGGGTAATGGTAATCGGCGCTTGGCTGCAGAACGACTGGGTATCAGTCAGCGCACCTTACGTTACAAATTGGCCCGTCTGCGTGATGCCGGCGTTCCGGTGCCGGCTGCTTGATGCCAACAGCTAAAACAGTGGAAGCAAAACCATGAGCAATATGAGTGTGGATTCGGTGTTGTCGCAGATTCGTGCCATGTCGGCACAGATGAAGACGATCTCTGCACCGCCGTCCAATCCGGTGGCCGCCAGTGCTGCAACTGAGTCATCCAGCTTTGCCAGCTTAATGGCGAAAGGCTTGGATCAAGTGAATCAAACGCAACAAAACGCCTCAACGTTAGCGACTAAGTTTGAACGCGGTGATCCTGGTGTGGAATTGGCTGATGTGATGATTGAAATGCAAAAAGCCAGTGTGTCATTTCGTGGTGTGACCGAAGTGCGTAATCGCATGGTCAGTGCCTATCAAGACATCATGAATATGCAGATCTGATTGATCTTATAGTGGTTTAAGCGATAACGCGATTAATAGACGAGTGTAGAGAGTGAATAACGATGAGTGCTGAAGCAAGTTCACTGCCGATGGTAACGTCAAACTCAAACGGACTGCGACCGGTGTTAATGCTGGTCGGTCTGGCTGCTGCAGTGGCCGTGGGTGTGGGTGTGGTGTTGTGGTCTAAAGAACCGGATTACAGCATTTTGTTGACCAAGGTCAGCAATAGCGAAATTGCTCAAGTCATCAGTTCGCTGCAATCTGCCGGCATTCCTTATAAAACCGACACCGGTACCGGTTCAGTGAGTGTTCCGGCTGCGCAACTCAGTGAAGCACGTTTGAAGTTAGCCGGTGAAGGCTTGCCGGGTGAAGGTGGCTTTGCAGCGCTGACTAAAGACACGGGATATGGCACCAGTCAGTTGATGGAAACCACTAAGTATCACTATGCCTTGGAGTTGGAGCTGGCCAAGACCATTGCCAGTTTAGATTCGGTGGCGTCAGCTCGTGTGCATTTGGCGATTCCAGAGCAATCGGCCTTCATACGCGATAAGCGTAAGGCCAGTGCATCGGTATTGGTACAACTGAAAACAGGGCGTCGTCTTGAATCGGAACAAGTGACCTCGGTTATTAATTTGATTGCATCGAGTGTGCCGGGAATGGAATCCACGGACGTCACGGTGATTGATCAGTCTGGTCGCTTACTGTCATCGCCACAAGGCACTGACGATTTTGCACTGCGTGATAAGCAGTATGAATTTGCTCATCGACTTGAAGAGACTTACACCAAACGCATTGAAGAGTTGTTGGCACCCTTGGTGGGGCCTGGCAATGTGCGTGCTCAAGTTACAGCCGATGTGGTACTGGCGATCACGGAAGAATCGCGAGAACAATACAATCCACAAAGTCAGGTGGTGCGCAGTGAGCAAACTTCAGAACAGCTCAGTGGTGGCGCGACCGATCCGCAAGGTGTGCCGGGCGCACTCAGTAATCAGCCGCCTGCAGCGGGTACTGCTACACCACCGAACAGCGCGACTAACCAAGTTGCAGGTCAGGCTGCTGCTCCGTCTACGGCAGCAGGTACCAATGGCGCCGCACCTGACGCGACTACCGCCGCCGGTAACACCACCAAAGAAAGCACGCGTAATTATGAAATTGATCGCACCTTGGCTTATACCAAACAGTTACCCGGTCAGTTGAAACGACTGTCAGTGGCCGTGTTGGTGGATAACCTTAAAACCACTGATGCCGATGGCAAAGTGACGACGACACCATTAACGCCTGAACAAATCGAAAGCATGACGCGGTTGGTGAAAGATGCCGTGGGCTTCGATGAAAAACGTGGTGATAGTGTCAACGTTGTGAACTCTGCTTTTCAACCGACACCGGCCGAAGTGGAACAAGAATTACAAAGCGTGCCGCTGTGGGAGAAGTCGTGGGTGCGTGATATAGCTAAGTTGTTAGCTGCTGTGATTGTGCTGTTGGTATTGATTCTGTCGGTCATTAAGCCCTTGATTCGTTCAATCATCTCTCCTCCTGCATTGGTTGCATTACCGCCAGGTGCCAGTGGCGGTGAGTTGGCCAGCTTGGGTCAGGCCGCCGTTGTGGCGCCGCCGCCTGCTAATAGCTTTGAAGCGCAAGTGACACAAGCTAAAGCATTAGTGAATCAGGATCCGGCAAGGGTGGCGCAAGTGGTCAATTCATGGGTGAGCGGTGCCTGATGTTATTCATAGCCTATCCATCAGTATCGCGAGCCGTTTAAGTCATGAATGTAACTCACCAAACTGCTGCGGACTCTTCATCCAGTGAAGCCCTCGGCATGCAGGCGCAGCCGTGGTCGCTGCCCATCGTCACTGGGCCTAGTGTGACGCGACGCTTTCGTCCCACGCTGGGTGAATTGGAAGAAATCGAAAAGATTGCATGGGAAGAAGCGTATGAGAAAGGCTATGCGGCGGGTATGAACGCGGCACAACAGGATATTCAACAGCGGGTGCATGCGCTGGACGAACAGGGACGAATGTATGCGGGATTGATCCAGACCTTAGCGGCACCGCTTGAACAACTCGACGACGATATTGAATCGCAGTTGGTGTCGTTGTCGACGGCCATTGCCCGCCATTTGGTGCGTCGTGAATTGACTATTGATCCGAGTCAGGTGTTGGCCGTGGTGCGTGAAACAGTGGGCTTGTTACCTCTGGCACAGCGTCACTTGCGTGTGCATTTGCATCCATCCGATGCCGCGATTGTGCGTGACCGATTGGCCCCGTCTCAGGCAGACACAGAAACAGCATGGGTGTTGGTGGAAGACGCCATGATGACCCGTGGTGGTTGTCGAGTGGTGACCGAGAGTTCGCAAATAGACGCACGATTAGAAACGCGCCTTGGTGCCGTGCTGAAGCATTTACTGAATGAGGGCGTTACTGCTGAATCGCGTAGAGCACTCATGGCCGATCACGATGATTCGCAGGAAGACCCAACATGATGTCAACGCAGGTACGACGTAACCGCTTGTGGTCAGCACGTCTGACGCAACACATCGATCAAGCCCACGCCATTCCAGCGCCGATGGTGGAAGGTAGTTTAACGCGCATGGTGGGGCTGACACTGGAAGCTATAGGGTGTCAGGCGGCCGTGGGCGATCGTTGCACGGTATTGGCAGGGGACGGCACCAAAGCCGAAGCCGAAGTGGTTGGCTTTGCAGGAGAGCGTTTGTTCCTGATGCCCACTGGCGACATTCATGGCGTCAAACCTAATGCACGCGTCATCCCGACACAACGTGCAGGGTCGGTAGCGGTGGGGCCAGAGTTACTTGGTCGCGTCATTGATGGGGCAGGGCAGCCTTTGGACGGTAAGGGGCCGATTAAATGTAAGGGTCGCACCAAGCTGACCGGTACCTCCATCAATCCGTTATTGCGTCCACCGATTGACGAACCGTTGGATGTGGGTGTGCGTGCTATTAATTCATTGCTCACGGTCGGTAAAGGTCAGCGTATTGGTTTATTTGCCGGCAGCGGCGTGGGTAAGAGCGTGTTGTTGGGCATGATGGCTCGTTATACCAATGCCGATGTCATTGTGGTGGGCTTGATCGGTGAGCGTGGTCGTGAAGTGAAAGAATTCATTGAGCGAATTCTCGGACCCGAAGGTCAACGTCGAGCGGTGGTGGTGGCCACACCTGCAGACAAGCCGCCATTGATGCGCTTGCATGGCGCGTGGCTGTCCACCTCCATTGCCGAGTATTTTCGTGATCAAGGTAAAAACGTATTGTTGCTGATGGATTCACTGACGCGCTTTGCTCAAGCACAGCGTGAGATTGGTTTGGCCATTGGTGAAGCACCGGCCACCAAAGGGTATCCACCTTCGGTGTTTGCGATGTTGCCGCATTTGGTAGAGCGTGCCGGTAATGGGCCACGCGGCCAGGGTTCCATCACGGCTTTTTATACGGTGTTGACCGAAGGCGATGATCAGCAAGACCCTATTGCCGATTCCGCGCGTGCCATTCTCGATGGACACATCGTGCTGTCACGTCAGATTGCTGAGTCCGGTCATTATCCGGCTATCGATGTTGAAGCCTCCATCAGTCGTGTGATGCATGAAATTATCCCGCAACAGCATCGCGACTCCGCGCGGCAGTTTCGGCAGATGCTATCTGCCTATCAACAAAATCGCGATTTGATTGCCATCGGGGCTTATCAGCGTGGTAGCGATCCACGTATTGATGCGGCATTGGCGATGTGGCCCAACATGCAGAAATTTTTGCAGCAGGATTTGCAAGAAAAAGTTGAGTTTTCTGCCAGCGTGACGGCACTGAATACGGTGCTGAATTAGTCATGCGCGATGATAAGACGTTCATTGTGCTAGGAGTATGAGGCGATGAAGCGCGCAACTCGGCTGGCACCGGTTAAAAAAATCATGGATGACGTAGAGCGTCGTATGGCCGAACAATCAGCCGTTGCTGCGCGCGTACTGCAAGGTGGCGAACAGAAGCTGCAGGATTTGCTTTCATATCGGGATGACTATTCGCATGGCTTTGTGCGTCGTGCCGGTCAGGGTATAGGTGCGCATGACTTGGTGGACTATCAGGCATTCATGAGACGTCTTGATGTGGCGATTGAGCAACAGACGCAGATTGTCGATCAGTTGCGTAGTGAGCGGGACGCCCAGCATCGACTGTGGCAGCAAGCAGCACAACGTGCCAAGTCGATGAGTCATGTCATGGAGCGTTGGCAGATTGCAGAGCAGCTTAAAGTTGCTAAGCGTGAACAGCGAGAAATTGATGAACGTGCCCAACGGCACTCTGCTGCACGTTATGAGCGGTCACAGTAAACAGATTATTTAATTCAAAGGCTGGTCCAACGTGGGATCAGTGGAGGTAACACAACATGGTCATGTCAGTCGTGTCGTCAGGTATAGATGTATCAACCAGTAAAATCGGGTCGGTAGGAAGTGCAAAAGATGCAGCGATCTCAGCCTCTGATGATCGGTATTCGTTTGCATCGCTGATGCACGATGTGGGCGATTCGTCGAATGCCTCTACATCTGACACCGTGAATGCAGAACTCAATAGTACTGACTCCCACACAGCGAGTGCAGAGCAATCTGCTACTGCGCGGGCGGAGTCGGATGAGGAAAATAGTGAACATGAAGACGAGGATCGAACTGCGCAATCGGAAGTGGCTGATGAATTGCTGGCGTTACTAGGTACGGCCTCGCCGACTCCGCTGCCAGTACGTGATGCCGTTGTGCAAGACCCACAACTGGATGCCGAGTTCATTGCAATGACCACTCAGGCGCAGCGGTCTGCAGTGGGACAGAATTCAGTTCCAGGTCCTGAGCAGGGTATGGAGGGGTTGGGTCTAAGCCAGCATGCTGATGATGCAACCACGCAGGTGCTCAATCAATTCCAGACGATGCTCGATCAGGCACTTGGTAGTCGTGTGGTGCAGAAAGACAGTAAAGATTTGCTGTCCGCTAAGAGTGGCTTTAACGATGTGATCAATATGTTGGGTGCTGCGCCTATGCAGGCACCGAATTCCCCGGTGTACAGTGATAGTGGTACACCGCTCATCACCCCGCGCTTCCAGTTGCATGAGCACGTTGGTACACAGGCATGGGCTAGTGAGTTGGGTAATAAGTTAACGTTGATGGCGAGTAAAGAGTCGCAGTCCGCAACGCTGTACATGACTCCTGCCGATCTCGGACCGGTGCAGGTCAAAATTGAAATGAATAAGCATGATGCCAGTGTCTGGTTTACGGCAGAGCATGCTCAGACGCGCAGTGCCTTGGAACAAGCCTTACCTCGGTTGCGTGAGTTATTCAGTGCGCAAGGCATGATGCTCAGTGACGCAGGGGTGTTCGGTGAGCGTTCTCGTCAGCAACCTGCGCCGGCGAAATACACTGCCGGCGCCTATTCGGGCGAAGTGGGGATGCACGAGGGATTCGACGACGACATGCCGATCATGCACACCATGAGTTTGAGCATGCTGGATGCTTACGCTTAAAGCATCGTGCCTGAACTACTCAGGGCACGACATCAATCGGGGTGGGGTGTTGCCGTTAGGGCTGGGGTCTGTTGTCCCGCCCCGCCCCTGAGGGCAGCGCTGATTTACTGGCGCTAGGGGCCGCATCGGTCTGCAGATAGCCTGAAGAATGGTGCCAAAATTCTGGCACATGCAATCCGTGTGATTTTCGTCACACTCTAATAAAACAAAAATAACGATATTAATCAATAACCTACGTCATTAGTGGTTGGGGTGGCACATACCTTGCTATGGATTGGTTATTTCTTACCTAACCCCTTAGACGACTTAGGAGTATTTCGATGTCAGAAGCGGCAGCAGCACCGACCCCAGCCGGCGGTAACAACAAAATGCTTTTTATCATGATGGGCGCCATGTTCTTCCTGCTGGTGGCCGGTATGGGTGGCATGTATGTCATGTTGAGTAAGAAAGAAGCAGGCAAGGACGAGTCTGCTACCGAAGCCGCTGCCGAACACGGCGAAAAGAACAAAGCCGGTGAAGCAAAAGAAGGGGGCGCCAAAGCCGCTGCCAGCTATGTCAGTTTTGAACCTCCTTTCGTGGTGAATTTCCCCGCTGGCAGCTCCTCGAAGTTTTTGCAGGTCACGGTGCAGGCCATGACGCGCGATGAAGTGATGAAGAAAGACATGGAAGGTAACACGCCAGCGATTCGTGATGCCCTATTGACCTTGTTTGGGCAACAGGCTGCTGAGGTGCTGGCGACTCCTGAAGGCAAGGAAGAGCTGCGGGTCAAATCATTGGAAGCGGTACGTAATGTGATGAAGAACGAAGGCAAGTTGCCCGAGCAAGTGGAAGCCATCTATTTCACCAGCTTTGTTATGCAATAACGTTAGCTGCTTCAACTCGTTTTTTTAGTCGTCATCAGGTTCTTTGGATAAGCACAGTCAGGCATTGCAGGTGGAGTGATCATGAGTAGCAATGAAGAAGCGGTCGTCGAACACATGGATGCCGTCCATGCCAGCACCATGGTTGAAGCGGCCACGCAGGATGTGAATTTACAAGTCATTCTTGATGTGCCCGTGACCTTGTCCATGGAAGTGGGCCGCACACGCATTCCAATTCGTAATCTGCTGCAACTCAATCAGGGGTCTGTGGTGGAACTCGAACGCGCCGCGGGTGAACCCCTGGATGTGTATATCAACGGTATGTTGATTGCCCATGGGGAAGTGGTGGTGGTCAACGAAAAGTTTGGTATCCGTCTGACTGACGTGATTAGCCCACAAGAACGTATTTTGAAGTTGAAATAAATGATGCGTGTTTTAGCAACCACAATGGGATTGATCGCCAGCGAGCATGTCTGGGCTCAAGCGGTCACCGTGGCGACCAAGTTTGCTGATCCTGATAAGGCGGCCTCATTGCCGGTAACCGGGGCGGCTGGCGTTTCCCATGTTGGTTTGGCGATGTTGGTGGTGTTGATGTTGATCTTTGTTGCCGCGTGGGCGATGCGTAAATTCAAATTTAGTCCGCATCGTCAGTTGTCTAAGTTGGAAGTAGTACAGGGCATCAGCCTGGGTGCACGAGAGCGTGCAGTGATTATTAATGTACAAGGAAAGCGTTTGTTGTTGGGAGTGGCACCAGGGCAAGTCAGTCTGTTGACTGAGTTGGCCATTGAGGAGCAGGCATCGACGGATGCAGCTGATATGAACAGTGATCAGCAGGCTCCAACTTTCAAAGCCCTGCTAAAGCGCAGCATGGGAATGTCATGATGCGCCATACCACGAACACGTTCTTGAAAGTCATGGTCGGGTTGGTGCTGCTGCTTGTGAGCAGCAATGCCGTGTGGGCAGCCAGTGGCCTACCGGCACTCACCGTTCAGGGTAGTGGTCAAGGTCAGTCTTATTCGCTGACGCTGCAAGTGCTAATACTGATGACGGCGATTACGTTCCTGCCGGCCATCGTGTTGATGATGACGTCGTTTACTCGCATCGTGATTGTGTTGACTTTATTACGTCAAGCGATTGGTGCCGGAACATCTCCACCTAATCAGGTGCTAATTGGCTTATCTTTATTTCTTACCTTGTTTGTTATGGGGCCGGTGATTGATCGTATCAACACGGACGCGGTTCAGCCTTATATGGCCGGAACGCTTGAGGGCACACAAGCCTTAGAAAAAGGCGTGGCGCCGCTGAAATCATTCATGCTTGAACAAACTCGCGAATCAGATATTGCGACCTTCGTCAAAATTGCCGGCCAGCAGGCTTACAACACGCCGGATGAAGTGCCGATGCGGATTTTGGTGCCTGCGTTTGTCACCAGTGAATTAAAAACCGCCTTCCAAATCGGTTTTATGATTTTTATTCCCTTTGTGATTATCGACTTGGTGGTGGCCAGTGTACTCATGTCTATGGGCATGATGATGCTGTCACCGATGATGATTTCACTGCCATTCAAAATCATGTTGTTCGTGTTGGTGGACGGTTGGACCCTGGTGGTCAGCACGCTGGCCTCTAGTTTTTATAGATAGGAATGTTAACTCATGACGCCTGAAGTCATCATGTCACTGGCACGTCACGCCTTGCAGGTCACACTGTTATTGGCATTGCCGTTATTGTTATCAGCACTGGTCATTGGTCTGGTAGTGGGTATTTTTCAGGCAGCTACACAGATCAATGAATCGACCCTGTCATTCATTCCAAAATTGGTGGGCGTGGCGCTGGCGTTATTGATTGCTGGGCCATGGATGTTGCAATTGATTACGGGATATACCCGCGAATTGTTCATCAGTATTCCGAGCATGCTGGGTTGAGTCCATGATCAGTGTCTCGGCAGCACAATTATCGCTGTGGATTAGTAGCTACTTCTGGCCTTTCGTGCGTATTGGTGCCTGCTTGATGGTGGCGCCGGTGTTCGGTTCAAAAATGATTCCGTCACGAGTGCGCTTGGTGATTGCTGGCGCGTTAACAGTGTTATTGGCGCCTGGTATTACTGCGCCTGCCAACGTCGAGCTTTTTTCAGGTGTCAGTCTGGTGATCACCCTGCAGGAATTAGTGATTGGCGTGGCGATGGGGTTTGTGTTGCAGATGATCTTTGATGCCGTAGAAATGGCTGGACAGTTGATCGCCAACAGCATGGGTTTGTCATTTGCTACCAGTGTTGATCCCTTACACGGTGCCAGCACGCCAGTACTGGGACAGTTTTATACCATCATGGTGACGTTAACTTTTCTGGCCCTTAATGGACATCTGTTGTTTATTGAATCCATGACACAGAGTTTCAGTTTGTTGCCGATCGGTCTGACGGGTCTAGGTCGAGATGGTTTATGGATGTTGGTCACTTTTGGCAGCACGGTATTTTCGGGTGCATTGATGCTGGCATTGCCAGGCTTGGTCGCCATGTTGATTGTTAATTTTGGTTTCGGCGTGATGAGTCGTGCTGCACCTTCGATGAACTTGTTTGCCGTGGGGTTCCCTGCCTCCTTAGCGTTAGGCTTGATCATCGTGTTCTTGAGTCTGTCATCGGTTCAGGATGGATTTAGAGGTTTAATTTCCTCTGCGATGATGATGCTCACTGCACTAAGCGGTGGTTAGGAAAGATCAGGAATATAAACAGTTATGGCCGATCAACCTGACTTAGAAGAACGTACTGAAAGTGCCTCGCCCAAACGCCTTGAGGAAGCGCGGCGTAGGGGTGAGGTTCCTCGTTCAAGGGATTTAAGTGCCGCAGCGGTGATGTTGTTCAGTTGTATGGCGATATCCATGTTTGGTGAGCGCATCGTCAGTGGCTTTGCACAGCTGATGCGATCTGGTTTGTCGCTAAAGTTCACGCCGGGTATGGATACCAAGACGATGCTGCCTGCTTTGGGTGAGGCCGCATTCTCGGGGTTTATGGTCGTGATGCCGGTGTTGGCTGCAGGTTTTGTTGCCGCCATTGTGGCGCCGATGGTGTTAAGTGGTTGGAACTTCAGTGGCGAGGCCTTGGCACCCAAGTTTTCACGGATGAATCCTCTGGCTGGATTGCAACGCATGGCCTCGACCAACGGCCTGATTGAACTGGGTAAGTCCATCATGAAGTTTTTACTCATTGGTGTGATTGCGGTGAAAGTATTACGCAACGACGCCAATGAGTTGCTCGCCATGGGTAATCACACCTTGTCTAGTTCAATGCAGTCTGCGGTGCATTTGTGTCTCAATGCCTTATTAATGCTGGCCTGCGGCATGGTGTTGATTGCTGCGATCGATGTGCCGATTCAGTTATGGCAATACGCCAGACAGATGCGCATGACACGCGAAGAAATTAAGAAAGAAATGAAGGAAAGCGAAGGCTCGCCAGAATTGAAAGGCAAGATTCGTCGCTTGCAACAAGAAATGGCGCGTGGCCGTATGATGAATGACGTACCGACTGCGGATGTCATCATCACTAACCCGACACACTTCTCGGTGGCATTGCGCTATGACGATAAACGTAATGGTGCTCCCGTTGTGGTTGCCAAGGGTGTCGATTTGGTGGCAGCACGCATTCGTGAAATTGCTACTGAGCACAATGTGCCTATTTTCGAAGCGCCTCCTTTGGCGCGTGTGCTGTATCGCAGTGTAGATATTGGTCATGAAATTCCTGCCTCGTTGTATACCGCGGTGGCACAGGTATTGACCTATATCTTTCAGTTACGAGCCTTTAATAAGGGCCAGTCTATTCGTCCTGAACGTCCAGTCATTGATGTGAAGGAGTAACCGGCTCATGTCCATTTTAATTACACAAGGTAAATCATGAACGCCATTGCTAGCGGTTCACGGCCATTCACCCTGAAGGATCTACTGCGTAGTGGGTTGGGTGTGCCGCTGGGTGTGATGACCGTCTTGGCGATGGTGATCATTCCCATGCCGCCATTCCTATTGGATGTGTTGTTTACCTTCAATATCGCTTTGTCGCTTGTGGTGGTGATGGCGGTGTTCTATGTGGCTCGACCGCTTGAGTTTGGCGTGTTTCCCAGCGTGTTGTTACTAGCAACATTGTTAAGGTTATCGTTGAACGTGGCCTCTACGCGTGTGGTGTTGCTGAATGGACACACCGGTGGTGGTGCGGCCGGTAAGGTGATCGAATCCTTCGGTGAGTTTGTGATCGGCGGAAATTACACCGTGGGTCTGGTGGTATTTATGATCTTGACGATCATCAATTTCATCGTAGTGACCAAGGGTTCTGGACGTATTTCCGAAGTCAGTGCTCGATTTACCTTGGATGCCATGCCGGGTAAACAAATGGCCATCGATGCTGACTTGAATGCTGGATTGATTACTCAGGATGAAGCGCGCAAGCGTCGTCAAGAAGTGCGTGAAGAAGCGGATTTCTTCGGCTCCATGGACGGTGCCAGTAAGTTTGTTCGCGGAGATGCCACGGCCGGTATCATGATTCTGTTTATTAATATGATTGGTGGTATCGCCATCGGCATTCTTGGCCATGGAATGGATTTTTCTGCTGCGGCTAAGACCTATGTGCTGCTCAGTATCGGTGATGGTCTGGTGGCACAAATTCCAGCGCTGTTACTTTCTAC
>CANGJP010000052.1 GCA_947454465.1 Pseudomonadota bacterium
AACGGCTGAATCGCTTTTACTGGGTATGCGTGTTGAGCACGATCTAGGCAACTCCTTCGCAGCGTCCGAGTATGCGCGACGTTTAAAATCCGAGTTTCCGTTGGCGACACAAACCCGTGATTTGCTCGAGTCCGAAAGCAAAAAATAGAGTCTTCATGAACCAGACACCAGAATTAGATCTACTCGCCAGCGCCATGCCTGGGGAATGGTTGCGACAGGCGCGACTCAAGGCTGAGCTGACCGTTGAGCAAATGGCTAAAGCGCTTAATCTTGATCAACACAAGATTGAGGCCATTGAAGCGAGCCGATTTGTTGAACTGGGTGCGCCTGTCTACGTTAAAGGTTATCTGCGTAAATACGCTCGTCTGGTCAATGTTCCGGAAGTGTCGTTATTGCAACACTATGATTCATTTGGTGGTGCTTCTCCTGAAGTAGTCCCGGTTCCTGTAAGTCATAACATGATTCCTGAGCGACGTCCGGTTATACCGCGCTGGGGGTGGGCTTTGGTGTGGGTGGTGGTGTTGCTTGCTATCGCGGCAAGTTTGTACAGCCTGCGTAAGGGTCACAATGAAGTTGGTTCGGGTGAAGGGTACTCTCAACAGTTAGATTCGTCCGTCGTTGAGGTGCAGTCCTCTCCGTTGCAGACCATAGCAACCACGACATCATCGGATACGGCCTCTCAGGGTTCGGGGCAAGTGGCCATGACGTTTACTTTCCGTGAGGACTCTTGGGTTGAAGTGATTGATGCGAACAAACAAAGAATTATTTACGAGAATGTATTGGCCGGTGATGCGCGCAGTATTCGCGCGTTAGCTCCTTTGCAGGTGACATTAGGTTCCGCTTCCGCCATTTCGGTTGACGTGAATGCAAAGCCAGGGGTGATACCTGCTACCCGAATTGATCGTAATGTGGCGCGGTTTATTGTCAATCAAACTGGCGTGATTGAATAAAGTTTGAGTGTGAGTTGGAGTGCTGAGTTGAGTAGCGAAAATAAACTGCAGGCGATTCGAGGCATGAATGACATTCTGCCCGCGGATATCGCCTATTGGCAGTATTTAGAAAGCACTGCCCGTGCGTTGTTTGCTGAATATGGCTTTCAGGAAATTCGTGTGCCGATTGTCGAGCACACTAGTTTGTTTAAGCGTTCCATTGGTGAATTAACCGATATTGTTGAAAAAGAGATGTATACCTTTGAAGACCGTAGCGGAGATTCACTGACGCTACGTCCAGAAGCGACGGCTGGATTAGTGCGTGCCATGATCAGTAATGGACTGTTGCACAATCAGCGGCAGAAAGTGTGGACTGCAGGGCCCATGTTTAGGCATGAGCGACCGCAGAAGGGGCGTTATCGCCAGTTTCATCAAATGGACGTTGAGGCCTTTGGGTATGCGGGGCCGGATCTTGATGCGGAATTAATTTTAATGACGGCGCGGTTGTGGCAGCGCTTGGGTATTCAGCGATTAGTGTTGAATATCAATTCACTCGGTACAACACAGTCACGTCAGGCCTATCGGGATATTTTGCGTGACTACTTTAAGGCGCATCAGGATCAGCTGGATGAAGATAGTTTGCGTCGTCTGGAAATTAATCCATTGCGTATTCTCGATACTAAAAATCCTGCCATGGCGACCTTGGTGGCTAATGCACCTTTACTCACAGATTATTTGGACGAGGAGTCCGCGCTGCATTTCAAGACGCTGTGTCATCATCTTGATTTAGTTGGCATATCCTATGTCATTAATCCGCGGTTAGTCCGTGGATTGGATTACTATTCGCGCACGGTGTTCGAATGGGTTACCACTGAGCTGGGTTCTCAGGATGCGGTTTGCTCGGGTGGTCGATATGATGGCCTGGTGGCGCAATTAGGTGGTGAGCATACCCCTGCTATGGGTTGGGCGTTGGGTGAGGAGCGAATCATTAACCTGATGCAGGTACAGGGGGTTCAAATTCCGCTGACTACTGTAGATGTTTATGTTGTGCTGGTAGGTCAGCAGGCCGAATCAGTGGGGTTAGCTCTGGTTGAGCGTTTGCGTACCCAGTTACCTAGCTGTCGTATCGACACCAATTGTGGCGGTGGTAGCTTTAAGTCACAGTTGAAGCGTGCTGATAGGAGTGGTGCACGTTATGCTGTTATCTTGGGTGAGGTTGAAGCGCAGCAGCAGCGGGCTGCGATTAAGGATCTGCGTTCAGACAGCGCTCAAGAAGAAGTAACATGGGATCTGTTGGGCAACATGCTACAGCAGCGATTAGTACGTTAGTTGTGGTTGAATTTTATTTCACGCGTGGGTGGGTAAAGTTCTAGGTGGGTCAAGCGCTGGCTCGGGCAGTTTTGATCAGGTTGACGCCTTGTTTAGATGACAAAGAGAGTGGCAGGACATGGTTGACGAATTTATGAATGATGATGATCAAGCAGAAGTCTTGAAGCGCTGGTGGCGCGAGAACTGGATTTGGATGCTTGCCGGTATCGTACTCGGATTGGGGCTATTGTTCGGCTGGCAGTACTACCAGCGTTATACCGCGCAGCGCGCTGAAACGGCTGGTGCCACGCTCAATCAATTTGCAGCGGCGCTGGTTACCGATAAGGCCAAGGCGGCGATCTTATTGAATGACTTGACGAGCAAGTATAAGTCCACGCCCTATGCGTCACAGGCACAGCTGTTGCAAGCACAGAATGCCGTTGGCAATGGCGACCTGGTGGGTGCTGAAGCTGCCTTACGTGCGGTGGTTGCCAGTAGTAAAGATGAGCATCTGTCGCAGATTGCAACCCTGCGTTTGGCTCGCGTGCTGATCGAATTAAATAAATTAGATGAAGCATTGGCTCTTCTTGATGTTAGTAAAGCAGGTGGTTTTGTTGCGCAGACTCATGAAATTCGTGGTGACGCATTACTGGCCAAGCAGGATCAGACCGGTGCCGTCGCTGAATATCAGTCAGCGTTGAATGACTATAAAAATATCGCCAATGCTGACGTGTCTTTGCTCGAACTTAAGCTTGCCGATTTAGGAGTGGTGCCTGGCGAGATTGCAAAAGATGCGGTTGTTGAAACGAGTGCAAAATGAATTGCTATAAGCTCGGTTTGATTGCTGCGTGCGCATGGGCGCTAGTCGGCTGCAACACTAGCAAGGCGGTTGATGTGCCCGCTAAGTTGGTATCGATCAAGCCGGTGCTTGAAATCAATAAGCTGTGGAGCGAAAGCCTCGGTGGTGGGGCTGAATATTTGCGTCTTGGTTTGCAGCCCGCTGTGTCACAGGGTGTGTTGTATGCGGCCGGTTACAAAGGTGAGGTTATTGCCCTGAGGTCAGACAACGGTAGGCGGATCTGGCAAGTCAACACTAAACTGCTGCTGTCCTCAGGCCCTGCAGTGGGCGAGGGTATGGTCATTGTGGGGGGCACTGACGGTGGGTTGCTCGCCTTCGCTGCTGACACCGGCGAACAGCGTTGGCGGTCTCAATTATCGAGTGAACCACTCTCAAGAGCGTTGATTGCTAAAGGAGTAGTGGTGGTGCGTACCGTGGATGGACGGTTGTTGGGTCTGAATGCCTTAGATGGCTCTGTCCGTTGGACTTATGAAGGGACGGTACCTAAGTTAAGCTTAAGGGGTACCGCACCTCCGGTGCTGGCTGTAAGTGCCAATGCCGTGCTGGAAGGATTTGATGACGGTAAGTTAGTGGCGTTGGATATTGCTAATGGCGATTTGCTATGGGCGGCGACCATTGACACACCTTCGGGTCGTACCGAATTGGATATGCTTGCCGATATCGATGCTGCACCCGCTGTTGAAGGTAAGGATGTGTTTGTGGTGGGTTATCATGGCAAGGTTGCGATGCTGGATCTGGATAATGGACAGGTATGGTGGTCCAAGGAAGCTTCAAGCTATCGTGGATTCGTTTTGGGTGACAAGGCCCTGTACCTTGCTAATGCAAGCGGTGAAGTGACGGCATTGCGCCGCACCGATGGTAATTCGCAGTGGCAGCAATCTGCCTTGTTGCACCGCGCATTGACCGCGCCAGTAGAACTTAATGACTCGCTGGTTGTGGGTGATTTTGAAGGTTATTTGCATTGGTTAGATAAGCAGGATGGTTCGCTGCAGGCTCGTGTGTCCACAGACGGTGAGCGAATTACCAATGCGCCTGTGGTCGCTGAAGGTCGCATTTATGTGCAGACTGATGGTGGAAAAGTAATGGCGTTTGCAACCAAGCCGAGAGGCTGAGTGATTCTTAAAAAGACTGAGACCCGTTTGCTAAGCGCAAGGTACAGTCGTCATCTCGTAGGGACCCAATCCCTTTCACGGCCTAGAAATATATGCTCCCTGTTATTGCTTTAGTTGGCCGACCTAATGTCGGTAAGTCCACATTGTTCAATGCGCTCACGGGTACGCGTGATGCGTTGGTGGCTGACCTGCCTGGTCTGACCCGTGATAGAAAATACGGCTATACCAAGTCTGATTTTCAGCCCTGTATTCTGGTCGATACGGGTGGTTTGACGCCCGGTGCTGATGGTGTGGAGAAGCTCATGGCTGAGCAAAGTCTGCGTGCAATGGAAGAAGCAGATCGGGTGCTGTTCGTGCTGGATGCCCGTCAAGGTTGTACTGCGACCGACCATTTCGTAGCGCAATTGATTCGACGCAGCGGTAAACCGTGCTTGGTAGTGGTGAACAAGTCAGAGGGGCAGGAGGGCTTTTCAGCGGGTGCTGACTTCCATCAGTTGGGTTTGGGTGAGCCGTTGGCCATTTCCGCGACCCACGGTTCTGGATTGCGCAGCCTCATGGAGGTTGCTCTAGAGGGGTTCGAGACTCACGTTGCCGAGATTCCGGATGATCGCGATCGTATTCGGGTTGCAGTCATCGGTCGTCCGAACGTGGGTAAGTCAACCTTGATCAATCGTTTGATTGGGGAAGAACGCTTGGTGGCTTTCGACATGCCGGGTACCACGCGGGACTCTGTTGAGGTGCCCTTCGAGCGTGATGGACAGCAGTTCACTTTGATCGATACCGCGGGGGTTCGGCGCAAGTCCAGAGTGGATGAGGCAATTGAAAAGTTTAGTATCATAAAAGCATTGCAAGCCGTTGATTCAGCTCATGTTGTAATTGGTATTGTTGATGCTCACGACACCGTCGCTGAGCAGGATGCCGCGTTATTTGGCATGGCCACGGAGCGAGGTCGTGCCTTGGTCATTGCGGTGAATAAATGGGACAACATTCCGCCTGACCAACGTGATCAGATACGTGCCGGTATCGATGCCCGTTTTCCGTTTCTGGAGTTTGCCTACCTGCATTTCATCTCCGCTCGGCACGGCACGGGGGTGGGTGAAATGGTGGGCTCGGTGATTGCCGCCTATAACGCCTCGATGAGTGAATTGCCCACGCCAGATTTGACGCGCGTGTTAGAAGCGGCCATTGTTCAGCATCAACCCCCTTTGGTGCGGGGACGGCGTATCAAGCTGCGTTACGCTCATCAGGGTGGTCGAAACCCGCCCGTGATTGTTATTCATGGCAGTCAGGCGGATCATCTTCCGGATGGTTACCGGCGCTATTTGATGAATACTTTTCGTGAGGCGTTCAAGTTGAAAGGTACGCCGGTGCGGATACAGCTGCGATCTGAAGAAAACCCCTTCGCTGGTAAGCGCAATACCCTGACTCCGCGTCAGGTACGCAAACGTCAGCGTCTAATGCAGCGTGTAAAAAAAGGTAAGTAGGCGACGGGGAATGCTCAGTCGTCGATGCCGATTCCGGTAATCTGTACATAGGCAGCCGGAATACTGAACCGGTCATCGGCTCTCTAAACTGCGACAATATTTTTTAGTGGAAGCCTCGTATGGCCACCGCCCGACAATATCTCCAATTCGATAAGGCGTTCCCGATGCGTCGCGGCGGTAGCTTGCACGCTGCGCAGATTGCCTATGAAACGTGGGGCGAGTTGAGTCCTGAGCGTGATAACGCGATTTTGATTTTTACTGGACTGTCGCCTTCGGCGCATGCTGCCTCTTCCGCATTGGATTGCTCAGCAGGATGGTGGGAAGACATGGTCGGTCCGGGACGCCCAGTAGATACCCGTCGTTTTTTTGTGGTGTGTGTGAATTCGTTGGGCAGTGTATTTGGCTCCACCTCACCAGCGTCAATCAATCCACAAACCGGCCAGCCGTATCGACTTGGTTTCCCGATTCTTAGTGTGGAAGACATTGCGCGTGGCGGGTATGAGGTCATCCAAAGTTTGGGCATCTCGCAATTGCAGTGCGTGATCGGTCCCTCCTTGGGTGGGATGACGGTGCTGGCCTTTGCTGCTCTGTTTCCTGAAGCATCACGTAATCTGATTTCCATTTCAGGTGCAGCGCGTTCAACGCCGTTTACCATTGCCTTGCGTTCGTTGCAGCGTGAAATGATCCGTAAAGACCCAGCGTGGCTGAACGGTAATTATTCGGTGGATGCAGTGCCGGTCGAGGGTATGCGCTTGGCGCGTAAGTTGGGCATGATCACCTATCGTTCTGCCAAAGAGTGGTTGCTGCGCTTTGGTCGTGAGCGTGCGTCGGTAGAGCATAAGCCTGATGATCCCTTCAGTATCGATTTTGAGATTGAGGCCTACCTTGAAAGCCATGCCTCAAAGTTTGTGGGGCAGTTTGATCCGAATGCTTATTTGTTTTTATCACGTGCTATGGATTTGTTTGATCTAGCAGATCATGGCGAAGGTTCGCTGGCTGAGGCTCTGAAACGTTTCAAGATTAATTCAGCATTGATTATTGGTGTTGAAACCGATTTGTTATTCCCGATTGAACAGCAGCAAGAGCTGGCAGATGGTTTAGAGAGTGCAGGGCGCGAAGTGAAATTTGCGCGACTGAATTCGTTACAAGGCCATGATTCTTTCTTGGTGGATATGGATCAATTTCGTCCTTTAATTGGAGATTTTCTCCGCGGGCTTTGATAGGCCGAATAAGGTCGAGCGTAGGATTGTGTTTGGCTTGAAATGAAGCTGGACAGTTCCTCAGATGTGGCGTGGCGCCATTGTCCCGTTGATAGGTTGTCTAATGACCAGGGTCCTACCGCATAGCGAATCAGTCGTAAGGTAGGGTGTCCAATGGCGGCAGTCATGCGTCGAACTTGGCGATTACGGCCCTCACGAATACTCAGCTTCAGCCATGCAGTGCCTATTGCTTTGCGAAACCGGATGGGTGGTGTGCGTGGCCATAACCAACTAGGCTCGCTAATCAATTCGGCGTCGGCGGGTAATGTCATGCCATCATTGAGCTGTATGCCATTTCTGAGTTGTTGTAATGCCAGCTCATCAGGTGTGTGTTCCACCTGTACCCAATAGGTTTTGGTTACTTTCCATTTTGGATTGCTTAATGCGGCTTGCAGTGGGCCGTCATCGGTCAGTAGCAGTAAGCCCTCACTGTCGTAATCTAAGCGGCCTGCCGGATAAAAGCCTGGAGCTTGCAGGTAATCCGCAAGCGTGGCTCGATCATCCTCGCGGCTAAATCGTGTGAGAACCTGGAAGGGCTTATTAAGCAGTAACAGCGCCAAGGTGAAGTCCAATGTGGTGGTGAGCTTATGAATACTGTATTCAAGAGTGCCACAATCCTGATTGGATTGTTATGCTTGGTGTATGGCTAAGCCTATCACCAAAGTATTTGATACTCACTGTACGCGTTGTCCGCGGTTGGCAGAGTTTTTGTCTGTAGGAAAACATGAGTATCCTGCCTATCACTGCGGACCAGTGGCTCCCTTCGGTGACCCGCAGGCGCGTCTTATTATCGTAGGGTTGGCGCCGGGGTTTCACGGGGCCAATGCCACGGGACGTCCTTTCACCGGCGATTATGCGGGCATTTTGTTATACGACACGTTGTATCGATATGGCTTTGCTACCGCGCCCACTTCAGTGTCTATCAGTGATGGGTTGCAGTTGATCAATGCGCGCATCACTAATGCAGTGAAATGTGTGCCTCCAGAAAACAAACCTACGCCTGCTGAAATAGCGCAGTGTAATGAGTATCTAAAAACAGAATTGCAGTCGCTTTCCAAGCCTTCTGTGATGTTGGCATTAGGTACGATTGCGCATGGTGCCGTTTTAAAGGCATTTGCTTTGAAGGTGGGGAACTATAAATTTTCGCACGGTGCTGAGCATGATTTGCCGAATGGTCATGTGTTATTGAACAGTTATCATTGCAGTCGTTACAACACGAACACCCGTCGCTTGACCGAGACTATGTTTCATCAGGTGTTTGAGCGTGCGCAATCATTATTAATGAAAATGGCATGACTGAGTTTGATAGCAAATCGTTTTTACAGACGCTAACAACCCGTCCGGGCGTCTACCGGATGCTCGATCAGCAAGGGCAAATCTTGTACGTGGGTAAGGCACGTAATTTGAAAAAACGCGTGGCCAGTTACTTTTTTACCAGGCCTCAAACCACAAAAACAATGGCGATGGTGGCGCAGATTGCAGCGATTGAAATTGTGGTGACTTCATCCGAGACTGAAGCATTGCTGCTGGAATGCAATCTCATCAAAAAACACCGGCCACGCTACAACGTGATGCTCAGGGATGATAAGAGCTTTCCTTATATTCAGGTGTCTACTCGCCATCCCTTTCCTCGCTTTAGTTTTTATCGTGGTACCCGTAAGCAGGCTGGAAAGTTGTTTGGGCCCTACCCGAGTGCACCTGCAGTGCGTGAAACCTTGCAGGCCTTACAGAAGCTGTTTCGAATCCGGCCCTGCGAAGACACGTACTTCGCAAACCGTACACGGCCTTGTTTGCAATTTCAGATCCAACGATGCTCTGCGCCATGTGTAGGTGAAATAGATAAGGAGGCGTATGCACAAGATGTCCAAGATGCCATGCAGGTACTTGATGGCCGTAACAATGAATTAGTGGCTGATCTGGTCAGTCGGATGGAATCAGCATCTCAGGCATTGGAGTTCGAGCGCGCTGCTCGATTAAGAGACCGTATACAGGCGGTTAAGGGCGTGCAGGCCTCGCAGTCCATGAACAGTCGCGGAGAGGGTGACATTGATATTGTTTCTTGTGCCGAGCAGTCGGGGCAATTTTGTGTGTCATTGGTGTTTGTGCGGGGCGGGCGTAACTTAGGAAGCGTCAATTTTTTCCCCCGTGCCGGGCTTGCTGAGCGGGAAGGGTTGCTCAGTAGCTTTATCGCTCAGTACTACCTCAGTCACGATGCGCCCGCCGAGATTATTGTTGATGTGGCTTTAGATGAGGTGGATTTGCTTGAGACATCATTGAGTGATCATGCTAAACATCCGATTAGAATTCGACATAAGGTTCGCGGGCAACGTGTCCGTTGGTTGGCAATGGCGCGTAACAATGCTGAGATTGGCTTGCGGATGAAGCATGCAAGCCAAGCCAGTGTTGCAGCGCAGTTACAGGCCTTAGCTAAAACATTGGGGTTGGCGCAGTCGCCCGCACGATTGGAGTGTTTTGATATCAGTCATACCATGGGTGAAGCCACGGTGGCCTCATGCGTCGTGTTTGGCCCCGAAGGTCCGATCAAAGCAGACTATCGTCGATTTAATATTGAAGGTGTGGTGGCGGGTGATGATTATGCAGCGCTGCATCAGGCGATCACTCGCAGATATACACGTATACAGTCAGGCGAGGTGCCACTGCCCGATGTGTTGTTCATCGATGGTGGCGAGCTACAGTTGGCTGTGGCGCGTAAAGTGATGGGTGAGTTGGCTGTCAGTGGGGTAATGTTAGTGGGCGTGGCCAAAGGGCCAGATCGTCGAGCCGGGCAGGAAAAATTATTCGTGATGGAGGATTCGGTTACGTTGACTTTACCGGTCGATTCCGTGGTTCTGCATCTTGTGCAGCGCATACGGGATGAGGCGCATCGCTTTGCAATTGCCGGTCATCGCCAGCGGCGTAGTAAAGCTAGGCAGCAGTCTGTGCTTGAGAGCATTAGTGGCTTAGGGCCGGCAAAACGTCGCGAACTGCTAAGGCAGTTTGGCGGTATTCATGGTCTTAAACGTGCTTCAGTTGCAGATATTGAGCAAGTCAAAGGTATCAGTCGGATCTTGGCAGAAAGGATAGTTTTAGCTTTAAATTAATAGTGAAGACAGTGGTAAAAATATAATTATTTTATGTGAGCTGGGCTACTTTAGATGTAGTTTGATTTTTCAAGATTACTATTGTGGTTTCATATGAGTTTAGTTGTCGAAAAAATGATGGATGAGGCAATTGCTCTGTATCAAGATGGAAAATTACCTGAAGGGAAATTAATTTGCCTAAATATACTTACTATCGATCCGAAAAAATCAGATGCGTTGCATTTGCTGGGCGTAATTGAGTTACAGGAAATGAATGCGGATATTGCTATAAATCTAATCAGTAAGGCAATTGCTATCTCATCAAATTGTTCTAATTATTTTTTTAATAGAGCTAACGCGTATGTGGCAGTTTGTCAAAATGATATGGCTCTTAATGATTATGATTCAGCTATAAAAATAGACCCTAATAATCCCTACTATCACTTCAATAGGTCATTATTTCTTGCGAAAATTGGCCGCTATGGTGAGTCTCTTGCTGGATTTGATAGGGCAATTGCTTTGAATGAAGGGTTTGCGGAAGCTCACTGTAATCGTGGTAATGTATTGTACGAAATGAGAAGGTTTTCTGAAGCAATTAAAAGTTATCAGTTGGCAGTAAGTATAAAACCTAATTATCTGGATGCTATATTTAATAGCGCTAATTCATATCGGTCTATTGGCATGGCGGAGTTGGCAATTATAAAATACAAAGAGTGTATAGCAGTTGATTATAGGCACACAAAGTCACGGTTTAATCTTGCGGCAACTTTGATATCTTTAAAAAGATTCAGGGAGGCAATTAATTATTTTGAAGAACTCTGCGATTTGGAGCCGGATTATGAAAATGCGGTTGGAGAGTTGCTTGCAACGAAGATTCGCATTAGTGATTGGAGAGAATATCGGGGTATGGTTTCTCTCTTAGATCAAAGTATTCAAAAAGGGAAGAGTGCGATTCTTCCATTCCCGTCCATTGCGGTTTTCGATAGTTTATTGCTTCAGCGTCAAGTAGCAGAAATTTGGTCCAAGAACACGTTTCCTGTTAAAAACTCTTTAGGTTTATTTGTTCGACGGCCGAGATCTGAGCGTATACGAATCGGATACTTTTCTGCTGATTTTCATAATCATGCTACGACTTGGTTAATGGCGGAGCTGTTTGAGAAGCATGATCGTGATCGTTTCGAAATTATAGGTTTCAGTTTTGGGCCTGA
>CANGJP010000053.1 GCA_947454465.1 Pseudomonadota bacterium
GGGACGAAACTTCACTTCTTTAATCTGTATCTGTTTTTGATTGCGCTTCGCCGCATGTGCCTTCTTGTTAGCTTCGAACAAGAACTTACCAAAATCCATCACCTTGCACACAGGGGGATCAGCTGTGGGTGAAATTTCCACCAGATCTAATCCTGCGGCTTCGGCCATTTGCAAGGCTTCAAAACGGGTTAAAACACCAGCTTGATTACCTTCAGCATCAATAACACGTAAGCGGGGAGAATTGATTTCCTCATTTCTTCGTACACGCTTGGTGTTGGTGGTTGGAGCAGCGATGCGTCTATACCTCTAAACAGTTAAAACATTACGACCGTAACTTGCGACTTCAACGGCAAGCTTCTCGGCCAGACTCTCCAATGAGAGCGTACCTAGATCTTGACCATTTCGTGCACGTACAGCCAGCGTATTGGCACCCGCTTCGCGGTCTCCTGCTACCAGTAGGTAGGGAACACGCTGCATCGAGTGGTCGCGAATCTTAAAGCCCACTTTCTCGTTGCGCAAGTCTAATTCCACGCGAAGCCCCTGATTTTTCAGGAATTCAGCAGCTTTGGTGACGTATTCGGCTTGCGCATCGGTGATATTGATCAACACGGCCTGTACAGGTGCCAACCATAACGGGAAACTGCCCGAGTGTTCTTCGATGAGAATACCGATAAAACGCTCAAGCGATCCGAAAATGGCACGATGGAGCATCACAGGCACCTGTTTACTGTTGTCTTTAGCGACATATTCGGCACCCAGTCGTCCCGGCATAGAGAAATCAACCTGAATGGTGCCACATTGCCAGAATCGACCAATCGAGTCTTTCAAAGTAAATTCAATCTTGGGGCCGTAAAACGCCCCCTCGCCCGGCTTCTCGCTCCAAGGCAAGTCACGCGCATTCAGCGCCTCGGCAAGTGCGCTTTCTGCTCGGTCCCAGACCTCATCTGCACCGATGCGCTCTTTCGGTCGCGTAGCCAACTTATAAATCACTTCCTTGAAACCAAAGTCTTCATAGACCTTATGCAACAAATCGATGAATGCCATGGCCTCGCTTTGAATCTGTTCTTCAGTACAGAAAATATGCGCATCATCCTGCACGAAGGAGCGGACGCGCATTAGGCCGTGCAGCGCACCGGAAGCTTCATTGCGGTGACAAGAACCAAATTCCGCCAATCGGTAAGGTAGATCGCGATAACTCTTGATGCCTTGATTGAATACCTGAATATGGCAGGGGCAATTCATCGGCTTGACAGCAAATAGCTTCTTTTCCGATTCAGTGACAAACATGTCAGCATGAAAATTTTGCCAGTGCCCCGACTTCTCCCATAGTGATCGATCGACCAGTTGAGGCGTGCGAATCTCCCGATAACCATGATGACGCCACAACTCACTCATGTACTGCGTGAGGGCCTGATAAATACGCCAGCCACGCTCATGCCAGAACACCATCCCGGGCGCTTCTTCCTGCATATGAAACAGATCGAGGGTCTTGGCAATTTTGCGATGATCACGCTTTTCAGCTTCCTCAATACGGGTGAGATAGGCTTTGAGGCTTTTTTCATCCGTCCAAGCTGTGCCGTAAATACGCTGAAGCATTTCATTGTTGGAATCACCGCGCCAGTAGGCGCCAGCGACTTTCATTAACTTGAATGCCTTAAGTTTACCGGTACTAGGAACATGCGGGCCGCGACACAAGTCAACCCAATCGCCTTGAGCATATAAGCTGATCGACTCATTGGAAGGGATGCTGGCGATAATTTCGGCTTTGTACTGCTCACCGAGATTCTTAAAGAAGTCTACCGCCTCATCGCGCGGCATGACACGCCGAGAGACAACATGATCGGCTTTGGCCAACTCCACCATTCGCTGTTCGATGGCCAGCAAATCATCAGGCGTAAACGAGCGCTCGAAAGAAAAGTCGTAGAAAAAACCATCTTCTATAACTGGACCGATGGTGACCTGTGCTTGAGGGAATAACTGCTTAACGGCCTGAGCAAGCAAATGGGCGGTGGAATGTCGGATGATTTCCAGCGCATCGGGATCACGCTCAGTGATTATGGCCACCTGAGCATCGGAGGTGATCCGGTAGGAGGTATCGACCAATTGACCGTCGACCCTACCTGCAAGCGCAGCTTTAGCCAAACCCGTTCCGATATTGGCCGCCAGTTCAGCCACTGTAACGGCAGATGAAAAACTGCGCTGACTACCGTCAGGCAGAGTGATGATCGGCATTCGGTCACCCGGTTTGTTCTAATTACAGAGTTTAGTGGTGGGCGCGACAGGGATCGAACCTGTGACCCCTACCATGTCAAGGTAGTGCTCTACCGCTGAGCTACGCGCCCACTAATCATTGCTGGAGCCATCCAACAAAAGGCGCGCAAGAATACCGAGCGGCCCGATGCTAAGCAAGCTTAAAATCCAAGTGTTTAACAAGATGTGGATTCAGCCACGACCGCGATAGGGATGGACTCCCTGCTCAGGTATCCACACACCAGCCGGCTCCTTACCGGTTTGCCAAAAAATATCGATAGGTATTCCCCCACGAGGGTACCAATATCCCCCTATGCGCAACCAACGTGGTTTCACCAATTGACGCAAACGCAGCCCAATAGCTACCGTACAGTCCTCATGGTAAGCCCCGTGATTACGGAAAGCGGCTAAAAATAATTTGAGCGATTTACTTTCGATGAGCCATTTACTCGGCACGTAGTCAATCATCAAATGAGCAAAGTCCGGTTGCCCGGTAATAGGACATAGCGACGTGAACTCTGGAGCAGTAAACCGAGCTAGATAGAGTTGCTGTGGGTGCGGATTAGCCACGCGCTCTAATACTGCCAACTCAGGAGAGGCCGGAATGGCCACATTTTTCCCTAGCTGGGTTAACCCAGATAACGACTTGGACTTGCTATTACGCATTCGTATTTCACAAACTCTATATCAACTAATAAGCCGCACTCAATCAAGATATTTATTTAACTTTGCCGGATTTCAATTGAGCACTGGCCTCACAACCGGCTTTGAATTTTAAATCACAGGACTTGGTGTAATATTTGATGGCATCACTGTTGTTCTTACGAACACCTTCGCCCTTGTAATATTTCATACCGAGGTTGTAACAGCCCGTATCGTCTCCACCTTCGCAGGCCTTTAAATATAACTCTGCAGCCTTAGCATCGTTGACTTTAACGCCCTGACCATTGTCATACATAAGACCTAAATTAAAGCACCCTGCACTGATACCGCCGTCACAGGCTTGTTGGTAAAAAACCACTGCTTTAACAGAGTCTTTCTTCGTGCCCTGCCCATTCCCGTGCATATATCCCAAAACGTTACAACCCTCTGCACTTCCAAGTTCGCACCCCTTGGCGAGTAATTCCAGTGCTTTTGTGAGGTCTTTTTCAATTTGGTACTTCTGGTTGCCATCACGGAAATAATTCCCCAAATCCGTACAGACATCCGCCTCTCCCTTATCGCAGAACTCTCTGGCCTTATCCTCAAAGGCATTGGCAAAAACAACACCACTAAAAAGCAGAAAGAAAACAGCAATGCGTAGAAATTTCATTCGATGGCCCAATTATTTTTGTCAGATTAATTAAACGAACTATCGCTTTTATTTAAGAAGGGTTCAAGTACTAACAACCATCTGAGTGACTAAACCAGCCTTATTAGTACTACGGATAATCCGTGCTAGATACCCAAGATGATATCTATTGATATTCATACAGGTAACGCTATCTGAAACTCAAATAAAAAAGCGCCAATGGTTTCATTGGCGCTTTCTGTCAAACTGGCGGAGAAGGTGGGATTCGAACCCACGAACACCCGTTAAGATGTTACTGGAATTCCAGTCCAGCGCCTTCGACCACTCGGCCACCTCTCCGCATCCTTCAAAACTCTGCTCAGCTGTATTTCAGACTAGCCTTCACCCCTCGAGCAACGGGGGGCGCGAAGCTTACACATTGCCGAACAATCAGGCAAACGCTATCCCCGCTTGTGACATTGCGGTCAGCACTGCCTGCTCATGTTCTGACGACAATGGCGTCAACGGCAATCGGATACCGCCCGGCATTAACCCCATACGCTGCAGGGCCCATTTGGTCGGAATAGGATTAGATTCGATAAACAGATTTTTATGCAGACCCCGCAAATCAGCGTCGATGCAGTGCGCACGCTCGTGCTCTCCTTTCAGAGCTGCTACACACATCTCATGCATTTTTCGCGGCGCCACGTTGGCAGTAACCGAAATCACGCCGCGAAAGCCATCCAGAATACTTTCGCAGGCCAAATCATCATCCCCACTGAGCAAATCCAACCGCTGAGCGAAACGAGCAATTAACTCACGATTACGCTCCAGTGAACCACTGGCTTCTTTCAAGCCAATGATATTAGGGATATCAAGTAGTCGCGCCACCGTATCGGGCTTCATGTCTACAGCGGTACGACCTGGCACATTGTACAAAATGATTGGAATATCGACCGCTGTCGCAACGGCCTTGAAATGCTGGTACAGACCTTCTTGAGTAGGTTTATTGTAGTACGGCGTCACAAGTAAACTCGCTTGAGCGCCTGCCGCTTTGGCTGCCGCAGTCAACTCTATGGCCTCTTGGGTGGAATTGGCACCCGTACCGGCTATGACGGGTACGCGCCCTGCCGCTGTATCAATGACGGCGCGCACCACCGCCATATGCTCCTCCACATCAAGAGTAGCCGACTCACCGGTAGTTCCCACGGCCACCAGAGCATCCGTACCGTTATCGATCTGGAAATTAACCAGTCTCTGCAACGCCACAAAATCAACCGCGCCTTCCGCCTGCATGGGCGTCACTAACGCAACTATGCTGCCGCTAAACATGAATTTCTCGATTACGATTCAGAAAGTAAAGATTGGGATCGTACTGGTGTGCAACCAGGTAACGCAAGCTATGAAAAACAAAATAGTACATCAGTTGCAGTACCCCCCTGAGCCTGTACACTCTACCCACATGGACTTGGGTAGCCAAGCCTGAAGATTGTCAGATTCCTTGTGTTTACAGGACAGAATGAAAGAACTTATTGTTATCTCTGCGATTGGCAGCGACCGGACTGGTTTGGTATTAGACGTATCCAAGGCAATTCTTGAATGTGGTGGAAATATTTTAGAAAGCCGCATGACGGCCTTAGGTAGTGAATTCGCCGTTTTGCTTCTTGTATCGGGCCACTGGCATACCCTAACTAAACTGGAAAGTGAGTTCAAAAAGCTCAGTGAAGCTGCCAATCTGACCATTTCCATCCGTCGCACTACCGAGCGCCCCGCCCGACCGGACGTCCTGACATATAGCGTGGATGCGGTGTGCTTGGATCAGCCTGGCGTGCTGTACAATCTTGCTGGTTTTTTTAGTACTCGAGGTATTGATATTGGCGACGTGAGTACACGTAATTTCAATGCCATTCATACCGGTGCATCGATGTTTGCAGTTCAGCTCATCATCCATGTTCCTAGCAAGATTCAAATCGCTTCTCTACGCGAGGAGTTCATGGAACTCTGTGATCGCATGAATTTAGATGCCATCCTTGAACCTTTTAAAACCTAACCTACAAACTCGATCCGGTATGAGCAAACCCACTCTCGACAAAGCCGCTCCCAAATTTTCATTACCATCGACGTCAGGGGACGTCTGGAAGTCAACTGAGGCCAAAGGTAAATCTCTGGTCTTGTATTTTTACCCACGTGACAATACCCCGGGATGCACCACGGAAACTACAGCATTCCGCGACCACTATGCGCAGTTCAAAAAAGCCGGTATTGAAGTAATTGGTATTTCGGCAGACAGTTTAAGCTCGCATGAAAAATTCAAAGACAAACTCAAGCTACCCTTCGAGCTGTTATCCGACACGGAACATAAAGTTTGCCAACTGTTCGATGTCTTCAAAGAAAAAACCCTATATGGAAAAAAATTCATGGGTATTGAGCGCAGTACCTTTTTGATTGATAGTACGGGAAAAATTCGTTATGAATGGCGCAAAGTTAAAGTACTTGGTCATGTTGAAGCGGTATTAACCGAAGCCATTAAACTCTAATCTTTTAAGTTCAACACTCATCAGGAGCATTCCTTGGTTAAGGCAAAACGCTCGACTCACGCCACCCCGCAACGCCGCCTGTTTGTACTTGATACCAACGTGCTGATGCACGACCCTACTGCGATTTTCCGTTTTGATGAACACGATATCTTCATCCCGATGATCGTACTTGAAGAACTTGATGCCGGAAAGAAAGGCGTCTCTGAAGCAGCCCGCAATGTACGTCAAGTCAGTCGTTTTCTCGACGATCTGATGGTCAATGCCACGAAGGAGCAGATCGACAACGGATTACCTCTGCCCGCCTCCACTCACACTCTTAATACCACCAAACGACAAAAACCTTCTACGGGCAGATTATTTTTTCAAACGCAACTATTAAGCAGTGGTCTACCTGTTACCTTGCCAGGTGGCGGTGCGGACAATGCCATTCTTGGACAAACATTGGCTCTACAAAAACAATATCCTGACGCACGCATTACGCTGGTATCTAAAGACATTAATCTACGGATCAAAGCCGCAATCATTGGCGTACATACTGAAGACTATTACAGTGATAAAACCATTGAAGATGCAGATCTACTCTATACAGGTGTTCAAGAGCTTCCTAATGACTTCTGGGATCGCCACGCCAAAGGCATTCATTCTTGGCAAGAGCACTCCAATACCTACTACCGGATCAAAGGACCCATGGTACGCGACTGGCATGTCAATATGTTTTTATATCAAGCAGGAGGCAATGATTTTGACGCGATTGTACGAAAAATTGAAGACAATACTGCGGTATTGAAAGTAGCGCACGATTACCGTAACGAACGCCATAATATCTGGGGCATTGCCGCACGTAATCGCGAACAGAATTTTGCTTTGAATATGTTGCTCGACCCTGACATTGATTTTGTCACCATTCTAGGTCCAGCAGGCACGGGTAAAACGCTACTCACCTTGGCAGCAGGACTTGCCCAAACACTGGATAATAATCGATTTAGTGAAATCATCATGACACGGGTCACCATTCCTTTAGGTGAAGATATTGGCTTTCTGCCCGGTACCGAAGAAGAAAAAATGGAACCCTGGATGGGCGCATTGATGGATAACCTTGAAGTGCTGACTCATAACCAGGAAGGAGGCAGTTGGGGTCGCGCCGCTACCAATGACTTATTACGTAACCGCATCAAGATTCGGTCTATGAACTTCATGCGCGGTAGAACGTTCTTAAATCGATTTCTGATTGTGGACGAAGCCCAAAATCTCACTCCCAAGCAGATGAAGGCCTTAATCACTCGAGCAGGTCCAGGTACAAAATTAGTATGCCTCGGTAATATCGCGCAGATCGACACCCCTTATCTGTCTGAAACCACCTGTGGCCTGACTTACGTCGTTAATCGCTTCCGTGACTGGTCACATTCCGGCCACATCACCTTAAAACGGGGTGAACGCTCACGCTTAGCGGACTTTGCTTCTGAGCATCTCTAGTAGATTGTTTAAGCAAACTTCATCCCTCAATGCCTGTGTCTCTGCTATACAGGTACTCAGCACATAGGTGATGAAATCCTGAAAGTGAGATCAGCGTAGTGACCCGACTTTATTCAATGGTGATTGCAGCACTGATATTATTCAGCGCTGCGATACCAGTACGTGGTGCAGAGATGAATCTGCCTGACATAGGCACTCAAGCCAATGTCACCATCAGCCTTGAAGATGAATACCGACTAGGAAGTATGGTAATGCGCGGCTTACGCGATCAAGGACAGATTCTGGAAGATCCTGAAATAAACGAATATTTACAGAACACCGGTACTCGCCTAGCCACTTTGGCGCAATTACCTGGTCAAAAGTTCCAGTTTTTTTTGGTTAAAGATAGTCAGATCAACGCCTTTGCATTGCCTGGTGGCTTTGTTGGGATCAATGCAGGTTTGTTACTTGCGACCCGTAATGAAAGCGAACTGGCGGGTGTACTGGCACATGAAATATCCCACGTTACACAACGGCATATTGCTCGCAGCATGGCGGCTCAAAGCCGTAACAGCATCGTTTCCACAGCAGCAATGGTCGCGGCGATATTAATTGGTGCTGCAGGAGGTGGAGACGCAGCAATGGCCGGATTAGCCGCCGCCCAATCAGTCGCATTGAATAATCAGATGAGCTTTTCCCGCGCCAACGAAACTGAAGCGGATAATGTTGGAATTAACCTCTTAGCACGCGCGGGTTTTGACCCCAATGGTATGTGGCAGTTTTTTGAAATACTGCAACGCCAAAATGGCACCGTCAATGAAGCTGATATTCCAGCTATTTTGCGCAGTCATCCGGTCACAGTTGAACGCATTGCTGAAACACGCAGTCGCGCCGCGAAATCAAGCTCAAAAAACATCCCAGACAGTATGACGTATGGACTCATGCGTGAGCGTATGCGAGTTATGATGACACCTGCCGGCGAATCACCGTTGCAATATTACTCACAGCAAATTCAGGACGAAAAGCAAATGGATATGGCACGTCTTTATGGTAAAGCACTGGCACAGATCAATTCTAACGATGCAGTAAATGCAGTGAAGCTACTTACGGATTTACAACATCGTGATTCAACAATAATGCAATTCCATACAGCACTCGGACAAGCACAGATAGCCAATCAGGATAATCAAGGTGCGATGAGCACTCTCAGTCGTGCGCACAAGTTATTTCCACGTAATATCCCAGTCACTATCCGTTACGCCGAAGCCTTGCTTCATGCAGGAAATCCCAAACTGGCTCATCAAGTATTACTGGATCTGTTTAACACGGTTGCACCCACACCAGATCAAGCCAAGCTCATTGCCATGGCTGCCAATTCAGCCGGTGATGTTGCTGAAGCCTATTACTACATGTCTGAATATCACCTAATGGGTGGCGATCTTTCCCTGGCGATGAGCCAGTTACAAATGGCACTGTCAGTACCAGAATTAACGCCCATTCAGCGTGCGCGATTCGAATCAAGACTGGTCGAAATCCAGAATGCTATGCCACGTAAAAACCGCAACCTCACGAATGACTCACAAGACCAAAATAACGGCCGAACTGGCGGTTCGGCACGTTTCAATTGATAATGGTCAGAGACGGTCACATTCGTGACCTAACTGGATAAGAATTTACCTATTATATGCCTCGTTCCGTAACGCATTTCTACACCCTGATAACTTTATTAGTGGCAGTGTCGTTGATCGGCTGCGCATCTGTACCCGCTCGCACAACTGGCAATGACCCATTTCAGGGTATGAACCGTCGTGTTTATCGATTTAATGAATCCATCGATCGGAACGCACTGAAGCCCATGGCCACCGCTTATCAGCATGTCACCCCGAACTGGATGCGAACAGGTGTACATAATTTTTTTACCCACCTGGGTATCCCTTGGACCATTACCAACGAACTGCTTCAAGGAAAACCACAACTTATGGCACAAGATACTTGCCGCTTCGTATTAAATACCGTTGTTGGCATTGGTGGCTTCATTGATGTTGCTGGAAAGCTCGAACTGGATAGTCATGATGAAGATTTTGGACAAACGCTTGCCGTATGGGGCGTCCCTTCAGGCCCTTTCTTAATACTGCCACTGCTAGGGCCTTCGTCATTACGGGACGCCGCTGGACTTGCGCCTGATTACTTAGCAAGGCCAACCCAGCAGATTTCGTTGCCATGGCAAACCTCGACCGCAATCAATATGCTGAATCTTGTTCAGACGCGGGAAGCCCTTTTAAGCGTAGATGATGCATTAAAGGGTGTGTTTGATCCTTACGGAGTAGTCCGTGATGTGTGGCTACAACGTCGTGAATACTTGATTTATGATGGCAATCCGCCTATCACAGAGATAAAAGAAGAAAACGATTCTTTCTAACCATTACCCTACCGGTTTTTAAAAAACCGGCAGGGCAAGCATTGATCAAGCTATTAGTTGACAGTGAAATCGCTAAATTTTCGTCCGTTTTGCTCCGGCTTCAGCGACCGCTAACGCCGTCATGTCCAGAATACGTCGTACTGTCGAAGATGGCGTCATGATGTGAATTGGCTTAGCCGCACCTAACAAGATTCCGCCTACCGTCACCCCGTTGTCGTTGGCTGCACGAAGCGTGTTGTAAGTGATATTGGCTGCGTCAACATTGGGAAATATCAATAGATTGGCATCCTGAGACAGGCGCGAATCAGGGAACTCGTTATCACGAATAGATTTGTTTAAAGCCGAATCGGCACGCATCTCGCCTTCCACAGCGAGTTCCGGATCACGCGCAGTGATTAACTCTAGTGCATCGCGCATCTTCTGTGCGGAAGGTGAGCGCGAACTGCCGAAGCTGGAATGCGACAATAAAGCCACACTGGGTGTAATACCAAAACGACGCACTTGATCGGCCGCCATCAGTGTCATCTCAGCAATTTCCTGCGCACTCGGGTCACGATTAACATGAGTATCACAGAAGAACAATTGGCGATCGGGCAGAATTAACATTTGCATGGCTGCAAACACAGTTGCGCCTGGTCGCTTACCAATGA
>CANGJP010000054.1 GCA_947454465.1 Pseudomonadota bacterium
AGGTTGGCGCACCGAGTAGCACACCAAACACGGCAGCCAACACCGCCACCAAGGGCAACACTATCCAAATAGGCGTGTGCAGCAAGCCTTCATAACCGCTGCCCGCCAGTAAGGGCAACAGCTGCGGAGAATTAAGCAGTGCATAGGTGTACGCACCCACGGCATAAAAGGCGATGTAGCCTAAATCGAGCAGTCCGGCATAGCCGATCACGATGTTCAAACCCAACGCCAGCATGATGTACAACATCGCCGTATCGAGGGTGCGCAACCAGGCATTACCGAACGCCAATTGAATGACGAAGGGTAAGAGCGTCAAGATGACGATCAAAGTTAAGGTTTTAAAATCACGCAGGTTGGAGGCATTCATGAGATAAACACAAGCATAAACACACCCTGTATGGAATGCCATCCTATCGGATCTTGTAGTGCACCTCTCCCTCTAGTAGGGCGGATCTTTACAAACTTTTCAACTATCTTTCAATTTGCCAAAAAAAACCCTGCGCCGTGAAGCACAGGGTTTTTGTTCTTTATCTATCGTTAGCGATAGCAATCGGAGATTGCTTTCAGACAACGATTAGAACTTCAAGACTCCCTGAACAGCAGCCTGCATTTTGCGCGGTGTAGGTCCTTCAACATCCACATCAGATACCTCTGTACGGATATCCAAGTTCTTAGCAGCAGCATACGACACTACGCCAGCAACTCCACCCGTACCCTTCTTAGACTCCAAACGTTGTGTAACATTTTCTAAACGTACACCTAACTTTACCTTATCGCTTAAGTCATACATGCCATACAAAGCAACAGCAGTCCACTTGCCAGATTCTGTATTGTCATAGTTACCTCGATCATAATTCAAAGCAAAGTTAATATCTTTGCTCAGGCTATACGTGGCAACCAAACTGTACAGAGACTGCCTTTGACCACCAGGGCCGGTCTTACCATTATTAACACTGAGGTTCAGAGAAATATCAGATGTCGCCTTCCAATTAAGACCCAGCTCAATCACCTTATCCTTTGATACGCTTGGCTGATTATCCAAATTGTCGTAAATACCATCATTTACACCCAACACCAACGAAAGTGCTTCACTCTTTGCATATGTCGCACGAAGGCCGGTGTGATAACTGGATTCACCTTTGAATTCTGCACCCGCTACAGTTGAACCCGTAAAAGTGGCAGAACGGCTAACAAACAAGTTACCCACCACAGGAAACACTTCGTATCCTGCGGCTGTATAAAAACGCCCACCCTGCACAGTCAGGGAACCGCTCTTATATTGCAGATAAGCTTGTGACAACTTTGTGCCAGATGCAGGATTACCCACATTACCACTTTGATCATTGTAGTCACCACTGGCTATATCTACTGCAGCACCAAAGCCTTGCTTCGGTAGATAGTTAATTGATAACAGAGCCTGATCAACCTGCGCAGCATTTTTAGCCTGATCTGGATTAGGGACACTTAGATTCTGACGGAATGAACCGGCAACCGCACCATTAACTTGAATGCCCGAGGCATCAAACAAACTCCCCAGAGTTGGACCGCTGGCCGCCATAGCGGCGCTTGAAGCTAGACTAATTAAGCCCACAGCAGACAGCACTTTTATATTCTTCATAATGCTCCACGTAATTGGAAATAAGACATGCCCGATAGGCAATACGCTGAATGTATTCTGTTTCCATCCAAAAAAGCAAGGTAGACATGAGCTTAATCGCCAACAAGACAATGGCATTAAACTTTGCGACTGCACTTCTCCATAAAAAAAACCCCGTACTTTACAGCACGGGGTTTTCAATTTCAGATCCGATCACGAAGATCGGTAGAAACTTTACTTAGCGATTAGAACTTCAACACGCCTTGAACGGCACCTGAAATTGAACGCTTTTGGCCTTGAGGATCAACATCTGACAATTCAGTACGGATGTCAAAGTTCTTAGCAGCAGCATAAGACACTACAGCAGCCACGGCACCCGTGTTATTGCCTGAACCCTTTGGATTCAGCTCTTCAACACGCAGCCCAGCCTTTACCTTATCGCTAACAGCATAAGTGGCGTACACAGCAATGTTAGTTGCCTTATCAGCATCTGTATTATTTACACCTGTATTGACCACGTCAGCATTCACGGCTACAGCCAAATCCTTTGTGACATTGTAGCTAGCAACTAGGCTATACAATGATTGCTTGCGACCAGAAGCAACACTGGAACCATCTTGAGTTTTACCAGTGTAACCAGTAAGCGCTAGAGACAAGTCAGAAGTCAGAGCCCAGTTTACACCCAGCTCTAAGGTCTTGTTCTTAGTTACGCTGTCTTGGTTGTCAAGACCGGTAGCATGACCAGTTGTTGCTGGTACATCTGTACCATTGTCTAATCCAGCATTAGTACCCATAGCATTTAGTGCAGCTGCATTATCAAATAGACCATCGTTCACACCAGCAACTACGCTCAAGCTATCGCTTACTGCATAGTTAGCACGAAGACCGGTGTGGTAAGTGGACTCTTGACCGAAAGTCAGCGAGCGAGACACGAAGAGGTTGCCAGTCACTGGGAACACTTCGTAGCCGGCAGCGGTATAAAAACGACCGCCTTGTACAGTCAAAGCGCCGCTCTTATATTGCAAGAAGGCTTGTGAAAGCTTCACGCCAGATGATGGATTACCAACGGAACCACCTTGGCCGTTGTAATCACCAGAAGCCACATCAACCACTGCACCGTAGCCTTCTTTTGGCTGGTAAGCGATAGACAACAGGGCTTGGTCTACTTGAAAATTATTTTGTGCATTGTTGGCATTTTGACGGAAGGAAGCCGCCACATTACCGCTGACTTTGACACCTGATGCATCAAGCACGCTGCCCAGTGTTGGGCCGCTGGCTGCCAAAGCTGCGGTTGAGGCTAAGCTCATTAAACCCAACGCAGACAGAACTTTCGCATTCTTCATAACAATCCTCTCATTGGTTACAAAACAAGGTGCCGCGAACGGCAACATAATTTAGTCTTTTTATTTACAAAAAAACAACTAAAAAATGAACAAAAGAGCCTAAGTGAATGTAAAAAAACAACAATTTCACTAAAAAATTTATCTTAAGAACACTGATTTTGCGGTTCTGCCGCATTCACAATCCCTTAAAGATGCCACTGCAGAGCGCATATTGCAAGCATAGGCAGCGCCTTGAGGCGCTTTTAACAGACTACTTTACATGTTGATTTCTCGGCGATGAACCCTTTATGACCGCACAGCAAATCGAATCAGCAAGGTCATACACTTTGAAGCGTAACTGCACACCGACCTTATGCATTGAACCAACTCACGCGATTTAAGTACTTGAGCCAGCCTAGCGCCAACCTGACTGATCACGCGCGTTCGGCCACACGCTCACCCAACAAGCCAGATGGCCTCAGAATCAGCACCATCACCAACACCAAGAACGCAAACACATCGCGATATTCACTCGGCACCAAGTATCCAGCACCCAGACTTTCAATCAACCCCAACAAAAGTCCACCTACCATGGCACCCCATACATTACCGATGCCCCCTAGAACGGCAGCGGTGAAAGCCTTGAGTCCAGGAGTAAATCCCATGGTGGGATTGGCCAACCCGTAATTGGCCGCCCACATGACGCCCGCGATGGCCGCCAACGCAGAACCTATTACAAAGGTGAGTGAAATCACTCGATTGGTGTCAACGCCCATTAATGTTGCCACCGAGGGATTCATGGACACCGCCCGCATGGCGCGACCCAATTTGGTTTTTTCAACCAGCCACAACAACCCGGACATGATGGACAACGCCAGCATAATGATCGCAATCTGTACACCGGTGATGCTCGCACCAAAGACTTCGATAGGATGTTGCAACAGCACTTCAGGGAAAGACCGTGGATTACTTTTCCAAACTAACACCGCCACTTGTTGCAGCAAAATCGAAATACCAATGGCGGTAATCAGTGGCGCCAAGCGGGGGGCATTGCGCAACGGCCGGTAGGCAATGCGCTCGATGAGAAAGCCCAACACCATGGTCACGGGTATCGCCATCACCACACCGGCCAGCACCATTAATGGGCCGGGCAAGTGCACCCCTGCTCCGATCAATAGATTGATGGCCGAAAGGGTAACCATGGCGCCAATCATCATCACTTCACCGTGAGCAAAATTGATGATCTGCAAAATGCCATAGACCATGGTGTAGCCGAGCGCGATCAGCGCATACATGCTGCCTACCACGAGGCCATTCAGAACTTGTTGTAGAAATTCACTCACTGAATCAGTCTAATCGGTTGCAGAAAATCACTGCACCGCAGACGGTGCCGCAATGGTGGCCACCGACTCCCACTGACCCGATACCACGTGATATACGGTCACGGCTCCATTGAGCAAATCGCCTTTGGCATCGAATTTGATGTTACCGGTAACGCCGTTGTAATCGGTATTTGCCAACATCGGCAGGTACTTGGCGGGTTCAGTGGAATCGGCCTTTTGCATTGCGGCCACCATCACTCGCACGGCATCGTAGGTGAATGCAGCATAGTTCTGGATTTCTAAGTTAAAACGGGCACGGTATTTTTTATCAAACTCCGCATAGCCAGGCATTTTGTCCTTGGGCGTACCGGGCTGCGAGGCGTACTGACCTTCTGCATTGTCACCAGCCAACTTAATGAACTCGGGCGTCTGAAAGCCATCACCACCAATGACTTTTGCCGTTAAACCCAACTTTTTCATTTGCTGCGCCAACGGCCCTGCCTGCGCATCCATACCACCAAAAAACACGACGTCAGGCTTCTTGCTCTTGATCTTGGTCAAGATGGCAGTGAAATCCGTGGTCTTGTCGTCCCCCGCTTCTCGCGCGATGATTTCTACACCGTTGAGCTTGGCGGCTTTTTCAAATTCATCGGCCAAGCCTTTGCCATACGCACTTTGATCGTCGACGATGGCCACTTTTTTAGCCTTCATGGTTTCCGCCACAAATTTAGCTAGCGCAGCACCTTGGGCCACATCGTTGGCGATAACACGGAAGGCCGTATTGAAACCCTGTTGGGTGAATACCGGATTGGTAGCAGAGGGCGAAATTTGTGGTATCCCTGCAGCATGATAAATCGCAGAGGCCGGAATGGTCGTACCGGAATTGAGGTGACCAATTACCCCTACCACCTGCGCATCAACAAAGCGCTGCGCCACAATCGGTGCCTGCTTGGGGTCATGCTGATCATCTTCCTTCATCAACTCAAAGGTGATCTTCTTACCGCCGATGGTAATCCCTTCAACATTGAGATCGTCAACGGCCAATTGCGCACCATTTTCATTATCTTTACCAAGATGACCTTGATCGCCGGTGATCGGTGCCACATGACCAATTTTGACGGTTAGCGATGTCGCCGTAGAGTTTGCAGCCGTCTCAGCGCCTTGTTTACTGCAAGCCGTCAAAGCCAACACCGCCGCCAACACACCAACACGAGTTAGAGTCATGAACTTCCCCTGATAGATAGGTTGAAGAATAGGGAATGCGGCGGTGTAAATGCAACCACACCACTGTTCTGAACAAAAACGTTCGTGCCCAACAAAACGTCGAAGCGCTTAAGACATCTAAATCACTGCTATAGCCAGTCCGGATCAGGAATAGCGTGGAAAGCATGCCGTAGACTTTCGCTCCACTGACGATTGATCATGGCGTAATACTGATGCTGCGCATCAATATTCACATGACTACCCACTTTAATCGCATCACGCTTAATGGTAATTAAATCCAGTGGCAATCCCACAGACAGATTCGAGCGCAAGGTAGAATCCATAGAAACCAGCGCACACTTCACGGCACGCTGCAAACTCTGACTGCGCGTAATGACCCGATCTAGAATCGGCTTGCCATACTTAGATTCACCAATCTGGAAGAACGGCGTGTCGGGCGTGGCTTCAATAAAATTACCTGCCGAGTAAATGTTGAACAAACGCGGCTGCTCTCCAGCAATTTGCCCACCGAATATCAACGTAGCATTGAACTCAAACCCATTTTCTTTGAGAGCCGCCGCGTCGCGGTGATGAATTTCTCGCAACCCTTCACCCACCAACCTAGCTGCCTCAAACATGTTCTTAGCATTAGCCAACGACTGACCGGCTTCACCAGTCTTATCAGCAAATCGTTCCTGCAGAATACTGATTAATGCCTGCGAGATGGCCAAATTTCCCGCCGTCATCAACACCATGACGCGCTCACCGGGATGTTGAAATACTGACACCTTACGAAAAGTACTGATCTGATCCACACCCGCATTGGTGCGCGTATCAGAAAGAAACACCATACCTTCATCCACCAGAATACCAACACAATATGTCATACCAATCTCTCAAGAACACAGCGCACACATGTTAACGTGCCCTTTGTTAGGGTCAAATTGCTTTTAGATGATTTTAATAGATGGGCTAGGTCATTAAGCCACTTCAGTCGGCACGAGGAAGTCTTTCGATACGCGTTCGCCCAACTCATACACGCGCTCAATGAAACTCATAAGATACTCATGCAGCCCGGCCTGAAAAATATCCTCAATACGACCAAAATGTAACTCGGCATCCAACACCCCCATGCGCCGTTCAGTTTCTGCAGACTGATGATTACGGATCTGCTTCAGGTGAAAGTAACTCTGACGAATGGAATGGCTCAGCGAACGCGGCATGTCATCACGCAAAATCAACAACTCCGCCACGCGCCTCGGCGTAATCACATCGCGATACACCTTACGATAAATCTCAAATGCCGCCACTGAATTGAGCAAGGCACTCCACTGGTAGTAATCCGCCGCACCACCTACGCCCTCACCACCTGGCAGTAACAGGTGATACTTCACATCTAAAATACGCGCCGTGTTATCGGCTCGCTCCAAGTACGTTCCCAACCACGCAAAGTGAAAGGCTTCATCGCGCAACATAGTGGAACGCAATACGCCACGCACCAGATGTGAACGGTATTTCACCCACTCGAAAAAACTACTGACATCACCGCCGGCATTAACACTGACTTCCATGGTGCGTAATTCCAACCATGTGGAGTTGATGGTTTCCCATGTTTCTGCGGTCAATGCGCCACGCACCGCGCGTGCATTTTCCCGCACCGCGCGCCAACAAGAAATGATACTGGAGGGGTGACTGCCATCAAAGGCGAAAAATGCGAGCGCCTTTTCAGGGGTAATACCGTCATAGCGAGTCTGGTATTCACCCATCAAATCACTGATGGCCAACAAAGCATTCCATCCTTGATTGACCGATTGGGGCCCTTGAGGAAACAGGGACATGCGGTAATTCACATCAAGCATACGCGCTAGATTTTCTGCACGCTCAGCGTAACGCGCCATCCAAAATAATTTGTCTGCTGTACTACTTAACATGCTTAGCGCTCCAGCACCCACGTGTCCTTAGTACCGCCTCCTTGCGAGGAATTCACCACTAACGACCCTTCTGTCAAAGCCACACGCGTCAATCCCCCAGGCACCAAGGTCACGTCACGACCCGACAACACAAAGGGACGCAAATCGATATGACGTGGCGCAATACCCTGCTCAACAAACGTCGGGCACGCTGACAATGATAATGTCGGCTGGGCAATGTATTTTTGCGGTGCGGCAATAATACGATCACGGAAGGCTGCAATTTCTGCCTTACTGGCCGCGGGTCCGATCAACATACCGTACCCGCCTGCACCGTGCACTTCTTTGACCACCAACTCACTAAGATGATCTAAGGTGTACTTTAGATCTTCTTCACGACGCAACACATAGGTTGGAACATTATTCAACAGCGGCTCTTCGCCAAGATAAAAGCGCACCATATCCGGCACGTAAGGGTAGATCGATTTATCATCAGCAACGCCAGTACCAATCGCATTCGTTACATTCACATGACCGGCTCGATACGCATCGAGCAAACCCGGCACGCCCAACTGTGAATCGGGCCGGAAGGCCTTGGGATCGAGAAAATCATCGTCAATGCGACGGTAGATCACGTCAACACGCTGCGGGCCGCGCGTGGTACGCATATAAACGTAATGATCTTTGACAAATAAATCCGAACCTTCCACCAACTCGACGCCCATTTGCTGCGCAATAAAAGCATGTTCAAAATAAGCGCTGTTATAGCAACCGGGGGTCAACACCACGACCACCGGATCATTCACACCGGCTGGTGCCACACTGCGTAGGTTGTCCAATAACAAATCAGGATAGTGCTCTACCGGCGCAACGGCGTATTGGGCAAATAATTCGGGGAACAACCGCATCATCATCTTGCGGTCTTCAATCATGTAAGACACACCCGATGGCACCCGCAAGTTATCTTCCAACACATAGAACTCGCCTGCACCGGCTCGCACGATATCTACCCCCGCAATATGCGCATAGATGTCATTCGGCACATTCACGCCCATCATCTCGGAACGGAATTGGGCATTACTGAGAATTTCCTCAGCCGGTAATTTGCCCGCCTTTAGAATTTCTTGATCGTGATAAATATCTTTGATGAACGCATTCAGAGCACGTACACGCTGCTTTAAACCAGCAGCCAACTGCTGCCATTCGCTAGCGGGAATGATGCGCGGCACGATATCGAAAGGAATCAAGCGCTCCGTACCCGAGGCTTCACCGTAGACGGCAAAGGTAATACCGACGCGATGAAACAACGCATCTGCTTCGGCACGCTTACGTTGTAGCTTTTCAGCGGCCGTTTGCTTGAGCCAGTTCGCAAAGGTACGGTAATGAGCCCGCACGCCTTCGCTGCCATGCATTTCGTCATAGGGCGGTGTAGACAAAGCCATTTCGGCAACAAACCCCGATTCATGTAGTGATAGTTCTTAGTGCAAAGCGAAAACCATGCCAGCACATAATGGCGTCATTTCAGGCGAAATCAGGTCAATGGGGTATGGTGGCGCACCAAATCAATGCGCCGCCACAGAAAAGCTGCACTACTTACTACCAACCAAGCGCAAATCGCTAGGGTATTTAATTTTATGGAATCTGAATTTTACCACCGCCACGGGGACCGTCTTTCAGACCTGTCATACCGGCCGGCGCAACGACCAACTGAGACGCCTGCTGGCGACGCATTTCTTGCATCTGCTGCATGGTCCGCTCAATCCCTTTCTGTGCAGCGTCAGCGAAACCATTGACGGCCTCGGCAAGTGTCTTGGCTTCAATTTCAAAATTGATCGGTACCGGGCCCATGTTGGTCATGATTTCGGCCTGACCCAAGTACTCCACCGGACGCGTGGGATCGACCAACCCGTCACCGGTCACGGGGGTCATGCACCGGATCACACCAAGTTTTCGATCCGTATAACTATCCTCCCGATACAAATTGGCCAAATCCATATGTGACTCAGAGGGTGAATCCTGCGACATACGCACTCCTAGACTAAGTAAAGTTAATAAGGTGCCTAGTATCGCATGATGCGGGCAGCCAAGCCCACACACCCCTCAACCCGCTACAATAGCTACCAACCCGATCACCACGCCTGAACACCATGAACGATTCCGACACGCATTTTGATGAGGCCTTTGCACGTACGATTCATGTCGGCAACAGCATCACCGACCAAAATGAACACGCCGATCTCTGGGATGTCGCCGATGGCATCCTCGCCGGTGCCTTGCAATTCTGGCTCTACTCTCGCCAACCCTGTGAGGACAAACAGTGCGATGATTGTAGCCCTGTTGCCACCGCGGAGACTCGTATGGCGCAGTTGCGCAGAGCAATTGAGCAATTTTCCAGTCAAAGTGATTATTTTCATTCGCCGCATGATCGCAATGCAGGTAGAGCCTGATCATGTCTTTTAATCCATTGATCTAAGGTTCAACTGTTATCGAACGAATACCCGAATCAACGATTACACCGAGACCATCCCAATCTACAACCGCATTTCATCTTATCGATATTCAGTTAGACCAAAGAACCACAACTATCATGAGCGGTCCACCCAGCAATGTAATCCAACTCCGTAAAGCTCGATCACAGCAAACCGCCAAACGTGCGCAAGACAAAACCCTGTGCAGCTCTGGATTTCATAAGTGGCAACCACTCAAGCACTCGCAGTTTGATGTCAAACACGGCAAATTGATCACCACCGAACAGTGCATACGTTGTGGTAAACAGCGAGCGCGTGGCACTTAAGTTATCCACATCACACTACAGCCTAAGCATGCCTCTCAACCATGACATCAAACGACTCCCTACTGATCAAAATACTTCTCCCCAGCTTAGTGCTACTGAACGCCTGTCATCCTAGTGTTGAACCCACGCCGATTATTCCACAGCGGGTCGGGGATGATCGTGATGCACATGATTGCATTGGCTCGGCAGGCTATCGCTGGTGCGCTAAAGAAAATGCCTGCATGCGGCCTTGGGAACTGGCTACAGAAAAACAATTTGAAAACAGCCCGGCGGGTTTCGATAGTTACTGC
>CANGJP010000055.1 GCA_947454465.1 Pseudomonadota bacterium
GGTTTTACCGGCACGCCCATTGAAAAGAATGACGCCAATACCCGAGCAGTATTCGGTGACTACATCAGCATCTATGACATCCAGCGTGCAGTGGCCGATAAGGCGACGGTGCCTATCTATTACGAGAGCCGCATTGCCAAGCTGAGTTTGAATGCCAGCGAATTGCCCAAGCTCGATGAAGAATTCGAGGACATCACCGAAGGCGAGGAAGACAATCGCAAGGAAAAGCTCAAGAGCAAGTGGGCCGCGCTGGAAGCACTGGTAGGTGACCCCAAGCGCATTGCGCTGATTGCTGCTGATTTAGTCACCCACTTTGAAAAGCGCATTGAAGCCATGAATGGCAAGGCCATGGTGGTGTGCATGAGCCGCCGCATTTGCGTGGACTTGTATGAGGCCATCATCAAGCTTCGACCTGACTGGGCCAGCAGCAAGGATGACGATGCCGAATCTGAGAAAGCCAAATCATGTATCGCCAAGGTCATCATGACCGGCAGTGCGGATGATGGCCCTGATTGGCAGCCGCATATTCGCAATAAAGAAAAACGCCGCAAGCTGGCGAATCGATTTAAGGACAGCAAAGACCCGTTCCGTATCGTGATCGTGCGCGACATGTGGCTGACTGGATTTGATGCCCCCTGCCTGCACACCATGTATGCCGACAAGCCTATGCAGGGCCATGGACTGATGCAGGCCATCGCCCGTGTGAACCGTGTGTTCCGCGACAAACCAGGCGGACTGGTGGTCGATTACCTGGGACTGGCGGATCAACTCAAGAAGGCACTGGCCACCTACACTGAAAGTGGCGGCAAAGGCAATCCTACTTACGATACCAAGCAGGCTATTGCGATCATGCTGGAAAAGCACGGCGTTGCCAGCGACATGCTGCATGGCTTTGACTGGCAGGGGCTGGTGAATCAGCCGAAAGCACTGTTGTCTGCATTGCCCGCAGCCCGTGAGCACATTCTGGAACAAGAAGATGGCAAGCAACGCTTTGTAAAAGTAGTGACCGATCTATCCAGTGCATTTGCCCTGTGTGCAGCCAGTGATGAAGCCACTGCCATTCGCGATGATGTGAGTTTCTTTCAGGCATTACAGGCAACGCTGAGCAAGCAAAGCAGTGCCAGCCGCAAAACACCTGAACAGATCGATGCTGCCATCCGACAACTGGTCTCCAAGGCCATCACTACCGATGGTCAGGTGATCGATGTATTCACCGCAGCCGGATTATCCAAGCCCGACATCAGCATCCTGTCGGATCAGTTCCTTGCCGAAGTACGCGGCCTGAAACACAAGAATGTGGCGGCTGAGCTACTGGAGAAGTTGCTCAAAGATGAGATCAAGGCACGATCGAAACGAAATCTGGTACAGAGTCAGCTGTTCAGCGAGAAGCTGAAGAAGACACTCAATGCGTACCACAATAGAGCCATTGCCACGCAGGAAGTCATTGAGGAACTGATCAAGCTGGCCAAGGAAATCAACGCTGCCTCGCAGCGAGGTGAAGACCTGGGCCTCAACGAGGATGAAATCGCGTTCTATGATGCATTGGCCAGCAATGAAAGTGCTATCAAGGCCATGGGTGATGACAAACTCAAATTGATTGCCACTGAGTTGATCAGCCAGGTTCGCAAGAGTGTCACGATCGACTGGACTCTGCGTGAAAGTGCCCGAGCCAGAATTCGGGTGATGGTCAAACGTATACTCAACAAATACGGCTATCCACCTGACCTTCAGGAAGAAGCAGTGAAAACGGTATTGCAGCAGGCAGAGCTGCTATGCGCGGATTGGGTGTAGTCGGGTTAAAACCCGACCTACAACCGCACCGCTGCCTGTAGGTCGCAATTCATTGCGACATTCACGCCGTCAAGATTCACGATGTCGGGCTGAAGCCCGACCTACAGAAATAGCACAACTTAAAAGATTAAAACCCGTCCTAGGAACTCACTTTCAACCTTCCCGATTCTGCTGCTAAGTGCTACATTTCGCGCCCCATTTTGCCATTCAGAATCATTGCTCATGAGCACTTCTAAGCCGACAATCATTAAACAGGACGACGTGATTCAGAGCGTTGCCGACGCCCTGCAATACATCTCTTACTATCACTCGCCGGATTTCGTGCAAGCGATGGCAGCGGCCTATGAAAAAGAAGCCAGTCCAGCGGCAAAGGATGCGATCAAGCAGATTCTGGTGAACTCTCGTATGTGTGCTGAAGGTCATCGGCCTATTTGTCAGGACACCGGTATCGTCACGGTCTTCTGTAAGGTCGGCATGAACATTCAATGGGATGCCACTATGACCTTAGACGACATGATTAACGAAGGCGTGCGTCGTGCCTACAACCTGCCAGACAATCGCCTTCGCGCATCCATCGTTGCACCACCTGCCTTTGGTCGTAAAAACACTCGCGATAACACGCCGGCCGTTATTCACACTGAACTGGTTGCAGGTAACGAATTAGTAATTTCAGTGGCGGCCAAGGGCGGTGGTTCAGAAAACAAATCCAAGCTCGGCATGCTTAATCCGTCTGACTCCATTGTCGATTTCATTTGCGAAATGATCCCCAAAATGGGCGCAGGCTGGTGCCCTCCCGGTGTACTAGGCATCGGTATCGGCGGTACGGCTGAAAAGGCTATGGTGATGGCTAAAGAATCGCTGTTGCAGCATATCGACATCGCCGAGGTGCGAGCTCGTGGCCCACAGAATGACATTGAAAAGCTACGCCTAGAAATCATGGATCGCGTCAACGCTTTGGGCGTGGGTGCGCAGGGTTTGGGTGGTTTAACCACCGTGCTCGATGTGAAGATTGTAGATTACCCCACGCACGCTGCCTCGCTGCCTGTGGCCATCATTCCAAACTGCGCCGCCACTCGTCACGCACACTTTGTACTGGATGGCTCTGGCCCCGTTACGCTTGATCCACCCGATATGAGCGTCTGGCCAAAGCTCACGTATGAAGCCACGCCGGATTCGATTCGCGTCAATCTTGATACGTTAAGCAAGGATGACATTGCAAAATGGCTACCCGGTCAGCGCCTATTGCTGAATGGCAAAATGCTCACCGGTCGCGATGCTGCTCATAAACGCATTTGTGATCTACTGGAAGCCGGCAAGCCGTTGCCTGAAGGATTGGACTTCACCAATCGAGTGATTTACTACGTCGGCCCGGTTGATCCTGTGCGTGATGAAGTCGTGGGACCCGCCGGCCCGACCACCGCCACGCGCATGGATAAATTCACGGAGACCATGCTTGGCAAAGCCGGCTTGATTGCCATGGTGGGCAAATCAGAACGTGGCGAAGAAGCCATTGAAGTCATCAAACAGCACAAGGCAGCCTATTTGATGGCGGTCGGTGGCTCAGCATACTTGGTATCCAAAGCCATCAAATCCAGCCGTGTCGTGGCCTTCCCTGAATTGGGTATGGAAGCAGTGTATGAATTCGAAGTGAAGGACATGCCGGTCACGGTCGCCGTTGATGCCAAGGGTGAATCTGTGCATACCACCGGCCCTGCCCTATGGAAAGCCAAGATTGCCGGCATCAATGTCAAAGTAGAATAAAGCCGAATGTCATCCAGCCATCACTGTATTGTCAGTGATGGCTGGAATTTGTTACTGAATAAATCCTGCTTTTACGTCATCCTGCGAAAGCAATTGAATCGGCACCGACTTGGCATTCCAAATATCCGCACAATACTCACGGATGGAACGATCTGAAGAGAATTTTCCGGTGCGTGCAGCGTTCAAGATAGACATGCGCGTCCAGTGCTCCTTGTCCAAATAAGCTGCAGACACTTGCTGCTGACAGTCCACATAAGATGCGAAATCAGCACATAGCAAGTAGGGATCGTGATACAGCAACCCATCAGCCAAACCACGGAACAACGAGACATCACCCCGTGAGAAAAATCCATTTTGGATTAACTCCATCACTTCTTTAAGTTCATCGTTGGTCTGGTAATAATCCTGCGGGTTGTATCCCCGCGCCTTCAAGGCATACACCTCTTCGGTTGATAGACCAAACAAGAAAAAATTCTCAGGCCCCACTTCCTCACGAATTTCTACATTGGCTCCATCCAAGGTGCCAATGGTCAACGCACCATTCATCGAAAACTTCATGTTACCCGTACCAGAAGCTTCTTTACCTGCCGTTGAGATCTGCTCTGACAAATCTGCAGCAGGATAAATGCGCTGACCGTTAGTGACATTAAAGTTAGGCAGAAACACCACTTTCAGTTGATCACGTATATCCGGATCACGATTCACTACATCGCCAACTGAAGTTATTAACTTGATCATCAACTTGGCCAGATGATAACCAGGGGCCGCCTTGCCGCCAAAAATAAAAGTTCGCGGTGGAATCTCAAGGTGCGGGTTATCTTTCAACTTACGGTACAGTGCGATGATATGCAGCACATTCAGATGCTGACGTTTGTATTCGTGAATACGCTTTACCTGCACATCGAACATGGAGTCCGGATTAATAACAATACCGGTTCGCTGTTCAACCAAACTGGCAAACTGTTGTTTATTAGAACGCTTAATATCTCGCCAAGATTGACGGAATCCTGCATCTGCAATCATCGGCTCTAACTGCTTAAGCTCATCGAGATTTTTAATCCATCCTGTGCCAATGGCATCAGATATCAACGTGGTGAGCTTGGGATTGGACAGCACAACCCAGCGTCTCGGGGTCACGCCATTGGTCTTATTGCCGAATTTTTCTGGCCACAAGTCATAAAAGTCTTTTAATACATCCTGCTTAAGCAACTCAGAATGAAGCTCCGCCACACCATTAATTGCATGACTTCCCACACACGCCAGATGCGCCATACGCACATAACGCTCACCATGCTCATTGATCAGTGACAACCTGGCTAAACGCGCCTCATCGCCTAAAAACTTGATGCGTACTTCATCTAAGAAGCGTGCATTGATCTCAAAAATAATCTGTAAATGTCGCGGCAGTACCTTTTCAAACAAACCCATTGGCCACTGCTCAAGCGCCTCTGGCAACAAGGTGTGATTGGTGTAGGCAAAGGTACGTTGAGTAATGTCCCATGCCTCATCCCATGGCAGCACATACTCATCGACCAACAATCGCATCAACTCAGCCACTGCAATGGCGGGATGCGTATCATTAAGTTGCACGGCAAATTTTTCATGAAACCGATTCAGCGGTAGCTTTTGCACTGCCAGCACCCGCAACATGTCCCGTAACGAGCAGGCCACAAAAAAATACTGCTGCTCCAATCGCAACTCTTTACCGCGTGTCTGTTCATCATTGGGATACAGCACCTTACTGATGTTTTCAGAGGTGACCTTTTGATTCACGGCGCCGTAGTAATCGCCTCGATTGAAGATAGCAAAATCGAATGATTCAGGAGCTTCGGATTTCCAAAGGCGTAAAGTATTGGCGGTGTTATTCAGATACCCAAGAATCGGGGTGTCATAGGGAATGCCGATCACTGTTTTTTCAGGCACCCATCGCACTCGCATCCGTTGCAGCTCATCCGTATAGCTTTCGGTATAGCCACCTAACTTAACTTCTTGTGACCATTCAGGACGGGCAATTTCCCAAGGGTTACCGAATCGCAACCATTTGTCTGTTTTTTCAGTCTGCCATCCATCAACGATGCTTTGTTCGAAAATACCGAACTCATAGCGGATACCGTAACCGAGTGCCGGAATTTCCAAGGTCGCCAAAGAGTCGATAAAGCAGGCAGCCAGTCGCCCTAATCCGCCATTACCCAGACCAGGCTCGTCTTCCTGTGACAGCAATTCATCAAAGTTAAGACCCAACTCGGTGACCGCCTGTTTAACTTCCTCATAGATACCAAGGTTAATCAGATTGTTACCCAGATGCGGGCCCATCAAAAATTCAGCTGAGAGATAACACACCGTCCGTGAGCCCTGTTGAGTATAGGCCGCAGCGGTACTGATCCATCGCTGTAGCAACCGATCACGAATGGTGTACGCCAACGCCATGTAGTAATCGGTCTTAGTCGCCAAAGCAGGAAACTTTCCCTGGATATAAAACAGGTTGTCGAGAAAGGCCTTCTGCAAGGCATGTTTATCTAACGCGGTACGGTCATCGTTAGCAATCAAGGAAGACACAGGCATGAGTGACCTTTAAGTTTGAAGAATGAATACCGTACAGAATGTGCAAGTTTCATGCTCGATAGCAGCTTACACTTAAACCAACCGTTTATTTTTATCAAAACCATTCACCAGTCTATCTATTGATACCCCAAACAGGTCAATGCAGCATGCAAGCAGCGCCACATGAACCGCCCTGCACGCGCGATGCGCCCCAGTAACGATCACTCACGTACCCTTTCGCCCATTTACTGTGCGCTGGCAAGATAACTGCGCCAGCCACCAAAACAGGAAATATCCTTGGCAGAGACGGTCACGTACCGCTCACACAAGAAGCCCGTTACTGCCTCGCCCCCCTCAAGCTGAATCTGCCCCAAGCACAACGGTGAAGGAATGTTGGCCATAAAAGTGCCCCACTGCGACTCGGGCATCGCCCATACCTCTAAATCTATTTGCTGACCTTCGCGCTCAACACGTACCAATCCTGGTCGATAAGGCGGTCCACCCGATAAAGCATACAAGCGATAATCTGCCGTGGTTCGTGCACGCTTAACGAAGTAGGCTCCCCGGGTAGTCAGTTGATGATTGAGCGGCAGTCCCTGCATATGCGCTCCACAAACCCCAATGTACTTGAACCCAGTCAAGATAGACGGCAAGTGACTTAAGGGCATGGTGCACCAGTGATGGCCGAGTCGATTGACACTGGCGCGATGCAATCGATCAGCCAGTATCAGTAAGGCTTCATCGGTGTCGCGTTCAGCAAACAAGGTGACGCCAAAAGGCAAGCCATCTTTTCTAAAACCTGTCGGCACAGCAACCGCCGCAAAGTCCAGTAAGTTCATAAAATTAGTGTAATAGCCAAGATTACTATTCAACCGAATAGGCTCAGACTCAACCTCAGCGATACGATAAATTGTCGGTGCAGTTGGAGTCATAAACACTTCAGCTTGCAGCATCAGCGCCCGTGCCTCTCGTTTCAGTTCCTGCAAGCGATATTGCGCCTTGAAGGCATCAACGGCACTACGTTGTGCGGCACCTAGAGTAATGTCCAACGTAACTGGATGCAGTGCAGCAGGATTCGACTCAATCAAAGATGTTATGGCGGCATAACGTTCTGCCACCCAAGGACCTTCATACAGTAGCTTTGCCGCTTCAAATAATGGTGCAAAGTCCAGCTCCACCAAAGTACCACCCAATGATTCAATATTTTTACAGGCCAAAGTGAATAATCGTGCGTACTCGGTATCGCCAAAGAACGTCAGTTGTTCCTTCATTGGAATACCCACGCGAAACACGTCTGCTTGCATCGCACCAGAACGCAATGAAGGCACAAATGAACGCGACCACGGATCAGAGTCATCAAATTGTTGCGCCACCTGCATAACTGCATAGGCATCTGAAGCGGTCAAGGCAAAAACACTCACACAATCCAGCGTTCGACACGCCGGTACCACACCCCTAGTACTTAAGCGGCCACAACTGGGTTTAAGACCAATGACATTATTAAATGCAGCAGGCACACGCCCAGACCCTGCTGTATCCGTTCCTAAGGAAAAACTGGCATAACCCAACGCTACAGCGAGCGCCGACCCTGAACTTGACCCCCCTGAGATGTAATCAGGATTGAAACTGTTGAGCCCAGGTCCATAAGGTGAACGGACCCCCACCAACCCTGTAGCAAACTGATCCATATTGGTTTTTCCCAGTGGAATCGCGCCAGCATCCAGCAAACATTGAACGACAAAGGCGGACGTTGTCGGTATGTAAGAAAAATCCGGACAGGCCGCGGTAGTAGGTACACCAACCAAGTCAATGTTGTCTTTAATGACAAAGGGCACACCATATAACGGCAACTCATCAGGTGAATACCCTTGCAAACGGTAAATATAATGACTCAGCTGTTCTCGGGACAAACGATAAATCCAAACATGATGATCAGGCGCAGTATCAATGCGATTAAGCAAACGATCATAGAATGCAGAAACAGTGATACGTTTTGAGCGGTATGCAGCGAGCAATTCGCTGATGATAAGCGTGGGCATAAAGTCAGTGGTCATTAGATCTACTCACCGACCATTGATAACATTTTTTACGATGGCGATCACATCACCTGCCATGACTGCCTTACCTTTGACAACACGCATCTCCACCACTTCACAGGGATCATTCACACAGACAGGAATTTCCATTTTCATGGCCTCGATCACCAACAATTCAGCATCAGGCTGTAATAACTCACCCTTTCCAACGCTGAGTTGCCAAATGCTACCGGTAACCGGAGAGACGATCGCTGCACAGCCTTCAGGCACATCAACGCCTTCAGCACCAGCAACTGATGGCTCATCGGTCACAGGCTCAAGTATTCCTGATAAAGCCCATCGCTGGCGTTCTGCATCAAAAGCAGCTTGTTGGCGATTTTTGAAACGCGAGATCGCCTCTTGATTAACTGCTAAGAACTGCCGATATTCACTCAACCGCAGTACGGTTGGTTCGATACGTAACTTAAATCGCCCTTCAATAAACTCGTCACGCATTTTCAATAATTCATCTGAACCAACCGGATAAAAACGCAGTTGATCAAAGAATCTAAGTAACCATTGCTTACCGTCTACAAAGTCGCTTGTTTGCCGATAGCGGTTCCACATCTGTACGGTGCGCCCCACAAACTGATACCCCCCAGGGCCTTCCATGCCATAGACACAGAGATAAGCACCTCCGATACCCACTGCATTCTCAGGCGTCCAGGTACGCGCTGGGTTGTACTTCGTGGTAACCAAACGATGACGGGGATCAAGCGGCGTGGCAACGGGTGCGCCTAAATAAACATCACCCAATCCCATGACCAAGTAACTGGCTTCAAATAGGATTCGATACACATCTTCAACACTATCGAGCCCATTGATACGGCGGATGAATTCAATGTTGCTCGGACACCACGGCGCATCAGCGCGCACCGATTGCATGTATTTATCAATGGCCAGACGTGTGGCCGGATCATCCCAAGACAACGGCAGGTGAATAATCCGGCTAGGCACCTCCACTTCATCCACAGCGGGTAATGCCTGCTCGGTTCTGAGCATGATGTCGAGTAACTCAGATTGAGAGATGATCCGATTGTCATAGTGGACCTGCAAGGATCGAATCCCTGGCGTCAACTCCATCAGACCGGCCACCTGCTGAGCTTGCAGCGACTGCATAAATGCATGCACACGGAAACGCAACTCAAGATCCAGAACCTGGGGACCATACTCTAGCAACACATAGCTGTCTCCAGCCTGACGGATACATAGCTCTGGCAAGTCACTACCATGAGAGTGGGTGTAGCGGGTTAATACCGGTGACCCAAGAGATTGAGTGGCTGACGCGGAGGCAGGCTCGAGAGTCTGCAAGGTTGCAATCATCTGGTTTTGTTCGTGCCACAACGAACTGGCTGTTGCGTAATCGATCGGAATAAATTCGATGGTGTCACCAGGCTTGAGTTGCCCTACCTTCCATAACTCAGACTGTACGATGGTGACAGGACATACGAACCCACCCAGACTCGGCCCATCGGGACCCAGAATGACGGGCATGTCTCCGGTGAAATCAACCGCACCAATGGCATACGCATTATCATGAATATTTGATGGATGAAGACCAGCCTCTCCTCCATCGGTACGAGCCCACTGAGGTTTAGGACCCATCAGACGTACGCCGGTACGACTAGAGTTGTAATGCACCTGCCAATGCGTCTTGAAAAAAACCTCAATGTCTTGCGGAGTGAAATAATCCGGCGCGCCATGAGGTCCATACATGACCTGAATTTGCCAGTGAGATGGATAGTTTGGAATCAGCTCAACCGGCATGACCGCACATTCGGCCTGTTGTTGAGTCCATGAGTGGGACGTTGGGGTCACCCGCAATACATCACCGGCGCGCAGTGCCCGCCCCCCGTGCCCGCCAAACTGCCCGAGCGTAAAGGTCGCCCGACTGTTCATGTATAACGGTACGTCAAAGCCACCTTTAATCGCCAGATAGGCGCGTTGTCCCGAACCCTGAATCGTTCGCAGCTTAAGCACGCTGCCACGCTGGATGGGCAAAGCTTGCCAGAACTCCACAGGCTGGCCATCCAGCTCGGCCAGCATGAACGCCCCTGTCAATGCAATCACTGTATCGGTATTAAATTTAAGGGTTGGCCCCGTGAC
>CANGJP010000056.1 GCA_947454465.1 Pseudomonadota bacterium
CCGTACCGTTTCCGTACCGACTGCGCTGCTGTCTTTTAAGTTATTGATTTTATGGCGCTCCCAACGAGATTCGAACTCGTGTACCAGCCTTGAGAGGGCTGTGTCCTAGGCCACTAGACGATGGGAGCAACGGGGGTGAGATTACGGCGAGCGCCGCTATGAAGGTAGGCTATTATACGGGGCGATAACGTTTGCTCAAGTAAAACTCCCTTTAATGACGGTCTGCCAGTGTCTGAATTGCCTAAAGAAAATCCAATTGAACCCAATGTAGTGCCGCGTGCAGAGCATCCGATCTCTCGTAACGCCATTTCGCCCAATGCGTTGAAAGTCCTATACCGCTTGAAGGAGGCAGGTTATCAGGCATTTTTGGTGGGTGGAGCGGTGCGTGATTTACTGATTGGGCGACAGCCTAAAGATTTTGATGTGGCCACCAATGCACATCCAGAGCAGGTACGGGAATTATTTCGCAACTGTCGGTTGATTGGTCGGCGCTTCCATTTGGCTCATGTGCGGTTTGGTTACGAGATTATCGAGGTGGCTACGTTTCGTGCCGCTCATACTTTGATCGATGAAGACAATAGCGTCGATGAGGATTCGCGGCGCGTGCTCGATGATCGCGGACGCATTCTGCGTGACAACCTGTATGGCTCTATTGATGAAGATGTTTGGCGCCGTGATTTTACGGCCAATGCCCTTTACTACAATATTGCCGACTTTTCTATTTGGGATTATGTGGGCGGTGTGCAAGATGCTCAGCATCGGGTATTGAAGCTGATTGGTGATCCAGAAACCCGTTATCGTGAAGATCCAGTAAGGATGCTCCGTGCAATACGCTTTGCGGCTAAGTTGGATTTTTCAATCGATGCTGTCACGGCAAAGCCGATTGCAAAGCTGGCTTATATGTTAGATGGTGTGCCCGCGGCGCGTTTATTTGATGAAGTGACTAAACTATTTTTGTCAGGTAGCGCGCTACGTAGTTTTGAATTATTGCGTGAGTATGGATTGCTTGCTCATCTGATCCCCGAGTTGGCTCAAGTATTATCCCAGGGTCAAGATCATACGGCCGAGCAAGTGATCCGATTAGGGCTTATGGGAACGGATGACCGCATTAAAGCGGATAAGTCGGTTACCCCTGCATTTCTTTTTGCAGTCTTGTTATGGCCATCGGTTCGTAAACAAGCCAAGCAGTTTGAAGCCTTGTCTGATTCACCTATCCAAGCGTTACAAGATGCATGGGATACGGTTGCACTGCGAGCGCAGCGGCGCGTGGCGTTGCCAAAGCGATTTAGTTTAAGTGCTCGTGAAGTAATATCTCTGCAGCCACGATTTGATATTCGCAGCGGCCGGCGTAGCTTGCGGTTGCTGGATCATCCGCGATTTCGTGCTGCCTATGACTTCATGTTGTTGCGTGCTGCGGCTGGCGAGATTGAGTCATCAGTTGCAGACTGGTGGACGGAAATTCAGGTGATGCCTGTTGAGTCCCGTGCAGCACAGGTTGAGGTGGTGAGGGTTTCCCAAGAGGAGTCGACCGATACACCGGTGCGCAAACGACGACGTCGCAGCCGCAGTCGTAAAAAGTGTGCTGTACCGCAAGGATAATCATCTGTGTCTACCTGGGTGCCTGCGTATGTTGCCATTGGAAGTAATCTTGAGCAGCCTGAGTGGCAGGTGAGTCAAGCGTTTACCCGGTTGTCGCAATTGAAGTTGACAGCGGCGCACGTTCATTCATCGTTATATCGTTCGGTAGCGATGGGGCCGGTGGATCAACCAGCGTATATCAATGCTGTGGTAGGCTTACTTACGCAATTAACGGCTGAGCAATTGTTAAGTGAATTGCAGGACATTGAGCGTCGAATGGGGCGGCAGGTATCGTCCCTGCGTTGGGGGCCACGCGTGATTGATCTGGATTTATTGCTATATGGTGAACAACGTTCTGACAGCGAGTCTATGCAGTTGCCACATCCTGGTTTATTGCTTAGAAATTTCGTTATCCAGCCTTTAGCAGAGATTGCGCCTGTACTGAAATTACCTAATGGGGTGACTGCGTTGGTGTGCGCGCGCCAGTTAGGATGGTGTGATCTGGAGCCATTGAACTGATGGCTACTCATTCTTTAACACTTCCACGTTATGTTGTGGTTGAAGGTACGATTGGAGTCGGTAAAACCAGTCTTGCAAGGCGACTGGCTGAGAGTTTTAATGCGTCGCTGGTGTTGGAAGAGGCTGAGGATAACCCTTTTCTAGAGCGTTTTTATCGTAATCCTCAGCAGGCCGCATTGCCCGCTCAGTTATTCTTTTTGTTTCAGCGTGCTAAACAGTTGGAGGTTTTGAATCAGCAGGATTTGTTTACGGCCGCTCATGTGGCAGATTACCTGCTCGATAAGGATCGGTTGTTTGCTGGTGTCAATCTCGATGCGGATGAGTTGGCGTTATATGAAAAAGTATATACCCACTTATCATTGGATGTGCCAACACCGGACTTAGTGATTTATTTGCAAGCGCCTACGGATGTACTTTTGGAGCGTATTGCTCAGCGCGGAATAGAGTATGAACAGCATATTGAGCGTTCATACTTGGAAAAACTGAATGCTGCTTACGCTGGTTTTTTTCATGATTATCGTGCTGCGCCATTGTTAATTGTGAACGCCGCTCAGGCAGATTTCATCAATCGTGAACGGGACTATCAACAGTTGTTGACCGAGTTGGCACGATTGCGCCCAGGGCGGCAGTATTTCAACCCAGCTTATTAGTTGGTTTTGGCCGATTCCCCCGTCTGTGGGTTGATGTTTCTGGCATGTATCATTAAGGTGCTTGCCTAATAATTTTTGATTAGAGCACGGTTTATGTATACCCACTTGCAAGAGCGTTATGCCGCCCGGCCGCCGGTCACGGTCAGTACGCTTGCTAAGATGAAAGCGGAACAGCAAAAGATCGCCTGCGTCACGGCGTACGATGCAAGTTTTGCTGCGTTGGTGGATGAGGCGGGTGCGGATATAGTGCTGGTAGGCGATTCTTTGGGTATGGTGATACAAGGCCATAACACTACGGTGCCCGTCACTCTTGAAGATGTTATTTATCACTGCAAGGCGGTCAATCGCGGGTTGTATCGTCCCTTCTTGATGGCCGATATGCCTTTCATGACCTATGCCTCACCCGAGCAAGCTTTGAATAATGCCGTGCGCCTGATGCAAGAGGGCGGTGCCAAAATCGTGAAGTTGGAGGGTGGTGCCAGTCAGGTTGAAATTGTTGAGTTTCTAGCCAACCACGATATCGCCGTATGTGCTCATTTGGGATTGAAGCCTCAATCCGTGCATAAGGCAGGAGGGTTTCGTGTGCAGGGTCGTAATGAGGATGCGGCGGAGCAAATGTTGCACGATGCCAAAGCATTGGAGCAGGCTGGGGCTGATCTCGTCTTGTTGGAATGCATCCCTTCGGTATTGGGTGCGCACATTACGGCGGAGTTGTCTGTTCCCGTCATTGGTATTGGTGCTGGGCCCGAAACAGATGGCCAGATTCTGGTGTTATATGATTTGCTCGACATTACTATTGGTCGCAAGCCTAAATTCTCGCGTAACTTTATGCTAGGGGCAGAGAGTCCTTTGCAGGCGATCAAAAATTATGTGGGTGCGGTTCGAGATAAATCGTATCCAGCGCCTGAGCATTGCTTCTAAGTGAGAGTGTTTTTCTTTGTCTGATTCTCTTATGGAAATTATTGCTCGATCTGATCAGGTGATACAGCGTGTAGGTCAGTGGCGCCAGCAAGGCTTGAAGGTGGCGCTGGTGCCTACCATGGGTAACTTGCATGCCGGCCACACAAGTTTAGTGGATCGCGCGCGTGAATGTGCGGATCGAGTCGTGGTAAGTATTTTTGTTAACCCCCTGCAGTTTGGGCCGAGCGAGGATTTTCAAGCGTATCCACGCACTCCCCAAGAAGATCATGCATTGCTTGAGCAATTTAAGGTCGATCTTTTATTCGCACCTGAGGTGAGTGATTTATATCCATACGGCATGCAAGGTCACACACAGGTTAAAGTACCTGAATTATCGGACGTCTTGTGTGGTGCGGTACGCCCCGGTCATTTTGTCGGCGTGGCTACTGTGGTGGCTAAATTATTTAATGTGGTTCAGCCTGATCTGGCGTTATTTGGCGAAAAAGACTTTCAGCAGTTGGCTGTCATCAAGCGCATGGTGATGGATTTATGCATGCCATTGCGAGTGTTAGGTATGCCTACGGTGCGTGAGGTGGATGGTTTAGCGATGAGTTCACGTAACCGTTACATGAATGCGCAGCAGCGTACGCTTGCACCGAATGTGTATCGAGTATTAACCGAAATCAAACAGGAAGTCCTACGGGGCCGTCGTGATTATGCTGCGCTTGAGCAAGTGGGGTTTCAGCGCTTGCAGCATGTCGGGTTTGAAACGGATTATGTTGCTATCCGTGATGCTGATTCGTTAGGAGCCCCTTGCGAGTCATCATGCAGGCTAGTGATTTTGACGGCGGCACGTTTAGGCCGTGCGCGATTGATAGATAATGTCCTTATCGAGCTTAATTAAGGTATTACTTTGGTTGATGTTGCTCTAAAGCCCATATGACATGCTCCTGAACCATCTGGGATTCGTGATGCAGGCGTGATTGCAAGGCGTTAATGACGGTATCGCTCCGTTGCGCGTTGCCTAGGGCCACTGCGATGTTGCGTAACCAACATTCGTAACCTATCCGCCGAATGGCGCTGCCTTCGGTTTTTTTCAAAAACTCATCTTCTGACCAGGAAAATAGTTCGATTAGGCTACTCTTATCTAAGCGGTGTCGCGGCGTGAAGTCAGATTCATCACTGGCCTTGGCAAATTTGTTCCAAGGGCAGAATAACTGGCAGTCATCACAACCATAGATGCGGTTGCCTATAGCATTACGAAATTCAATGGGAATTGAATCGCGTAATTCGATTGTTAGGTATGAAATGCATCGACGTGCATCTACTGTGTAAGGTGCAACAATGGCTTGGGTGGGGCAGATCTCTATGCACGCCGTGCAAGTGCCACAGTGATTTGTAACCGATGTATCGATCGGCAAAGGTAGCGAGGTCAGTATTTCACCGAGAAAAAACCATGAGCCCGCGTGACGATTAATGAGATTGGTGTGTTTACCGATCCACCCCAGGCCTGCATTTCGTGCTAAAGCTTTTTCCAAGATAGGGCCGCTATCAACGAAAACCCGATAGGTATGGGGACGAATGGCGTTACTGATACGTTCGGCCAGTTGTGCCAGTCGGTGACGTAATACTTTGTGGTAGTCGCGCCCCAAAGCATAACGAGAGATGTAAGCTGTTTGATCGTCCTGCAGCGCCTGTTTGGCTGATTGTGCGGTGCCTGGCCAATAATCCATACGTGCTGAAATGACTCGGAGGGTACCGGGAATCAGTTCGTCAGGGTGACTCCGGTTACGGCCATGTTTGGCCATGTAGTCCATGTCGCCGTGATAATGCTTAGCGAGCCAAGTGTGTAGGTGTTGCTCATCTTCTTGTAGTTGCAAGTCGCTAATGCCGATTTGCTGAAAACCCAGCTCGGAGCCCCATTGCTTGATCTGCTGGGTCAAACCATGCAGCTCTACCTTGGTGTAAGGGGGATTGGCAGTGGTGTCTATCAGCGACATGGCAGAAACTGTTGTCCGAGTTGGATTCGATGCTCCCTATAATAGCGCCTATGTCTGTCTTACCCGCTACCCTTCACAGTGTTGTTCAAATTAAAGCGATCGAAGCCTATGCGATTGAGCGTTTGGGTATCCCTGCGTATTCATTGATGGTGCGAGCCGCCACAGCGGCTCTGCTTGCCTTACGGACTCAATGGCCGGATGCAAAGCGGTTGTTGGTGGTCTGTGGTTTTGGCAATAACGCGGGTGATGGTTATGTATTGGCACGGTTGGCCGCGGCAGAAGCATTGCAGGTTGAGGTCGTATCCGTGTCTCGGCCCGAGACGCTGAGCGGTGCAGCGCAACAAGCTTGGCAGGATTATCTTGCAGAGGGTGGAGTGACTCAACTTTGGCATTGCGAAAAGCTAAATGCAGTAGATGTCGTAGTCGATGCCATATTGGGTACTGGATTATCGCGTCCGTTGGATGCGACGGTGCAGTCGATTGTGAGGCAAATTAATGCATCATCACGGCCTGTGTTCGCGCTTGATGTGCCGACGGGTATTGATGCCGACACAGGGCAGGTTAGGGGTGCTGCGATTCGTGCCAGGTGCACGATGAGTTTCGTTGGGTTGAAGCAGGGCTTGTATATCGATGAGGGGCCTGATCATGCGGGTAAGCGTATGTTTGATGATTTAGGCCTTTCTGCGCAGGTTAGGCGTGATGAAGTGGATGCAGTTGCCTTGCTGATGGATGAACGTATGGTTGAGCAAGCGCTGCCACGTCGTCCAAGAAATGCACACAAGGGGCAGCACGGTCATGTCCTAATCGTGGGTGGTGGATTGGGTATGCCCGGTGCGGTGGGGTTGTGCGGTGAGGCTTGTTTACGAGCCGGTGCGGGATGGGTGACATTGGCGACCCGCCCAGAGCATGTCGGTTTTTTGATTGCTACTCGACCTGAATTGATGGGTCGTGGAGTGATGTCGGCGGTTGAGTTGGGTCCACTACTTCACGATGCTGATGTCATTGCTGTAGGGCCTGGTCTTGGTCAGGACGCCTGGGCTAGAGCATTATTCGAAGCCGTGTTAGCGACTGAAAAGCCTTTGATTATCGATGCCGATGCCTTGAACTTATTAGCACTGCATCCCCAGCAGCGCAGTAATTGGGTGCTAACACCGCATCCGGGTGAGGCCGCGCGATTGTTAAATCTCAGTAATGCTGAAGTTCAGCACAGTCGTATGCAGGCATTGCAGGCGTTGCAGAGTCGTTATCATGGTGTGGTGGTGCTAAAGGGAATGGGTACGCTGGTGGCGGCTGAAAATCAGCGACCGTCATTGTGTGGTCGGGGTAATCCCGGTATGGCCATTCCTGGCATGGGCGATGTATTGACCGGGATCATTGCTGGCATTGCAGCTCAGCAAGCTCCTGATAAGCGTGATTTGGCTCTTGCAGCGCGTGCGGGTGTGTATGTGCACGCTACAGCAGGTGATCTTGCTGCTCAAAAAGGTGAGCGTGGTTTGCTCGCCAGTGATGTGTTTGAGTTTCTACCGTTGTGCCTGAATCCATGAGTGAATCTTTTGCCAATCGGTCTTGGTTTTTGAGCGATGAGACGCAGACTCGTGCTGCGGGTATGGCGCTTGGTCACGCATTGGTTGGTTGTTCGTCACCAAAGGCGATGATTGTTACGTTACAGGGGGATCTTGGCGCTGGAAAAACTACACTGGTCAGTGCCCTGTTACATGGGATGGGTCATGTCGGGCAGGTACCGAGCCCCACTTATACTTTAATAGAGCCCTATGAGCTTGCGGGACGAAACCTATTTCATCTTGATCTCTACCGGTTGACGGATCCGCAGCAGTTGGAGGATTTGGGTTGGCGCGATTTGCTGCAGCCTGGCGCAATTTTGTTTGTTGAGTGGCCTGAGCGGGTGGGTGGCTATTTGCCGACAGCGGACTTGTCGGTGCGTCTTGATTATCCAGATGGGCTGACTTCTGGACGTCAGTTGGTCTTGAAGACGAATTCGGAATCTCTTCAGCGACTGGTAGATAGCCTGTCTTTCTAAGTTAATTGGCGATGAAGTGAGTCTATCTATCTAATTTTATTGATTTACTGCTTGAGTTTGTGGTGTTGCTCGCAGTAAAGTTATCCATTATGTACATCCGTTGTCTGAAAATTGCTGCGTTGCTGCTGGCTTTGTCTTCTTGGGAGGCTGTGGCCAAACCCAATGTGACAGGTATGCGTGTCGCTGGGCAAGCGGATAAAACCAGGGTGGTGATCGAGATAAGCGAAACTACGGTTCAGACTGTGTTCACCCTTGAAAACCCTGCTCGGGTAGTCATTGATTTACCGGCCGCCATGCTAATTGGCAAGTTACCAGGCGGTGACGGCGTGGTGACTGGTTTACGTGCGGCTAAGCGGGAGAATGGCGATTTACGTATTGTCTTAGATGTGAATTCATCAGTTACGCCTAAAGTCACTTGGTTGGGTGCTGAGGGCGCGCTGGGTCCAAGGTTGGTGGTGGATTTGCCCGTCGGTAAATCTACGGCACCCGCCAATGGTGAAGATCTAAAATTAGCATCAATTACCGAGGCTCCGCCCTCGGCAGTAAGCGTTCCATCCTCTGCTCTCCCGACAGTTTCTGCTTCGGCGAAGTCTATGTCTGCTCAAAATAACGCACGGGATTTGATTATCGCCATTGACGCAGGTCATGGCGGTGAAGATCCGGGTGCGATTGGCCCTACTGGGATCAAGGAAAAAAATGTCACCTTGGCCATTGCTAGGTTGCTTAAGGAGCAGATTGATGCTGAGCCCGGTATGCATGCAATCCTCACGCGCGATGGTGATTATTTTGTGGCTTTGAGTGAGCGTCCGCATCGCGCTCGCCAGCAGCAAGCAGATATGTTTGTATCTATTCACGCCGATTCAGTCGATCGAGCGTCTCCTTCGGGCTCATCAGTCTATACCTTGTCCTCTAAGCGCGCGACCAGCGAGGCAGCACGTTATCTTGCCGACCGCGAAAATGCTGCTGATTTGATAGGTGGGGTGTCGCTCGAAGATAAAAGTAATGTTCTAGCTTCAGTGCTACTGGACCTGACACAGGGAGCCAGTATGAGTGCCAGTATGGAAGCCGCAAGTCACGTACTGGAGCAACTTGATCATATCGGTAATATTCATCATCAGCAGGTGCAGCAAGCCAGTTTTAAAGTGCTAACGGCGCCGGACATTCCTTCCATGCTGGTAGAAACGGCATTCATTTCTAATCCGACTGAGGAGTTGAGATTGTCGGATCCAAGGCATCAGGCGCGGATTGCCGAGGCAGTGATGACGGGTGTACGCGATTATTTTTATGCGAACTCGCCTCCGGGTACGCGTGTGGCTCAGCTTAAGCTGACACGTCAGGCTCGTAATTAACTGACTTCATCTGATACGTAGTCAGGTATAAACAGGGTATCCTGGCATCCCTGACCTTCTTCTGTGTTCCTTTCTTTGACCATGCCGATCCGCATACTTCCAGATCAGTTAATACACCAGATTGCCGCCGGGGAGGTGGTAGAACGCCCTGCGTCGGTGATCAAAGAGCTTGTAGAAAACAGTCTCGATGCCGGTGCAACCCAGATTGAAGTTGAAATTGAGGACGGAGGGGTGAAGTTATGTCGTGTGCGTGATAATGGTTGTGGCATTGACCGAGATGAATTGGTTCTGGCAATTACTCGACATGCAACCAGTAAAATCGCCGATATTGATGATCTTGAGCGCGTGGCAACACTAGGGTTTCGTGGTGAGGCGTTGCCTAGTATGGCATCGGTATCGCGCATGCGAGTGACCTCACGGACCAGTCGGAGTGACCATGGTTTTTCTGTTAATGCAGACAATGGCAATATTTCTGCTCCAATTCCTGCTGCAGCATCGGTGGGAACAACGGTTGAGGTACGAGATCTTTTTTTTAATGTGCCAGCAAGGCGCAAATTTTTGCGTGCTGAACGTACCGAGTTACAGCACTTAACACGTCAGCTCGAACGCTTGGCCTTATCTCGCTTTGATGTTGGTTTTACGCTCACTGCAGCTAAACGTACGATTTTTTCTTATCAAGTCGCCAGTACGCCTGAGCAGCAGGGGCAGCGTATAGCCGCTATCATGGGTGAAGACTTTATGGCTCATGCTTTGTATTTCGAGCATGTATCCCTGGATATGAAGTTACGCGGTTGGTTGTGTTTACCGACCTTTGCAAGAGGTCAGCCTGATCTGCAGTATTGGTATCTCAATGGTCGAATGATGCGGGATCGAACTTTGGGTAACGCAGTTAAGATGGGCTATCAGGATGTTTTGTATGGCGGCAGGCATCCGGCTTATTTGTTATTTCTGGATGTAGATCCTGGGCAGGTAGATGTGAACGCGCATCCTGCTAAATTAGAAGTTCGATTTCGTGATGGACGCAAGGTTCATGATTTCGTGTTCCGGA
>CANGJP010000057.1 GCA_947454465.1 Pseudomonadota bacterium
AGAATCGCACCGTATTACGAATACGACGATACGAATCGGTCACGCGTTTGAGAATCTCATCAGACAAACTCATTTCATTGGAATAGTCCGTCGCAGCCACCCATAAACGCAGTACGTCCGCACCTAAAGTACCCACTACTTTCTGTGGCAAAATAACATTACCCAATGACTTGGACATCTTGCGGCCCTTGTCATCAATGGTAAAGCCATGCGTGAGTACCGCTTTATACGGCGCACGATCGTGCATGGCGACAGAGGTCAGCAATGAACTATGAAACCAACCTCGATGCTGATCAGAACCTTCAAGATACAAATCAGCCGGAGCCACAATTTCAGAACGCAGCGCGGGCACACAGTGATGTACGACACCCGAATCAAACCATACATCCATAATGTCGGTAACCTTGTCATATTGATCTGCTTCTGTACCCAACAAATCAACTGGATTCAGCTCAAACCATGCATCAATACCTTGCTTTTCAACCAGCTTAGCCACTGCTTCAATGAGGTCGGCAGATCGGGGGTGCACCTCGCCTGTTGTCTTGTGTAGGAACAAGGCAATGGGTACACCCCACATGCGTTGACGCGAAATACACCAGTCCGGTCGATTGGCAATCATATTGCCAATACGATTCTGCCCCCAACCAGGCATCCACTTGACCGCGTCGATCTCACGCAAGGCGCCAGCACGTAATCCCGCTTTTTCCATACTGATAAACCATTGTGGCGTAGCACGGAAAATCACCGGTGTTTTATGTCGCCAGCAATGTGGATAGCTGTGATGTAACTTGTGATGATGCAGCAACTTGCCACGTTCTTTAAGCAACTCAATAACTATTGGATTAGCATCAAATACTTTTAGGTCAGCAAAGAATGCAGTGTTCGGCAGGAAGCGTCCATCACCGCCCACTGGATTATCAATCGGCAAGTCATACTTTGCACCGACCACGTAGTCCTCCTGACCATGTCCAGGCGCCGTGTGCACCGCACCAGTACCGGCATCAAGTGTAACGTGATCACCAAGAATGACCGGCACGATGCGATCCAAGAAAGGATGCTGCAGATGCAATCGATCTGCTTTCGTCTCCAATGGATGCTCCGCAATATCCCACCCCAGCATCGAACCAACTAAGGTTAATGAAGGCACTGGCATATCAATCTTGATGCGCTCAAAGAAATTGGCTGCCAGCTCTTTGGCAATGATCAGTAATTCATCTGCAAGCGAATATAGGCCGTATTCAATATTTGCACCCAATGCCACCGCCTGATTGGCTGGCAAGGTCCAGGGTGTGGTGGTCCAAATCACAATACTGATTGGCTTATCACCGATATCTAGTTTGTGTTGTTTTAAAAATGCAGCGCGATGCGCTTCGGTCATGGTGAACCGCACATCGATGGCAGGTGACGTTCGGTCTTCATATTCAACTTCGGCTTCCGCCAACGCTGAACCGCAATCCATGCACCAATGCACTGGCTTTAAACCTTTATAAAGATGTCCGTTACGAAGAATCTTGGCAAAGGCTCGTAATTGCTCAGCCTCGAACCCAGGCTGCATGGTGAGGTAAGGCTGATCCCAATCCGCCATCACCCCTAACCGCTTAAAATCTTCACGCTGACCATTGACCTGCTCGGCAGCATAGTCCCGACAGGCCTGACGAAACACACGCGGCTCTAGGTGCTTTACTTCTTTACCACGTGCTTTTTCAATTTGATGTTCGATAGGCAAGCCATGACAATCCCACCCTGGAATAAATGGCGCATCAAAACCGTCTAAAGTACGCGACTTAACAACAATATCCTTTAACACCTTATTAATGGCATGACCCAAATGAATGGAGCCATTCGCATAAGGCGGGCCATCGGCAAGAATGAATTGCGGCCGACCTTTGGCTTTGGCGCGTAGCTTTTGATAAATCTGCCCGTCCTGCCAAGCCTTGAGCATTTCAGGCTCACGACGCGCCAGATCCCCCTTCATCGGGAACTCTGTACTTGGAAGGTTGAGCGTTTGTTTGTAATCGATAGTCATCAAAGAAAAGCCTGTCAGTAAATCTATAACCGTATCTAAAACCGTAGCTACAATTGCATCTATAGCAAAATTTGACGTGCTTGGGCCGCATCGATATGCATCTGCTCGACCAAGGCCGCCAAACTCGGAAACCACAACTCATCTCGCAATCGCGCAATGAATTCTATCTGTAATTGCTGACCATAGAGGTCGCCGTCGAAATCAAAAACATGTGCCTCAAGTAACGGCTCAACCCCATTGACCACGGGACGGGTCCCCAAACTGGCCACCGCTGGCACTGAATGCAATCCCGCACCCGTCACGCGGACAGCAAAAATACCGTTCAGCGGAATAACGCGTCGCTTAAGCCTAATATTTGCCGTGGGATACCCCAATGTCCGCCCCAACTTCTGACCATGTACCACTCGACCAGATATGGAATAGGGCCTGCCCAGTAACTGCTCAGCACGCCGCAAATCCCCAGCGGCCAATGCATCGCGAACTAAGGTACTGCTGACGCGCTCTTGATCCATCAGGTGCGGTGCAAACTCCTCGACACCAAAGCCACAACGAGATCCCAAAACATGCAAATCGGTCACGCTACCCTCGCGACCACGGCCGAACTTGAAATCATGCCCTACCACTAACCAACGTACACCCAGAGCATCGCGCAGAATCTGTTCAACAAATGCCGTAGGGCTCAAGCTGCGTAATTGCTCATCAAAACGTAAACACACAAAACGTTCGACACCACAGGCCGCCAAGACGGCAAATTTCTCACGAAACCGTTGCAAACGTGCAGGGGCCGCTTTACCCATAAAAAACTCACGCGGACTGGGTTCGAATGAAATCACCGTAGCAGGCAACGACCATTCATTGGCTCTCTGCTTCAACAAGGCCAACAACGCCTGATGACCCCGGTGAACGCCATCAAAACCACCAATGGTCGCCACCGCACCCCAATTTGTCGTGGCGTGACGCGCAGCAGAGAGATTGTGCAATCCACGAATCAGTTGCATCTTCAGTGCTTCAAGTGTTCAGGGCGCAACCCACTGAACCATAAGGTTGCAAAGTACAACGCACCACCCCCCACAATGAGCTCAGCCATCCAGAGGATGCGTTTACCCGTCCCAACCTGTAGCCACTGCTGCAGATCGGCCGCACAGTAATTTAGAAACAATGCCATCACGACACTGGCCAGCAAAATACGAATCATAAACAACACCCAACCTGGTGCAGGACGGTATACCCCTTGCTGACGTAGACCACGGTACAACAACCAAGGATTCAAGCTGGCCCCAGCAGCGGTCGCTAATGCCAATAGAATGTGCATACCAGGCACCAACCGCTGTCCCGTCATGATCAGGATACCGATTGCAGACACGTTTAGCGCCATGGTCAAACCGAACGACCACATCGCCGTGCGCACCGGTGTTTTGGTATCCTGACGCGCAAAATAACCGGGCGACAACACCTTGACGAGACTCCAACCCACCAAGGCAAAGGCATAGGCCATCGTCGCTTGGGTGGTCATGTCCACACTGGCTAGCGTGAAGTGGCCACGATAAAACATTAATGCGGTCATGGGACCGGCCAGTACAAACAAGGCCACCGCAGCAGGCACCACGATGATGAAGATCAGACGCAATGACCAATCTAAGGTTGCGGTGAATTTTTCAGGGGATGCTGAGGCATGATGTGCAGACAAATTGGGCAGAATCACGGTTGCCAAACCAATACTGAAAATACCGAGCGGAAACTCCACCAACCGATCTGCCAAGTACAACCAAGTCACGCTGCCTTCAGCCAAGCCCGTAGCAATGGCCGCACTGATCATCACGCTGATCTGCCCCATGGATGAGCCGACAATGGCGGGTATCATTAATTTACCAATGCGCTGCACGCCTTCATGACTGAGATTCCATCGCGGTCTACTCAATAGCTTTAGCTTTAACAACACAGGTAAATGAATCAGCACTTGCGCCATGCCGGCAATAAACACACCCATTGCTAATGCCATATAGGGCTTGTCCAGATGAGGCGATACCCACAGCGCAGCAATAATCATCACCACATTCAATAGCACGGAACTAAATGCCGGTATCGCAAAGTTACCGTAACTATTCAGAACACCGCCGGCCAATGCGGTCATTGAAACGAAGAACAAATAGGGAAAGGTCCAACGCAACATTTCCACAGCGATAGTAAATTTCTCACTACCCACGGGAAAGCCGCGCGCCATGAACCAAATTAACAATGGCGACGCTAACGAACCTATCAAAGAAACGACCAACAGAAACCCGCCGAGAGTACCGGCGACGCTATCCACCAAGTCGCGCGTTTGGTCAGTGGTATTACGGGTGCGGTATTCCGATACCACCGGCACAAAGGCTTGAGAAAACGCCCCTTCGGCAAACAAGCGACGTAAAAAATTAGGGATTTGGTAAGCCGTTAACCACGCATCGGTCACCAAGACAGAAAAAGCACTGGCATACACCACGTCACGCCACAGACCGGTAATCCGTGACAGCAGCGTCATCATTCCAAACACGCTCATGCTGCGAAAAATACGTCGGCTCATGTGTGCCTGAAACAACCCTTGCCACAAAGACCGGCAATGGTATCGGGAGCGTGCCGACCCCGATAGCCCTAATTGGGGACTTTTGTAGTCAAAACCTAAGAAAACAGCCACCCACCCCTTGCCTTTGGGCGATGGCATCGGCAGAATTCGCGCCTCATTTTGCGTCCCCTCTTTGGAGTCACTGCGCCCGTGGCGAATATCAAATCTGCAATCAAGCGTGCCCGCCAGACAATTGTGCGTCGTTCCGCCAATATGGCCGCCCGCTCTCGTCTGCGTACAGTTATTAAGAATGTGCTTATTTCTGCCGAAGCTGGCGAGAAAGAAGCCGCCATCAATAATCTAAAAATTGCCGTGCCGGTGATCGATTCCATGGTCAATAAGGGCATCATTCACCGCAACAAGGCCGCTCGCCACAAGAGCCAGTTGAATGCGCGTGTCAAGGCACTTGCTGGTTAATTGATCCGAATGAATGGCCAGAGCGCCTCGCGCGTCTGGCCTGCCTAGCCCCTACCTGTTGGCGAAAGGCAACGTTTACACAGAACTTAAACGCAATAACCGAAACCCTGTACCCTGCGGGATCGTGTTTTGTAGGCGCTTTAATTTAAGGCTTCATCGTCCAGCGCAGCCTGGCGTTCCTGCTCGGTCATCTCTTCAATCAGCGTCATGATATCCTGACACAAGCGATCGGTTCCGATTCGCGCCAAACCCGAAATTCGATAAACCGGCCCCTTCCACCGTAAACGACGCACAATATCCTTGCAGAGTTTGTCGGCATCCTCATCAGGCAATGCATCAATCTTATTTAGCACCAACCAACGAGGCTTTTTGGCCAACTCTGGACTGTATTTCTTTAATTCGGCAGCAATCACCCGCACATCTTTAACCGGATCTGCTTGCGGATCGGGCGGCGAAATATCTACCAGATGCAGAAGCACCCGAGTTCGCTGCAAATGTTTTAAGAAGCGCAATCCTAAACCGGCACCTTCGGCTGCACCTTCAATCACACCAGGAATATCCGCCATCACAAAACTGCGATGCACGCCGACCGATACCACGCCCAGATTCGGATGTAAGGTGGTAAAGGGGTAATCTGCTACCTTCGGTTTGGCAGCAGACACACCACGAATCAGTGTTGATTTGCCGGCATTGGGCAACCCCAACAAGCCCACATCGGCAATCACTCGCATCTCTAAACGTAACTCGCGTTTTTCTCCAGGTAAGCCTGGCATGGCCTTGCGCGGTGTGCGATTAGTGCTGCTCTTAAAGCGAGCATTACCCCACCCCCCTTTACCGCCTTTAACGACCAATACACGCTGACCCACTTCGGTGAGGTCACCCAGCTGTTCCTCAGTTTCAGTATCAAAAATCACCGTACCCACGGGAACATGCACAATCAAATCTTCACCACCGGCGCCAGTACAATCATTACCACTGCCGGCGGTGCCATGCGGTGCACGATACGAACGGTTGTAGCGAAAATCTGCCAGCGTGTTAATGCCAGCCATCGCCTCTAAATAAATATTGGCACCCTGCCCCCCATCGCCGCCGTCAGGCCCACCGAAGGGAATAAATTTTTCGCGACGGAAACTGATAGCGCCTGAGCCACCGTTACCACCTTGAACTTTAATGAGCGCTTCGTCGACGAATTTCATGGGACACAGCCGAAATTAAAAATGCTGTAAACACGAGCGTGTCATTATCACGCCAGAGGTGACCTTGCGAGTAATTATTTGTTACCCAGTCACTCGGGTAACTACCAAAATCAGTGGACAAAAAAAACCCCAGCCTTGCTGGGGTTTTTCATACCCTTAAGGGTCAAACTTATTCAGCCACCACATAAACGTAAGTGTGCTGAGATGGACCGCGCTTACGGAATTCCACGCGACCATTGGCCTTGGCAAACAAGGTATGGTCTGTACCCATACCGACGTTATCACCAGCCCAGAACTGCGTACCACGCTGACGGATAATGATGTTGCCAGCGACAACTGCTTCGCCGCCAAACTTCTTTAAACCCAGTCGTTTGGATTCTGAATCGCGACCGTTCTTAGTACTGCCGCCTGCCTTTTTATGTGCCATTGCTGAAGCCCTCTAAAATTAAGCGCCGGTGATACCGGTAACTTTGATTTCGGTGTACTGCTGACGGTGACCACCGCGACGCATGTAGTGCTTACGGCGACGGAATTTCACGAACGACACTTTGTCGCCCTGACCGTGCTTTTGCACAGTAGCCGTAACTTTGCTGCCTGCAACCAGCGGTGCGCCGACGGCAATCTTGTCTCCATTGGCCACCAGCAACACTTGGTCGAATTCAACGGGAGAACCGGCTTCGACTTCCAGCTTTTCAATGCGCAGAACCGTGCCTTCACTGACTCGGTACTGCTTGCCACCAGTGGCGATCACAGCGTACATAATTAAACTCACTCCGAATAACCCGCGTACTCCTCCGACTGGAAGGTAAAGCGGACTGAATTACCGGTACAGGCCCGGCGAAAGGTCGCGAAGTTTACGGATAAGCGCCCGTCGGAGCAAGGTTTTTTCTGGAAAAAGCACGGATCAAGCACCGAGATCCCGTCCCCGGTCGCGCACCAGCCCTCACCGCGGTAACGTACCCAATAAATCCGATTCAAGAATACTGAATTCGCCATCGCATCTTTACACTAATTAACGGTCTACACGAATTCACCTGCCGCGAAACCGCCTCGCATCGGCTACCATTGCCGCCCATTTTGGCCTGATAGCGCATTCATGAGCCTTGATTCGATTAAACAACCAGTCCTCGCTCAACTCGCGACCGTCGATCACGTCATTCGCACTCGGCTCGCCAGTGACGTCGTGTTGGTCAATCAAGTGGCCGAATACATCATTCAATCAGGCGGCAAACGCGTACGTCCCTTAGTTACCGTTTTAGCCGGCCAGGCCTGCGGTCAACCTTCCTCACCGCAAGCGCATGAGCGACTGGCCAGTACCGCTGCCGTAGTTGAGTTCATTCACACCGCCACCCTGTTGCACGATGACGTGGTGGATAGCTCTGCACTGCGCCGCGGCCAAGACACCGCCAATGCTGTCTGGGGTAATCAAGCCAGCGTACTCGTCGGTGATTATCTATATTCCAGGGCCTTCGAAATGATGGTCGAACTGGGCAGCATGCGCGTCATGGACGTCATGGCCAGTGCTACCAATAAAATTGCCGAAGGTGAAGTGCTGCAACTCATGAACGCACACGATCCCGACACCACCGAAGCCCGCTACTTCGATGTCATCTATCGCAAGACCGCCAAACTGTTTGAGTCCGGTGCACAAATTGCCGCCATCATTGCCAATGCAAGCCCTGAACATGAACGTGCCTTAGCTGACTACGGCAAATATTTAGGCACCGCCTTTCAATTGGTCGATGATGTATTGGACTATCGCGCCAGTGCTGAAGAAATGGGCAAAAACTTAGGCGACGACCTTGCCGAGGGCAAACCCACCCTACCTCTAATCCATGCCCTAAAACATGGCAATGCAGGCCAACAAGAAATCATTCGTTCAGCCATTGAACATGGGGGCTTGGAATCCATAGCGGCAGTCACGCAGATTATCGAAGCGACAGGCGGACTTAAGTACACGGCCGACCAGGCACGGCATCAAACAGACCTTGCCATTAAAGCATTAACCGCACTGCCCGATTCTAATTACAAACAATCGCTGCATGATCTTGCAGAATTTGCCGTCAAACGCAGTTATTAAGCCTTTAGTATTAAGACCCTAAGGCCTGCCTCGCCGCCACGCTCAAACAAGCCTGTTTGGAGTAGCCTAAAGAACTCATCACCGATTGATGCATACCAGAGGAACGCCTCAACACCGCCATAAGGCTTTTAGGCGTACCCAAATCACTCCAGCCACACTCAGGAACAGGAACCACTCGAAGCCTCTCTTCCTGGCCTTGCAATACATGTCGCGAGAAATCCACAGTAGGCAAGCGCGCATACAACTGCGACAACACCGAACTGCTTCGCGCAGACCGCAAACTGTATTCAACAATAGCCTTCATTTCGATAACGATCTCCGGCAATCGTCGATTAAATAAATCCAGTAATGCGCGCGCTTTAGCAACAACAATGAATGCATTCCACAATCCACCTTCTTTAATCAAATCTCGAGCCTGATCCACTGAAGGCTTTTCGACGAATTGCAACACTTTAAGACTGGAACGCCCCGTGTCTTCACCAGGAACGATATAACCTAATTCTCCGTCGGGACTATTAGGCTCAATCCCCAATAAATGAACGTGTTCAGGATGCTCATCCAGACGGAGCAATGCCTGACGTATAGAATCATTGAAAAGCGCCTCGTCTTCCACATGATGATCAGAGGGCAACAGCACCACCGATGCCTCAGGATCACGTTGTAGGATACGCAATAAGGGATACAGCACACCATTTGCAGTACCACGATTAAATGGCTGAACAATAATATTGTCATCACCAAGAGTCGATAAGGGTGGACGCCAAAAATGCCGATGCTGCTCAGCAACGACGGTACACACGTGCTCTTCATGAGCCAATTTGGCACCTCGCAGTAAAGCAGTCTCTAAAAGAGACTTGCCACCAAATAAGGAACAAAATTGTTTTGGAATAGCAAGCCCATAGGTCTCCCTAACCAAGCCCTGTAATCGACTACCTTCGCCCGCAGCCAATACCAGCGCCCATGTATGACCTTTTTTCTGACGAGCCTGATTACCGGTCAACCATAATGGCGAGCTGAAACGGCCAAGCAGCCCATTGGGCAATGAAGCCTGATGTACCACTTCAAAAGACGATGAATCCACGCTCATAACCACCCCAAGACCACATTAAGAGTCAAAAATTCGGTCTGGCTAATATAGATACTTAAGCAAACATTTTTATTCGGTAATGCACCTATAAATGAATGCTAGTTACATAGATGTAAGACACTTGAAATCAATCGCGGCCCTAATCAATTCAAGGTAATGAACACCGCCCTTACAGCAGAAATCGCCACCAAAACAACAATCGATCATTAATAGTAGGTACTAATCACAAAGCCACATTCAAAGATAACCTTACAAAAAACCATGGCGACTACTTAGTAGCGGTCGGAAACAACCGATATATAACTATTTAATAGATAGCTAGCATCTTGATCACTTGATACCAAGATAGCTACGTTGCCTAATGGATCAAATGACTTTCACGATCAAATTGATCATAAAAATTAGGTTAATTCTGTAAATAAACTGGCTAATGAGGATATCAACCCGATGAATGACCCTGCGCAAAATTATCAGGATCATAACGGACATTAATCTAAATTCATCCATCATCAACTTGGAGCAATCATGTCAACTTCAACACAAGGTATGATCAAGAAATCGAACAGCAAGCGTGGCAGTAAAAAGACCAGCACATTTCACTAT
>CANGJP010000058.1 GCA_947454465.1 Pseudomonadota bacterium
CCCAGCCATATGTTTTCCCTCAGGTCGTTGCGCAATCAGTATCTGACCTTGCAACGACACTAAGGCACCTGCCACAACATGGATAGCAGGCTTGGGTGCATGGGGCATGATTTAGATCAGTTTTCTAGTGCACCGTGGCAATGCTTGTATTTCTTTCCAGAACCACAAGGACATGGATCATTACGACCCATCTTTGGACCAGCACGCATCACTTGATCACGGACAGGCATATTTGTTTGTTGGGTCGCTTCAGGTAAAGACTCATCTGTTGCCGAAACCAACGACTGTGGTGCAGCATGTTGGGTCTGTAATGCAGCTTCTAAGCGCTTCTGCCTCTCTACTGCTTCGGCCTCTATCTCTGCTTCACTGCGAACATGTAAACGGGCTAGCATCGACACCGTATCGTATTTAATACGATCCAACATACTACTGAATAACTCAAAGGCCTCACGTTTGTATTCTTGCTTGGGGTTCTTTTGTGCATAACTACGCAGATGGATACCCTGACGCAAATAATCCATGGCAGCCAAATGATCACGCCAGTGGCTATCGAGCTGCTGCAACATCAAGGTTTTCTCGAGATGCCGCATCACCGGTGCTCCATAAGCTAATGACTTAGCCTGATAAGCCTGATCTACTTGCTGAACAACATAATGAGCCACATCCTCAGAAGTTGGTGCATTGCATTCTTTTAACCATGCAAGGATATCTAACTGAACATTGAAATCGCGCGCCACTTGCACAGAGAGAGCATCAATATTCCACTGCTCTTCCACACTTAACTGTGGCACATACTTCCCCACCAACTCTTCAAGCACTTCCTGCCGTATTCCGGTAACGGCATCTGCCATATCTGCTGCAGCCATGATTTCTGATCGCTGGTGGTAGATCACTTTGCGCTGATCGTTAGCGACATCATCGTATTCCAGCAGATTTTTTCTAGCATCAAAATTATGCGCTTCAACCTTGCGCTGAGCACGTTCAATCTGTTTACTCAGCATTCGGCTTTCAATCACCTCACCTTGCTTCATGCCGGCTGTTTGTAACCAGCGCTTGGTGCGCTCTGGATCTCCAAAAATGCGCATCAGATTATCTTCAATCGATAAATAAAACCGACTGGAACCTGCGTCACCCTGACGACCGGATCGTCCACGCAACTGATTATCAATACGCCGTGATTCATGACGCTCGGTACCGATGATATGCAAACCACCCGAAGCGAGTACGGCATCATGACGGCGCTGCCATTCATCGCGTGCTTTTGCACGGGTGGCATCATCGACCTCAGCACCAAGTTCATGCAACTCCACTTCCAGATTGCCACCGAGCACAATGTCCGTACCACGGCCCGCCATGTTAGTGGCTATGGTCACTGCACTAGGGCGGCCAGCTTGAGCCACAATCATGGCCTCGCGTTCGTGCTGCTTGGCATTCAATACTTCATGAGCAATACCCTGCGCCTGTAAAAGACCAGCCAGATATTCGGAAGTTTCAATAGAGGTGGTACCCACCAAAACCGGTTGCTGACGAGCCACGCAGTCTTTGATATCCGCAATAATGGCATCAAACTTATCTTTCTGAGATAGATAAACAAAATCAGAATAATCTTTACGAATCATAGGTCGATGAGTCGGTATCACAACGACCTCTAACCCGTAAATGTCTTGAAATTCGAATGCTTCGGTATCGGCCGTCCCCGTCATACCTGATAACTTGCTATACATACGGAAGAAGTTTTGAAACGTGACCGAAGCCACTGTTTGATTTTCTTCGTGTACTTTTACTCGCTCCTTCGCTTCAATGGCTTGATGCAACCCATCAGACCAACGACGTCCAACCAACGTACGGCCGGTAAACTCATCGACGATCAAGACCTCACCATTACGAACGATATAAGCAACATCGCGTTGATACAGCGCATGAGCACGCAAAGCGGCATTTAGATGATGCATCAAACGAATATTTGCCGAGTCATAAAGGCTTTGATCTGCCTGTAACAAGCCAGCTTCGATAAAGAGTTGTTCGGCTCGCTCATGCCCACTATCCGACAGATGAACCTGTCGGCTCTTTTCATCAGCCCAGTAATCACCTTCCGACTCTTCACCTGCTTGACGTTTCAGATGCGGCACGAGCGTATTGATCTTTAAATAAAGCTCCGTGCTCTCCTCAGCGGGACCCGAAATAATCAGTGGTGTACGCGCTTCATCAATCAAAATGGAGTCAACTTCATCGACGATGGCGTATGCAAGTTCACGCTGAGTGCGATCTTCTAAACGAAAGGCAAGGTTATCTCGCAAATAATCGAAACCGAATTCATTATTGGTACCGTAAGTGATATCAGCGGCATAAGCGGCCTGTTTTTCCTGCTGCCCTTGACCACTGCGAACGACACCAACTGTCATGCCCAAAAACTCATACACCGGACGCATCCATTCAGCATCGCGCTGCGCCAAGTATTCGTTAACGGTAACCACGTGCACACCCTTAGCTGGTAGAGCATTCAGGTAGACCGGCAAGGTTGCCATCAAGGTTTTACCTTCCCCAGTGCGCATCTCGGCAATCTTGCCTTGGTGCAGCGTCATGCCACCAATCAACTGAACATCAAAATGACGGAGTCCGAGAGTTCGACGGGAGGCTTCCCGAACGGCAGCGAAGGCCTCCGGTAACAGCTCATCTAGGGAGACACCAGTAACAATACGCTGACGGAATTCACTGGTTTTATCTCGTAACTGCGCATCACTCAACCCCTGAAAGGTCGACTCCAAAGCGTTAATACGGGTCACCAGCTTGCTGTAACCCGCCACCAATCGCTGATTACGACTTCCAAACAGGGAGGTTATCCAATTGGCCACAACTGACTCCAATCCACACAGAAAAGTGAGCTATTGTACACACTCAGGCCAAGCCATTCTGCATCCGCGCTGCGACCAAACCCTACCTCCCCTGAACAGACCTTACAGCAATACATTGACGGGCGCCCAATGACATAATCAATCACACCCAAGCCCCAAACCCCTAGTCGGAGGACTCTTGTCATCAGCAATCAAGTCAACATGAACGTCACGGAGCCAATGCTGGCCTAAGGCGTGATCACCTGACTAAATTAAGGCCAATGTCTTGATAAAAAACAGCAACCCCTTCAGGCTCGGGATAAGCAAATACCTTGGGTGGACAACCTTCCCTCAGCAAAAACAACCGATGACCAACACTTTTAAACCATTAATTTCGGATGAGAGTGGCATCCTGTCGAATCTGGAGCAGCGCGCCAAAAAGGTCATGAACCTGACGGCAAAAGTTCGCAATGCACTCACTGGCCCCGAACGCCATCATGTGCTGGCGGCGGCTTATCATGAAGACACCCTGATTATTACTACCGATTCAGCAGCCTGGACTGCCCAGATTCGGTTTGCACAAGATGATCTTCGTAAGCACCTATCGGGTTTAGGAGAAAAAACTTTCATCCATCTGAAAGTCAGAGTCGGCAATGCGCGCGACGCGGGCTGATCAGGCCAATGCAACGGCTCCGGCAAATACAATAGGTGCCGGCTCCGTTTCAGTAAAATCAACCACTTCAGTAGCTGCCGCGTCTGCCAGGAGCGCGCGCAGCAACTTATTATTGAGACCATGACCGGACTTGAATCCCGTAAATTCGCCTAGGATCGGACTGCCAATTAGATAAAGATCACCGATCGCATCTAAAATCTTGTGCTTAACAAACTCATCCTCATAGCGCAGACCATCTTCGTTGAGGATGCGGTAATCGTCCAACACGATTGCATTTTCGAGGGTACCCCCCAACGCAAGATTACGTGACCGCAAAAATTCCAGATCCTTCACAAAGCCAAAAGTTCGCGCCCGACTAATTTCTTTCAAAAAAGCAGTAGTAGAAAAATCCATGACGCCAGTTTGGTCACGTTTCTTAAATACCGGATGATCGAATTCGATTTCTATATTGAGCCGAAATCCATCAAACGGTCTGAATTCAGCCCATTTATCGCCCTCAGTCACACGAACTGTCTTGAGAATTCGAATAAACTTCTTGGGCGCGTGCTGTTCCTGAATACCCGCAGCTTGTAACAAAAACACAAAAGGCGCCGCACTGCCATCCATGATCGGCACTTCAGCGGCTGATAAATCGACATAGAGGTTATCAATACCTAAACCTGCAATCGCAGACAGCAAATGCTCAACGGTTGAAACTTTCGCTATGCCGTTGACGATACTGGTGCCGAACGCAGTCTCACCAACCAATTCAGCACGGGCCGGAACATCCGCCGGCTGATCTAAATCAGTTCGTCGGAACACAATGCCGGTATTGGCTGCGGCGGGCCGCAGCATCATGAGTACCTTCTTACCGGAATGCAGCCCGACACCTCGAGCACTGATCGAATTTTTTAAGGTTCGCTGTTTTAACATCACCCTAAAACCGTAACACAAACAAACACCAGACAATAGTTCGCCAGCAAAGGCCGTAACCAGAACCCATCTGATTACGACCCCTAACTTGCGGCATCAATCTGCCTGACGGCGCAAAAACGCTGGAATATCCAGCATAGATTCGTCGGCAAAGCTCAGGCCATCCCCGACGGCGCGGCGCGCCGATTCCATCGGTTGCTGTTCACGCTGGTTGCGAATATAAGTTGGAATTTCCAAATTATGCGCCGGGACACGTGACTGCTGACGTTCGCTGCGTGCGGTGGGGACCGCCACAGGACGACGCGTATCCATTTCAGGCATCTGACCTTGAGCCATTTGTTTGCCAATCCCCGTTGCCACAACCGTAACACGAATTTCATCATTCATTTCAGGGTCAATCACGCAGCCCACCACGACATTGGCATCCTCCGAGGCATAGCGCTTAACGGTATCACCGACAACCGCGAATTCGCTCGTGCGCAAGTCCAATCCGGCCGTAACATTAATCAATAACCCATGCGCACCTTGTAAATTTACATCTTCGAGCAAGGGGCTGGATACCGCAGCTTCCGCAGCTTCACGGGCGCGATCAGGACCTGACCCTGACCCCGAACCCATCATAGCCATACCGGTCTCAGCCATCACCGTTCTAACGTCAGCAAAGTCAACATTGATCATACCGGGCTTAGTGATCAAATCAGCAATACCCTGTACTGCACCTTGTAATACCTGGTTAGCTGCCTTGAAAGCATCCATCAAGGTCATATCCCCACCTAACACGCTCAGCAACTTTTGGTTAGGAATAGTAATGAGTGAGTCAACGTGCTTGGACAATTCAACAATCCCTTGATCGGCAAGATTCGAGCGCTTTGAACCTTCCATCGCAAATGGCTTAGTGACCACTGCTACAGTCAAAATACCTAATTCTTTTGCAATCTGCGCAACCACCGGTGCAGCACCCGTACCGGTACCACCTCCCATACCCGCGGTGATGAACAACATATCTGAACCTTCAATCATTTCAATGATACGGTCACGGTCTTCCATAGCAGCTTGACGACCCACCTCTGGATCGGCGCCAGCGCCAAGCCCTTTGGTGATATTGCATCCAATTTGCAAGCCCATTTTGACTTTTGAATGCTTTAACGCCTGCGCATCAGTATTTAAACAGATGAAGTCAACGCCATCGATACTGGCATTGATCATATGCGTTACGGCATTACCACCGCCACCACCAACGCCTACGACCTTGATGACTGCGCCTTGATTTTCAGTATCAGCAAGTACAAACATGGTTAGTCCCCTTCAGTTGCATCAAATTAAAAAATAAAATCAAATCAAAACTATTTACAAAAAATTCGTTGACCATCGCGCCACAAGAACAGGCATGCACTCAAATCAAAATTCACCATTGAACCAGCCCTTCATTCGTTCCCAGACATTGCGTACATTGATTTGCTTAACAATTGGTAAATCACGACGATTCGTGCGCACATAATTTTCACGACCGTATAACAGCAAGCCTACGCCCGTTGCATAAATGGGATTGCGAACCACATCGGCCAAGCCGGTGATATGTTGTGGTGTTCCTAAGCGTACTGGCATATGAAAAATCTCCTCAGCCAGATCGACAGCACCTTCCATCTTTGAGCTACCACCGGTTAACACCACACCAGCAGCGATCACTTCTTCATAACCCGAACGCTGCAACTCTGCACGCACCATTTGGAATAATTCTTCGTAGCGGGGCTCTACCACTTCAGCCAATGTTTGCCTTGCAAGTCTGCGCGAAGGTCTGTCACCTACACTTGGAACCTCAATGGTTTCATCGGCCTTAGGCAGTTGCGACAATGCACAGGCATACTTCATTTTTATTTCTTCAGCATGCTGCGTTGGCGTACGTAAACTCACTGCAATATCATTTGTGACTTGATCGCCAGCAATCGGTATCACTGCCGTATAGCGAATGGCACCACCTGAAAAAACAGCAATATCCGTGGTACCACCACCTATATCGACGAGACATACGCCCAATTCTTTTTCATCATCTGCCAACACCGCATAACTTGATGCCAATTGCTCAAGCACCACGTCATCTACACTTAAACCGCATCGCTGCACGCACTTAACAATGTTTTGGGCAGCACTATCAGCACCGGTCACAATGTGCACCTTTGCTTCCAAACGCACACCCGCCATCCCTACCGGCTCGCGAATACCCTCTTGATTATCGATAATGAATTCTTGCGGCAAAATATGCAGAATCTTCTGGTCCGCAGGAATCGCAACTGCACGCGCCGCATCAATCACTCGCTCCACGTCTTCTGGTGTAACTTCTTTGTTACGGATCGCGACAATGCCGTGCGAATTCAAGCTACGCACATGACTTCCTGCAATACCCGCATACACGGAATGAATTTCACAACCGGCCATCAACTCCGCTTCTTCCACTGCCCGTTGAATCGATTTCACAGTCGATTCGATATTAACAACCACTCCTTTTTTCAGGCCTCGTGAAGGATGTGATCCAATACCAATAATCTCGATACTGTTGTCGGGTTTTATTTCACCAACCAGCGAAACCACCTTGGATGTACCAATATCCAGACCAACAATAAGATTACGTTCTTGCTTTTTAGACATGATCATCATTTCCTTCATTCTGGGCAGTGCCCATCGCGGCATTACTAGGGCTACCCCAACCGATGGAAAAACCGTTGCTATATCGCATATCCACGTAGTGAATCTCACGAGGGCTTTTGGCTATTTCATTTGCTGCAGCCATGAATCGCTCCAGACGCGCACTGATATCCAATCGCCCTAAACGCACTTCAACGCCATTGCTTAGACTGAGACTCCATGCCCCTCTTTCATCGAGCGTAACGCGACTAATCCGTAACCCAATAGCCAACAATCGGGAATAGGTCTCAAGATATAATTTGGCAACCTGTCCTTCAGTCCCCTCGGGACCTTCCAGTAACGGCAAATCAGCGGGCAGATCACGAGCTTCTGGCAGAAACAATCTGCCATGAGTATTCAGCAAACCACTTGCACCCCAACGAGCCACTGCAACCTGCTCAGTCACCACCACCCGCAATCCATCAGGCCATGAACGCTCAACACGTGCGTAATCAATCCACTGAATTTTTTCGATCGCTTGCTTGACCGCCGCGAGGTCAATAGAGATAAAACCGCGACGCGCGAAGGGCTCAAGCGACTGTTCGATCTGCAACCGAGATACCTGTGCGAATTTACCAATGATTTCAGCACGCTGTATCGGACGATCAAATACCACCAACACTGCAAACCATGATAGAACCATGAACGCAGTAATTAGCCCGATCCAAATGATTGGCAACCGGTGCTTACGCAACCACTGCAGCCGGGCATCAGCACTACCGCTGCTACGCTCTGGCTTTACTTGTGATTGACTGACTGCGAACACAGATACTCCTTTATTTAACCTAACCCAAGGTGTCAGCGAGTATTCGCCACACCAATTCTTCAAACTCAATACCCATCTGTCTTGCGGACTTTGGCACCAGAGAGTGACTGGTCATGCCCGGTGCCGTATTGACTTCCAGCAAGTAATGTTTGCCAAACTGATCACGCATCACATCAATACGTCCCCAACCACTGCAGCCAATAGCTTTGAATGCTTTGAGAACCAGTGTCTGCATCTGCTGCTCTTCGGGCGCTTCCAAACCAGGACAGATATACGTTGTGTTATCTGCAATGTACTTGGCGTGATAGTCGTAATACTCACCAGCGGGTACGATACGGATACTCGGTAACACCTGCTCACCGAGCACAGGTACACTAAATTCACTACCTTCTATCAACTGCTCCATCAACATTTCGCCGGGATAACCCGCAGCCAACTGCACCGCGGCATCTAAATCAGATTCTTTGAATACGCGAGTGATACCTACGCTTGAGCCTTCGCAGGAGGGCTTGATGATCACGGGCAATCCCAATGTACGAGCCGCCGCCACTACGTCATCACCGCGCTCTAAGCGCACGTAACGCGGCGTGGGCAAACCCAACGACAACCACACCTGCTTAGTTCGAATCTTGTCCATGGCCAGAGCAGAACCCAATACACCGGAACCGGTATAAGGAATAGCAAACGATTCCAACAACCCTTGCAGAACACCGTTCTCACCGCCGCCTTTATTGCCATGAAGAATATTGAAGACACGATCAAATTTCCTAGCGATCAGCCCATCTAGCAACGTAGGAATACCATCAACACCAATCGCATTCACTCCACGATCTTGTAGTGCCTTAAGTACAGCCGCACCTGACACCAGCGATACTTCGCGCTCTGATGATGTGCCCCCCATTAGCACAGCAACACACCCGAAATCCGCCGCTTGTATGACCTTATCGCTCATTCCTCTTCCTGTCTTGCTACTGCTTCGCCCACAATACGTACCTCTGGTATCAATTCGATACCAAATTTCTTCTTGACCGTTGTGATTACTAATTGAATTAGTTGCTCAAGCTGAGCGGCCGTAGCAGCGCCTTCATTGATAATAAAATTTGCATGCTTGTTCGACACACGGGCATCACCGATCTGGAAGCCTTTCAGCCCGGCGTCTTCGATAAGTCGAGCGGCATAGTTTCCTGGAGGATTAGTAAATACTGATCCACAGGAGGGTTCACCAATGGGCTGAGTCTCCTTCCGGCGCGCAAGTAATGCACGTATCTCAGCTTGGCCATCTGCATCACTGGAGACGAAATTCAGACGTGCACCTAGAAACCATTCGTCTACCGGGCCACTGACATGCCGGTAAGAAACCACATAATCAGTAGGCATGCGGCGCTGAATTTCACCTCGACGGTTGATCGTTTCGACTTCAACGACATGCTTCCAAGTTTCACCGCCAAAGGCACCGGCGTTCATCGCCAATGCTCCACCTAGCGTACCAGGTATACCAGCGAAGAACTCTGCTGATCCTAGATTCCACTTAGCGCATTGCTTAGCTAACTTGGCGCAGGTAACTCCAGCATCGCACCATATTTCTGTATCACTTAGTTGAGTGATCTCATTCAACGCACCGTGCGTTTCAATTACTGCGGCACGCACACCACCGTCACGAATCAGAACATTGCTGCCTAAACCAAGCCAAAAAATCGGTAAATTCGCAGGTAACGCCTGTAGAAACAGGACGAGATCGTGTTTATTAGCAGGAATAAAAAACACATCAGCAGGGCCACCCACACGCCAAGAATTATGCTTGGCCAGCGACTCATCAAACATTACACGACCCTTCAACGCGGTCGGTAGGTTAATGCCTGATGATGGATGCCGAACCAGAGCGTTCATTGTTTACGCTCCTGACTAGTATGAGTGCCGAGCAACTGTGGCAACTCGGCCGCAAGACCACCAATACTGCCTGCCCCCATCGTTACCAGCACATCCCCATCACGTAAGATGGGGATTAATGCAGCCGGCAGTGCCTCAACACTCTTAAC
>CANGJP010000059.1 GCA_947454465.1 Pseudomonadota bacterium
CTGCTGGTCATAACACGGTTCAGTTCGATGATCGAGATCAGATGCCGAGATTGAGTCGCTTCTTATTTGGCGACTGGCTGAAAACAGATTTTCTGGTGCCTTTAGTGGAAGATGGTTCATCTAGCCAATTTGCCGCTGGCTACACAGATGCTAAAGGGGTCGGTCATCGACGCCACATTTTATTGCGTAATAATGGTTTTTTTGTACTAGATGAAGTTTCAGGTTTCCGTCAGAAGGCTGTTTTACGTTGGAGGCTTGTGCCGGGTGATTGGCGGGTGGTATCAACCGAGGACGGTGTACAGGTAAGTCATAGTCAGTTGCAGTTGGTATTGTCTATAAAAAGTTCTGTTCCTATTGTTAGAGTTGAGATTATAGATGGCTGGGAGTCTAAGTATTATCTCGAAAGGAATGTTATGCCAGTCATTGAGTTTGAGGTTAAGCAGCCTGGGACACTTAGCACTGAGTTAAACTGGTTCTTATGAAAGTCATTTATTTTCATCAGCACTTTTCTACCCCAAAAGGCTCTACCGGCATTCGATCCTATGAAATGGCGCGGCATCTTGTTGCACATGGTCATTTTGTCACTATGGTTTGCGGGAGTTATGGTGGGGCCGAAACTGGCTTATTGTCCCCCTTTGTAGGCGGTAGACGCAGAGGGGTCGTTGATGGAATCGATATTATAGAATTTGATCTTGCCTACTCGAATTCTGATGGATTCATTAAGCGGATATTTGTGTTCGCTAAATTTGCAATTCGTAGCATCGGATTAGTATTTACTGAGAACTATGATGTTCTTTTCTCTACAAGCACCCCTCTCACTGCGGGCATTCCAGGAATTTTTGCTCGGTGGTTCCGTCGCAAGCCCTTTGTTTTTGAAGTTCGTGATTTGTGGCCTGAATTACCAAAGGCTATGGGTGTAATTAGTAATCCATTTGTGTTGTGGTTGATGGGTGTTCTGGAATGCATTAGCTATCGGTCTGCTCATCGCCTGATAGGGTTGTCTCCGGGAATAGTGCAGGGCATTGTCCGACTAGGCGTGAATCCGGGTCGAGTGGCTATGGTGCCTAATGGCTGCGATTTAACTATTTTTAACGGGTCGATGCAGGCCTGGAGGCCTGAGGGCATTGAAAATACTGATCTAATGGCCGTGTTTGCAGGCACTCATGGGGTTGCAAATGGATTAGATGCAGTGCTTGATACGGCGGCAGAACTTAAAAAACGCGGTCGCCAAGACATAAAGCTTCTGCTAATTGGGCGGGGCAAGCAGAAATCTACTTTGCAGGCCCGTGCCCTGAAAGAGGGGTTAGATAACGTCATATTTCATGATCCGGTAAATAAATCTAAACTTGCTGGCCTGATGGTATCAACTGATGTGGGGTTACAAGTATTAGCTAATGTTCCAGCATTTTATTACGGAACTTCGCCGAATAAATTTTTTGACTACATTGCTGCAGGGTTGCCCGTAATAAATAACTATCCGGGTTGGCTGGCAGAAATGATCAGTGACCATGGCTGTGGCTTTGCTGTTCCAGCCGATAATCCAGTCGCTTTTGCTGATGCACTTGAAATCGCTGCCGATGACAGATCCGCTCTTAAACTGATGGGGCAGCGTGCTAAGGCTTTAGCTGAAAGTAAGTTCAGCCGTTATGAGTTGGCAAATCAGTGGGTGGATTGGGTGACAGGAGTGCAGTTTTGAAGCGATTTGTTGATTTTCTATTGGCCAGTATAGGATTACTAGTCCTCATTCTACCCATGTCGGTATTAGTGGTTCTGTTAAGGTTGAAAATCGGTGACCCTGTTTTATTCGGCCAAATTCGTCCTGGAAAGGCTGGTAAACCTTTCAGAATGATTAAATTTAGAACGATGACCAATGATTGTGGTGAAGATGGTCGGTTGTTGCCCGATGCGAAACGCTTGACTAAATTCGGTCACTGGCTAAGGTCAACAAGCCTTGATGAGTTACCTGAGTTATGGAATGTGTTTAAAGGTGATATGAGTTTGGTTGGCCCACGTCCTTTGCTAATGGAGTACTTGCCCTTATATACAACAGAACAGGCTCGCCGGCATGAGGTGCGACCAGGCATTACAGGTTGGGCTCAAGTAAATGGACGAAATGCAATCAGTTGGGAAGAGAAGTTTAAGTTGGATGTTTGGTATGTTGATAATCACAATTTTTGGCTTGATTTAAAAATTATGTGGCTGACTCTTCGTAAGGTTTTGGTACGTGAAGGAATAAGTGCAGAAGGTCAAGCTACTATGTCACCGTTTACTGGCGATTCTGACAAATAAAACTTTATGAAGCAGGTGGCGGTTTTTGGTGCAAGTGGTTGTGGCCGAGGCATTATGCCCCTCGTTCGTGCTCAGTGGATGTCTTCAGGTGTGGACTATGAGTTGGTATTCGTAGATGACAATCCTACGATGTCAGTTGTAAATGGCCATGAAATAATAACCTATTCTGAATGGCTGAACCGCAGTGCCGATAGTCATCATATTTGTATTGCCATCGCTAATAGTACGGTGAGAGAGCGGTTGGCGTTACAGTGTCAGAAAGATGCGGTAAAGTTTTTTAATGTGCGTGCTGGGAATGTCGTTCAGCTCGATAATGTTCTTATTGATGAAGGTGCCATCTTGTGTCCGTTTGTGACACTGACAAGTAACATTCAGATTGGTAGGCATTTTCACGCTAATCTTTATAGTTATGTCGAGCATGATTGTGTGATTGGCGATTATGTGACTTTTGCGCCTGGAGTGAAATGCAACGGTAACGTTGTCATTGAGGACCATGCCTATATTGGATCTGGTGCAGTGATTAAGCAAGGTGTCCCTGGCAAGCCTCTAGTCATTGGTCGTGGTGCGATTGTTGGTATGGGTGCTGTTGTGACTAAGAGTGTGCCGCCTGGTGCAGTGGTTGTGGGTAATCCTGCTCGTCCACTTATTAAATAATGGAACTATTAAATGCTTAATACACCGTTCTCTCCCTGGCCCTCATTTACTCAAGAAGAAGCGGATGCTGTTCAAAAGGTGCTGCTGTCTAACAAGGTTAATTACTGGACAGGAACAGAATGTAGAGAGTTTGAACAAGAGTTTGCTGATTGGTGTGGCACTAAGTACGCCGTTGCTCTTTCCAATGGAACATTAGCGTTAGATTTAGCGCTCAAAGCTTTGGGTGTTAGGCTGGGTGATGAAGTGATTGTGACGCCGAGAACATTCATAGCATCAGTTTCCTGTGTAGTGAATGCTGGTGCGACTCCAATATTTGCTGATGTTGACTCAGAGAGTGGCAATATTAGTGCTGATACTATTTCCAAGGTATTAACCCCAAAAGCTAAAGCTATTATTTGCGTACATTTAGCCGGCTGGCCCTGCGACATGGATCCAATTATGGAGTTGGCCAATAAGCATGGGCTTAAAGTGATTGAGGATTGTGCCCAAGCACATGGTGCACGCTATAAGGGGCGTAGTGTTGGCAGTATTGGTCATGTTGGGGCATGGAGTTTCTGTCAAGATAAAATCATGACCACGGGTGGTGAAGGTGGCATGGTCACGACCAATGACGAATCGTTGTGGCGTGATATGTGGTCGTTTAAGGATCATGGTAAAAGTTATGCTGCTGTATATGAGCGCCAGCATCCGCCTGGCTTTCGTTGGTTGCATGAAAGTTTCGGCACTAACTGGAGAATGATCGAGATACAGGCTGTGATTGGTCGTATACAGCTAAAGCGCATGGCTGAATGGACTGAAAAGCGTAACGCTAACGCTGCTCAATTATTTAAAGCAATTCTACCTTTTGCTGGTGAGCAAGGTGCTGTGCGTTTGCCGATGTTTGGTTGTGGCAGTGGATGTAAGGCTCGTTCTTCAGAACGGATGTGTGCTGCTGGATGTGTGTATGCACAATACAAATTCTACGTTTATGTGCGTCCTGAAAATTTGATGACGGGTTGGAGTCGCGACCGAATTATTGATGCGATTAATGCTGCTGGAGTGCCGTGTTACCAAGGCAGTTGTTCGGAAGTGTATTTAGAAAAGGCTTTTGATCACACCGGTTGGCGGCCCAAAGAACGACTCCCTGTAGCCAAGCAGTTGGGCGAGACAAGCCTGATGTTTTTGGTTCATCCAACATTGACTGATGATGAAATGAATAAGACTTGTCAGGTCATGATGGATGTTCTTACTAGAGCATCTTCAACCTAGCTGTAATGCGGCTGCTTTGTTGAACCCGGCACGGCATTGCCATTATAGGTCGCAATTTATTGCCATGATTTTGTAGGTCGGAATTGAGTCCAACGTTGTAGGTTGGAATTTATTCCGACAGTGTTGTCGGGCTAAAGCCCGACCTACAGGGAAAGGCGAGGGTGCGTTGGTTGGAATTCATTCCAACTTTCTAGCTCCGGATTATGGTTTTGCTTCCAGTGTGTCCGATGCTTCCTGATGATTTATTTCCATATCTTCCCATAGGGTACTTTGCAGGACGCGTTAATAGTTAACAATTCTTGCGCCCAATTTACTTTTTATTTGTGCAGCTAGCGTTCCGATCGGCACGCACTATCGTTCTAGGCCAACAAATACCCGTAGTGGCATATAGTCTCCTTGGTCCGCTTGCCTCAATGCTGTGATGTATGCAGCACGATGCACATTCATTTCCTGAGGCGTGTGCCCGCTGTTCCAATTGATCGGTTCTTGTCTCAATACCTCAGTCAGCACGGTATCCGCCATGATGCGCGCATGCCTGCCATTGCCATTTGGAAACGGGTGTATGTACACAAGCCGGTGATGCAGGCGCAAGGCAATTTCTTTTGGGTCATAGGTCTTCTTCTCGATCCAATAGGTAGCGTCACCTAGCAATAGACGCAGCTGCACTGCTATCTGGCGTGGATCAATGCCGATATTTTTCTCTGTCGTTCGGAATGTGCCGGCCCATGACCATACTTCGCCAAAGAGTTTCTTGTGCAGTTCCCGTACAAACCGTTCCTGAAGCACGTCGTTTCTGTTCCTGCGCCGCTGTAGCCACTTCAATCCTTCCTGAATATTGGCCTGCTCCAAATGATCGAGCTGACCGCGTGTCGTTACATGTGGATGCCTCAGTCCCGCCAGTTCGTCAGGATCGAGTGGCGTTATGCCTTCTACTGCGCTGATATGTTCCATGGTTTGTCATCTGCCTTATTGGTCGTCCCACAAATCTGAGGGCATCTCCGACAGGAGTTGGCGCTGAAGTCGCCCGATTTCATATTGGATCTGTTGTGGTGATAGATGCTGCGCCTCAAGTGCCATCTGGCTTCCAGCCTTCTGGACAAGCGCAAGCGCTTTTTCCTGGGCTCGTGCCGCAATGAGGTCTTCGATCCTTCCTTCCATGGGAACAATGGCATAGACCAGTTTACATCCCATCGCTCGCGCCATCTGCTCGAGTGTTTTGAGGCTGACGGCACCGGTAAGTTCGTTCTTTTCGGTCTGCGATATGAGTGCGCGTGTCACACCGATTCGTCGCGCCAGTTGCGCGCCGGACAAGCCCAGTGCCTTGCGTGCCGTGCGAAGCCAGCCCTCAGGAGGGGTGGAGAGTGTCCCAGCGGTCGTGGCAGCCTCGTCCGACATCGCTTGGTATTGGCGTGTGATGATGGGTTTCAGTGACATGGTTTTATCTGTCTCTGGTGGGTATTTTGTATGTCTAAAAATATACAATTAAACCATCTGTGTAAACTTAAATATTGACATTTAATAATTAAATGTATGTCTATAGGTTTACATTACAGATTGGCCCAAAAGCTGATCCATTCACGCCCAATATAATGACCCATGGGGTATAAATTGACTTAATTAGGTGCAATTGGGCGTATTATGGGTCGCATGCTACGGTCAGATACCCTTCAAATCACTCCCGAGATTCTGAGCATCATCGCCCGAATCGATGAATTCAAGGGCGCATGGAGAGCTTTGGGTACGCTCGCGCCTGACCGCCTCTCGGCATTGAGGCGGGTTGCCACGATCGAGAGCATTGGTTCGTCTACCCGCATCGAGGGCAGCACGCTCACTGACCGCGAGGTCGAGCGCCTACTCTCCAGCGTAGCCATTCAAACATTTGAGTCACGCGATGAGCAGGAAGTGGCCGGCTACGCTGAGCTGATGGAGTTGGTATTCAGTTCGTGGCAAGAGATCCCATTTAATGAAGACCATATCAAGCAACTTCACCAGATCTTGTTGCGTCACAGCAAAAAAGACGAGCCCCATCGAGGGCAATATAAAACCACGTCAAATAGTGTGCTGGCATTCGACGAGAGTGGCGTTCAGATAGGTGTCGTCTTTGATACGGCGACCCCGTTTGATACGCCGCGACTGATGTCTGAATTGTTGGCATGGGTGAGCAGCGAACGCGATAAAGCACAGCTCCATCCTTTATTAATCATCGCCATTTTTGTGGTGGTGTTTCTTGAGATCCATCCTTTCCAGGATGGCAACGGTCGGTTGAGTCGGGCACTGACCACCCTCCTGCTGATTCAAGCCGGTTACGGTTATGTTTCCTATGGTTCGCTCGAGAGCGTGATTGAGCTGAACAAAGAGGGGTACTACCTCGCATTGCGGCAGACGCAGGGAACCCTGCGTACATCTGTACCTGATTGGCAACCTTGGCTCGTATTTTTTCTGCGTTCTTTACTAGAACAAGTGCGACGACTGGAAGTAAAAATAGAACGTGAAAAAATAGTATTCGCTCGACTGCCTGAGCTGTCGCTGAAGATTGTTGAACTTGCACGTGAGCATGGGCGTGTGACAATGAGCGATGCAGTAGAACTCACGGGAGTCAGTCGCAACACCCTCAAACGACATTTTGTTCACTTGGTCGAGAGAGGGTATCTCAACCCACATGGCAGTGGTCGGGGTGCTTGGTACGAGCTTAAGTGACAAGGTGGGGCGCTGTATTACTCGCGATTTAGGGTCTATGCCTCTTGGTCACGCTGCACACTATTTAGACTCAGCAGAATATTTTCTATTAAGTTACAGGTATCAGGCCTGATCTGCGGTGAATGGTGGGGATGTGCAGGCTGGAGTTTATTTTCTTGGCATCTTTAAAGGTGCTCATACATACGCGTGACGAGGGGGACACATGAAGTCAAAAGGTAGGGCCAAGCTTCAGTTAAAGGCTGAGGCCGAAGGTCACTCGGATTCTGCTGTCTCGATCACCCAGTTGCTGAATGTCTCGCCCGTGCTGCCGGGTGAATCTGCAGAGCTCTACCGAAGCAGTCTGCAGGGGCTTATTCAGGAGCTTGAAGCTAAGACAGTGTTGCAGGTCTATCTTGCTGAGAAGATTCATGAGTGCCTGTGGTGGATGCGTCGCTACGAGCAGCAGAAGCGTCTTATCCTGATTCATGAGATGGCTACGCTTGCGACCCCAGGTCATGCCTTTGATCGTGAGGATCGTCGAACTCAACTTCTTAATCGATTGCTCAGTGATCAGAGTGATCCTGAGGCGACCCAGATGATTGTTGGCATGGGATTTACGGCTGAGTCTTTGCTTCAAAAGGCATTTGAAAGGAAGAAAGGGGACATCGCATATTTAAATCATCAGATTGCGCTTCAGGCTAAGGTGCTTGCAGGGTTTCAGGCCTCCTACGAGGTGGCATTTAATCGAAAATTCAATGCTGAGAGACTGAGATTGCAGAATCAGCTCATCAGTCGAGACCTTGACGCGATCGATATGAAAAAATGACCAGCCTACGGCAGCGGGTCTCGAATCGTCTTAATGCGCTGCGATCCACTGGGCCGAGAACGGCCAGTGGTAAGAGGCAGTCATCGGTCAATGCCACGTATCATGGGCTGACAGTGCCTGTGGAGTTATCACCCTGGGCTGCGCATCTTGAGTCTCTGGCTGTCTTATTGTTATCAGAAGGCTTGAGCGAAACAGAGTCACGGCAGATGGCGCTGTCTATCCTTGACTACGAGCGTAACCTTGAGCATCAGCGTCGGCTGTTCATGCTGCACAAGGAGCCTGGATCCTTGGAGATTGACCTGGAGACTCTAAGTCAGGAGCAGCAGGACTATCCGTGGTTCGAGCAGTATGGGGTGATGGACAGGGAGGGGCATTACATCGGGTTTGGGATTCCTATGGCGAAGATTATCCGCAAGATGCAGCGGGATTTTGTCAGGGGAAGAATTCGCTACGCCAGGCAAGGTGTTCGTGAGGCGCGCCAAGATCTGCATCGCACAGATCGTCACCTAAGGCGATCGGCTAATCAGCTCACTAGACGGTGCCGAGGTCTCTAATTAGTTTTTGTTGCGAGTAAAAATTTACAAAACGAACCTAAATGAATGGCGTGGCTTAAGTCTAAGGTGTGGGTCTGGGTGAGGGCCCAGTTCAGCTGAGGGTTCCGGCGCAGACCATGTCCAAATTCATGGAATTTATATTCCTAAAATTACGGTTATTAATTCCGTAATTTACGTTGATAAATTCCAGATTATTCAATATTCTAATCGAATGACTTCTCCCTCTCTATTCCCGCGCCGAATTGAGTCCCGAGTTACGGAGGCTATGGCCGATACGCCTGTGGTGCTCTTGGCTGGGCCGCGTCAGGTCGGCAAGACGACACTCGTGCGTCAGCTGGCAGGGGCGGGTGGGCTACGTTATCTGACGATGGATGATGATCTGACGCTCTTATCAGCGCGAGAAGATCCGGTGGGCATGATTCGCGGTCTTGACCGTGCGGTGATCGATGAAATTCAGCGCGCGCCTGGGTTGCTGCTGGCCATCAAAAAGAGTGTTGATGAGGACCGACGCCCGGGCCGTTTTTTGCTTACGGGCTCGGCTAACTTGATGGCCGTACCTAATGTCGCGGATTCCTTGGCAGGTCGAATGGAGACGTTATCGCTGCTGCCTTTGTCGCAGAGTGAGATCGAGGGGCGATCGACCAACTGGCTAGATTGTGTATTTAGTGGTCAGTTCCCTCAGCCAACATCATTGGCGCACAAAGATGACCTCGTCGGTCGAGTGCTCCGCGGGGGGTACCCAGAGGCGATATCGCGGCCGACCGTTAGGCGACGAACGGCTTGGGCTCGTCAGTATCTTGATGCGCTGATTGCGCGGGATGTTCGTGATGTTTCCGGGATCGAGAAGCTAGATCAGTTGCCACGCTTTTTACGTGCTCTGGCTCAGACTGCAGGGCAAATGTGTAACTACGCCCAGCTCGGCGGACAAGTACATATGGACGGCAAGACGGCCTCCAAGTACCTCAGTGTCTTTGAGCAAATGTATTTACTTAGGCGCGTGAATGTCTGGGCTCGCAATCACCTAAATCGAGTGATCAAATCTCCCAAGTTGCAGTTTATCGACTCGGGTCTGCTGTCTGCGCTGCTTGAGTTGACTGCTGAGCAGGTCGTGAAAGATAGGACACGGCTTGGGAATGTACTTGAAACATTTGTCTTCGGAGAATTGCTCAAGCACGCGACTACGGCCGAGAGTGACTACACCCTGATGTATTACCGTGATACCGAAAAGGTTGAAGTGGATCTTGTGATCGAGAATGCTGCTGGGCACTTAGTGGGTGTCGAGGTCAAGGCTTCTGCAACGGTGAGGGAAGGTGACTTGAAGGGTCTTCGAAAGCTTTCGGGCTTAGCGGGGCAGGATTTTAAGATGGGCGTATTACTCTACGATGGCGATGAGATCATGCCTCTTGACGATCGTATCTGGGCTGCACCTTTGTCGACCTTGTGGGGTCGGTGAACTTGCTGTAAGGCCAGGGCATTACATAGGATTTGGTATTCCTATGGCGAAGATTATCCGCAAGATGCAGCGGGATTTTGTAAGGGGAAGAATTCGCTACGCCAGGCAAGGTGTTCGTGAGGCGCGCCAAGATCTGCATCGCACAGATCGTCACCTAAGGCGATCGGCTAATCAGCTCATTAGACGGTGCC
>CANGJP010000060.1 GCA_947454465.1 Pseudomonadota bacterium
AACTCCATGGCGAGGCTCAATCACGGCTGATGCACTCAAACCAAATTCCTGCATCAAATAGTCATAGCCGGCATGCATCGTGGCGCAACGAAATGCGGCCAGATCCAACTTGGCAAAGCGTGTCATGAAATCTGCACGCAAACGCCGAATACGAGCCGCATAGGCGCTGGCATTGCTCCGGTAATAAGCCGCATTGGCTGGATCTAATTCACCCAATCGTCTAGCAATTTCAAATATCTGTTGGATCGCAGCCGTGGTCGATACAAAAGTATGTGGATTAACTACTTTTGTATTGCCTTGATCACCACCGATCGGAATCAATGCCACAGATGCATTGGCATAAATCAGCGGTAAAGTCTCCTTACGCCCTGCTGCTTTAACGATTTCAAATGCCCATTCATCGTGGCCAATGCCATTCACTACCAACGCATCCATGGTCATGGCACGCTTCATGTCATTGGGCTGAGGCTGATAATTATGAGGATTGGATTCCGCATCTATTAATGGAATAACCTCAGCACGATCACCCACAATATTCGACACGAAGCTGTAATAAGGATGCAAGGTAATACCGACTTTCATCTTGCCTTTGAGTGCCAGTGCAGTCGATGGTGCCGTGCTTGCCGCCCACGCATGAGTACATAGCATCGCGAGTAACAAAAAAGCCGCACCGACTCTACAGATCAGACGATTAACCATTATCTTTTCCTTTGACGCGTTCAACTTCACTAGCGCCGTTATAGGGGATGATCTGACGCCAGCCACGCGCCACTAACCCTTCGGGTTTAAGAATGTCAGGAAAAGGTGCATTCGGATCTTTGTTTATCCACAATGTCGCCTGATTAATCCAGTAGACCCCGCTGTGAGCATGACCAATCACAATCAAATACGCACTCTGTCCTTCGGCCGAACCACCTGAACCGTAATAACTTGCCGTACCCTGACCTAACGTTCCCTGATACACCGCATTTGGCGCAACAAATGATGCCAGACCATTATTCGTTTTAGGTGGGGGCGGTAGAGCAGCTTCGCCCGCCTTGCTAGCACCCGGCATGATGACCTGCCACCTGACCTCACCATTCGTTTTCCAAAAGTTATCTTCATAAAATGGTGGCAATAATGTGTCTTGCAAATCGGCAATGCTAGGCCACGTACCGGTATCGTTGTTTGCCCAAATGATTTCATCTGAAGCTGGCAACAACGCACTGTGTATGGCTTGATCGACAGCACTAAGTCCATCAAAAGAACTGACTTGCCAACTCAGCAAAGGTGGCGGACCCTCTGCTTTGGGTTTCAGCAGCACATATCCGACCGTGCTGACCACCAATAAGAATGCAGCAACAAAAAACACAATACTTTCAACACGACCCGAACTCGGCCGGATAAGTTGCGCTCTGGGCTTGTCCCTCTGAGACATGTTCATGGTGGTCGTCACTTCATGTCCTTCGCTTGAATCCACAGTACGGCATCCTGGGACAAAGGCTTATTTAAATGTTGCTTAACAGGTCCGACATGCAGCGCACACACACCCCACCATCCGGCACGTGGCAAACCAATGGCAAAAACACCTTGAGCATCGGCTCGAATACTCATGTTGCCATACGCAGGATGGGGTGCTGTGACGTTGGCTTTAGTTGCAAACGCCTTCCCTGTTAAATCAGGTGCATGATTGACGTATTCAATTTCAATTTCGGCAAAAGGCACGGGTTTACCTTCCGATAAGACCACCCCACGAAAGACACCGCCTACCCAGTTCGCATAAGGTTTGTTCAACGGCTGAATTTCAGCAGGCATGCCTTGCAGCTCAGACCAATTACCCGGCACACCACCCACATTCATGATCAGCTTGGTAAATTGCTGTATGTATTTGTCTTCTTCTTTTTCCAGATAAGGCTCAGGTTCCAGCAGAAACACATAGTCCCCCAATGAACGCATGACCTCACGAGGAATCACAGCTTGATACGCTGCCGCTTGATTACCCACACCCTGCCATTGAATGGGCTGTAGGTATTGTTTCAAATCGCTAGTAACAGGCTGAGCCGCGTCACCACGCTGACTGATCACACGAAACGCACGTGGCTGCCCCATTGCCATGGTAGGGCCACCCGCAAAAGGATGAGTAAACACCAATCCCATCGGCACTGACGCACCTCGCTCTAATGCAGATTCCTCAACGTACAACATCTGAAAATGCGCCAATGCAGGTACCGCCATAATATGCAACGACACTACCACCATTCCACGAAGGCTCGACCCGATTAACCGTTTTATATTCATCATCACGTTGTCTTAAGAAATCTGCGCACTGTACATCGTGACAGAATGACCTTCGCCCCCTTCAAAAATTACGCGATACTCACCACTCGGTGCCTTAAACAAAAAGCTACCACTCTTATCGAGCACACCTTGCAATAAAAGTTTATTCGCCGCATCCAAGACCATGATCTTCTTGCCTTCAGCACCGGTACCATCGGAGAATCCAGCCTCACACTTAATCTGATCAGCCTCCACGTAGCAGTCCAATAAAGGGGCATGTGCCCACGCATCCGCAGCCATCACACACAGTGACACCGCGCACCACACTCGGCCATTATCACGCCATATTGAGTTCAGTTTCTTTGTCATCGATCAACCAACTTTATTAGGATCATCGTGGCCATATTGGGGCATAAAAACATCCAGTCAAGAAAATAACTGTTGCAACGCCGTTTGTTAACGCAGTCGTTAACGAACACTAACATAGTAAATACCTGATGATTATCGAAGACCTACAGCGATTAACCTACAACCAGTTGACGCCAAATGGTCAGCTACGTACTTCTACTCAGTAGGAACACGCAGCACGTGATAATCGAATGTGGTTTGTCTGATCGGGCGACACAATAGGATTCGTTACCCACTATCACTTGAGGAAAGCCGGTAATTAGCGGCGCCTGCAACCGCTAGGAACCAAAGATAAGTAGGCTCACTATTTTATTTGATGCTACTCGCAGGCAGCATCTTCTGTTGACCCTTCTCGTCCACGTAATATCGGTTTCCCTCACAGACGTATTCGAGCATCTGATAATCTGGAATACGCTTGTAACTCAAGGTAAACACCCACGGCTTTTCAAGGACAACAGGATCTTCTATCGTGATTTCATCACGCAACAAATCGGGGGTCGCGTAGTAGATTTTCTCTTTGATACGCATCTGATCCGAATGCGGCATATTCTGATACATCACTTCCTCTTTGATACCAATGGTCTCAATGATCAATGTAGCTTGGTCCCAATGCCCAACCGAATGACCAAAAAAACTTGGTTCAACATCAGCGATCGGTTTCTGGGCTTGATCTAAATAGATTCTCCGCACCTGCGTGTAGGCTTCCTGAATAATTGTCACCTGCCCCTTACTTTGAATAACTTCCATAGGGAACGGACCGCCCATCATACCTGGCATGCCATCCCCCTGACATTGCATCAGTCGAGTGGCAAGGGGTTGGCCTTTCGCATTAGCCTCACTCTGGGCCTGGAGCAATGCCTGTTTCACTTTAAGGTATTGAGGCTTTAACTGAGCCTGTTGAGATACCGGTGCCGTCGGGTCCTTAGCACGCTCCCACACACCTGTAATATCGGGAATGGCTGCAAGCGGGGCTTGCGCCCAAGCCATCAATGGCTGAAATGCCGTACAATAAAGCAAGACCGCAATTAACTTATGGATAGTCATGAACAGATCACCTCCCAGTAGTTATGGCGTTCTCTTAAAGGAGTAACCCGCCGGAATCGGCATCTCAATGATTTGTCCATTGGCTAACGTTACTTCCAGCAATAGACCAGTCGACTCGCCATTCAATGTTGGTGCAGCCACTGCCGTGACTTGATCACCCACATTAATCATATTTGAGCGCCACCCGCCGCGCATCATGATGTTGATACTGGTTCCTTCCAGTACATAGTGCTTCAGCGCGCCCGCCGCATCTTTGACATCAAGCTCAAGATACGCATGGGGATTACTCCATTGCCACTGAGTGACCACCCCTTTGAGGGTTTGTGAACGCGAGTTGTCGTAGACCGCAAAAGAATGATGCGCCAATGATGAACTGACCATACCAAGCGTGAGGAACAGACCTATCAATCGCACATGGGTGACAAGCATCATCAGAGCCAACCCCTTAACGTATAGTGGAATTTGACGCTCCACGATAGGCGTTATAACGATACGACGCAACCTTCTGTACTGCGATAAACCTCACACTAGGCACGTAAAATCAGAAGACTTGCAAAGAAGCGTAAAGCGCAGATTCTACCTACTGCTGCCTGACGCCATAATTAATCAACTTATCGTAGTAACCGCTTACGGTAAGGGTCACGACAACTGGAAAGCCATTTGTATTCAGCAAATACCAACCGTGCTCACCAGAGAACGGAGCAACCAGTGAGCCCTGAGCACCTGCACTTCCATCTTTTTCTTGATACCTAACAAAAGCAGATTTGTTTTCCCATGCAGGATCATGGCCATGGAAATCCACATAAATTGCATCATGATCCACTTTCCATGAATAAAGTATGACCTTACCCTTAGGCAGCACGGCTTTGATTTCAGTTTCTGCATCTGCCGGTAATGAAATGGTCAAAGTCTCAGATTTTGCGGGCTGACTCTGCGCCTGATGCACAGCAGGATTAGGTAAGGTTAACGGCACACCCACATCAGCCACCTTAGATGCCATCAAGGCATCGTTGCCTACCAAGACATCGTCTAATACAATTTTTCTTGTAGGCGCGATCTGACTCATTGGGGTCAACCCCAGCATGCGGCCAACACCGGTGTAATCAATAGCATATTCGGCAGGTAAGACCACCGCGATTAACACCACAGCCGCCAACACCAACGCCACGACGACGCTGTAAAGAAGTCGCATGATGCTCGGCGGGTCTGTTTGAAAGGGTGAAACAGGAACAGTTGACATGACTTCATCCAAAGTAAGCGCGTCATCAGATGACGCTTATTTTAATAAGCCCACCAAGTGGTAGCCAAACAGAGTAAATCCTGCTGCCATAATCAGCACATTAGCTTGATAGGCACCGCGCATAAAAGTACCACTGCGTCGCCATGCACTGAACGCAATCAGCAAGATTGCCAATGCAGCAAACTGCCCTAACTCTACGCCCAAATTAAAGCCAATCATGTTAGGTATCAGCCCTTCGCGGGACAAGGCCAAAGTCTGCAATTTAGTAGACAGACCAAACCCATGAGCCAAACCGAATAGCCACACCATGACACGTGTATTTACCTGCCAACCAAGGCGCATAAACCCGCCAATGTTCTCGAAGGCTTTATACACCACCGACAAACCGATAACGGCATCGACCAGTGATGCATTAGCATGAATACCTGCCAGTACCCCCAACATCAATGTCAAACTGTGTCCAATCGCAAACAGCGTGACGTACATAGCCACATCCTTAAGGCGATACAGAAAGAAAATAACCCCCCCTAGAAATAACAGATGGTCATAACCGGTCACCATGTGCTTAGCACCAAGGTACAGATAAGGAATGAAAGCCACACCCTTGATAGACTGAATGTAAGTGGCATCCGTTGTGGTCACGCCATGCGCAAAACCCTGATGCGCGTACAACACACACACCAGCAGAAAAATATAGGCTAGTACCTTGCGCTTAAAAACATTCATCTTATCGATAGGCAGTGAACTCATGGTCCCTACCCACGCCTAAAAGTCACGACCAATACATCACGGAAAGCGGGTAACGTCTGATCAATCGCGACAACAGGTGTAACGCCATGGTAGACACGACCATCGTCCACAAAAGCAGCGTCTAGCGGATCAGTCAAGGTAAAGCCCCCCAATAAATTACGATTGCCATCATGAATGGTGGTCACCCCTTCAGCAATGTTTTTTCGGTTCACCAGCAACACCAACACCCAGTCCACACCGTCACGGTGCAGCCCTTCCGGCGTTGGCCGACCCTGATCACTTCCGCGTGCCTCAATACGAAATTGATGGCATTCAACATGCCAAATTACGGGCCGTGCACCCTGGACAGTCAACGCATCAAAAATCTGATACCCCATCTGCAACAACGCTAACAAACATGGATGCAAGGCAATGTGATCTGCCAACGGCTGAAACCAGCGCTCAATACCGCCATTGAGCGCATTGTAATCTCGGCTTTGATAATGAGGTTGAGGCGGCTTACGGTGAACACCGGCAGCGGAAACGGCATAGGCATCAAAGCGACGACGCCGGTATCGCCCCCCATCTGCCATGTAACCATCCATCCCAAGGTCATTCCAACTCGTGGCAAAGGTGGGCCAATCTGAAAGCACATCATGGGGTAGCAAGGTGCGTAGAGCCTTACCAGGGACAAAGGCAAATCCCTGTGAATGCAATGGCTGACTCACCAGATCAGCGGTCTTTAAACAAAGATCTTTCATAGCCTGAGAGTATGCCGGTAATTGAGGCCCTGCTGGTGAGGCGTTCGCAAACAATCGCACAAGAAGTGTGCGCACGGGAATCCCGCTGCGCCGTTTGGGTACACATTCGATTCACCAAATCACTATAAAAAAACCCATAAACAAGGCTAACGCATTGATTTCAGGGAATCTTAGCCAATGGCACAGGCATTGCATTGGTAAGTACAACAGAGATTGCTACTCCCCCCTGCAACTCTGGCGAGGTCTCGATGAGACCTCCTTTGTAACGCCGCCGAAGGCCAGTTAAGCACTCCGGGCTTAGCTAATTTCGAGCGGCGTTTTTTTTGATTTGTCGCGTCATTGAGTTCGCCACTCATGCACGGACATTGGCCTGCTGAAAAATGCGTGTAAACCACATCACAACCCATGAGCATGAGACCTATGTATTCACCATAACAGCATGACTGATTCACCCAATAAGTGAAAACAACCACGGCCACTATCAGGATCGAGACCCCACCTCGTCAGGGATGAGATAAACTTTCACCAATACTTTACCCAAACCACATTTCTTGTTTTTACTCATGAGCAATCCCTCATCCATGCACCGCCACGACTCTTTAGTCACCCTCCAAGCCCACATTCTCGAACAACAGTCTCGTTTTCCGCAGGCCAGTGGTACATTGAGTTGGGTGCTATCGGCGTTATCAATTTCAGCAAAAATCATCGCCAATCATGTGCGTCGGGCACGGCTTGATGATGTCCTAGGCAGCGTTGGTAACGAGAACATACAAGGTGAGCAACAACAAAAACTCGATGTCATCGCCAATGAAGTCCTGCTACGAACATTGGGTAAACGCGAAGGAGTCGCCGTCGTTGCCTCTGAAGAAAATGAAGAACCCGTGATGCTACGCCAAGTAGGCGATGGCAAATACTGCGTGTTGTTTGACCCGCTCGATGGCTCATCCAATCTAGATGTGTGTGGTGGCGTAGGAACCATTTTCAGCATCCTACGTTACGACAATCCCGCACACAGTGAAAACGGCTGGCTGCAAGCAGGGGCAAAACAGGTTGCGGCGGGCTATGTCCTGTATGGTTCGTCCACCGTGCTGGTGATGTCAATCGGCATGGGCGTTGATATGTTCGTACTGGATCCCGCCATTGGTGCCTTTGTGAGGGTGGCAGAACAACTGCAGATCCCTCAACACAATAAAAGTTATTCATTAAATGAAGGTAATCGACTGACCTTTCCCATCGGCTATAACCGGTACCTCGACTGGGCTCAGGCCAATGGGTATTCAAGCCGCTATGTAGGGGCGATGGTCGCTGACATACACCGTATCCTGCTCAAAGGCGGCGTATTCATGTATCCACCCACAAAAAAAGCACCCCATGGAAAGCTGCGCTTGATGTATGAAGCCAACCCAATGGCCATGCTCATCGAACAAGCCGGCGGCAAAGCCATGGCGTCACCAGATCAACGCATTCTTGATGTCAACCCAACAGCCATTCATCAACGCGTGCCAGTCATCATGGGAAGCGCAGCTGAAGTGGATCATGTATTAATTCACCTCACCACACAAGGCTGAACATGAACATCTGAATCATTTAGATATCTATCGAATCATTACCTTTCAATCAGATGAAACAGAGCCGACCGGGCACACTAATCATCACCATGATGGTTAAGGCGTTGGTTATCCCTAAGCTGCAGCAACCCGCACACAATTACGGCCTTCCTGTTTGGCTCGATACAATGCCCGATCAGCCCTCTCAATCACCTGATCAATCGATTCACCCTGGGTCGGCATGGCCACACCGATCGAAATCGTCACCGAATCAATATACTCATCACTATTGATACGACGAATACGGCCTCTTGCGAAAGTGTTGCGTAATTGTTCTGCCAGGGTATAAGCACCAGTTTTAGGTGTATTCGGTAACAGGATGATGAACTCCTCACCACCAAAGCGAGCCACGATATCACGGCCTTTAACTACCGATTTGAGTGCATTACCTGCAGTACGTAACACTTGATCGCCAAACAGGTGACCGTAACTGTCATTAACCCGCTTAAAATGATCGATATCAGCAATCATGACTGCACAGCGAGCAAGTGCATCAGGATCTGTTGCAATCATCACATCGATCGCCCGATTGAAGCCACGACGATTCTTTAATCCTGTCAATGAATCGGTCATCGCTTCATTTTGTAAGCTGTCGAGCTCGGTGCGTAGCTCCTGTACTTCATTGCGGGTTACATCCAACACCTGTCTTAAAGATTCAGCGGAATCACGCATACCGGAGGTAGAAGACAGTAAGGTTGCAACCACCTCGCTCACATTGCCCTTATCGCCTGCACTGCCCAATGCAGCCTCACACTCTTTAAGGGTGCGGGTATATTCGTTCGCCTCACCGCCAGACTTATCGGCGAGCTCACCAAGCTTACCGAGCAACCCACCCAAGCCAACCTCCATTTTCTCCACTTGCGTAGCCTGATGCTGGGCAATGTATACGTCATATAGTTTTTCGATATCTTCTTGAGAAAGTAGATTGTTATTCTCAAGGCGACGATTGATTTCCTCCGCCAAGGGAAGGTTGCCGCCGGTTAGATATTCATACCAGACTGCATAATTAACCGGATAATAAAGACCACCATGCCGCGCAATGCGCGGCAATACCTGCCGCAGCAGCTCGGCACTGTGGTCACTGGATTGCTTATAACGCATACATTCACTGCTCTCGTGCAAGGCGTATACGCTTATCGGCACAAACCAGAAAAATTGAATGCTCAATCAGCAAATTAAGCCGTTTAATCGTGCGATTTTGCTTATTTAAGTCAAATTCAGGCCCAAAAAAACTTATTTACCTGCTTTTGCCCAGGAATCCCGCAGGGTTACGGTACGATTGAACCGAGGCGCACCCACTAGGGAGTCGACGCGATCTGCCACAAAGTATCCGTGTCGTTCAAACTGGAAGCGCTCTTCTGGATGCGCCGCTTTCAATGCCGGCTCAAGCTGAGCATGCACTACACGCATCGATTCTGGATTCAAGTCCAACAGGAAGTCACGATCCCCCGCTCCAGGACTGGGTACATTAAACAGTCGATCGTACAACCGCACTTCACAGGCGTAAGACTGAGACACCGCCACCCAATGGACATTACCCTTCACTTTATATTGATCTGCTCCGGCAGAGCCTGATCTTGAATCAGGCAAATACTCACAGTGCACGGCAATCACGTTACCCTCTGCATCC
>CANGJP010000061.1 GCA_947454465.1 Pseudomonadota bacterium
AAAATCACTGGCAGGTAGGGTTGCCAAGGTAAAACGACTCTTTCCAGATCGAATAACAACTCGTTCTCCTTCAAGTATCACGGCCACAAGGGCTTTTTCTGGCAAGGCTTTGATGATATCGAGCAACTTACGTCCAGGAATCGTGATTTCGCCTGGTTCCTGAATTTGAACATGGCCACTGGCGCTAAGTTCAACTTCAAGGTCGGTTGCAGTCATTGTTAAACCATCAGGTTTAGCCATGACCATTACGTTTGACAAGATAGGCATAGTCTGTCGACGTTCCACCACACCAATAACTGCTTGTAAAGGGGAGAGCATCGCTTCGCGTTCTGCACTGAACTTCATTATTTACACACCATCTATTTATTAAATAAATATATATAAATTAAATCTATTATTACTATTATTAAGGCTAGCCACTTCTGTGGATAACTATAATAATTCAAATAAATTCAATTGTTTAAGATAAATGAAAACTACAACTAAAAGATCTTAATACCCTATTCCGATCCTGTTGATTAAATGTGGATAAATTAATATTTAATAATCCGCACAAGTTATCCACAGGATGTAAATTCTTAACCGGTCAAAGTTCTTAAAAGATTTGAGTAATCTTCCCGACTTCGAACATCGGTATCTCTAAGTTCCTTAATCACACGACATGCATGAATAACAGTAGTGTGATCTCGACCCCCGAATGCATCGCCGATTTCAGGGAGGCTATGTGAAGTCAATTCTTTTGCCATCGCCATCGCCATTTGACGTGGTCTGGCTATCGATCGGCTGCGACGTTTAGACAATAAATCAGCCACCCGCAGTTTGTAATATTCCGCAACGGTTTTCTGAATATTTTCTACTGTTACCAGTCTATCCTGTAAGGCTAAGAGGTCACGAAGGGCTTCTTTAGTGAAATCCAAGGTGATTGGACGACCAGTGAATTGAGCGTTGGCCACTACACGTCGTAATGCACCCTCTAATTCGCGGACATTAGAGCGAATTCGCTTAGCGATAAAAAAGGCCACTTCATCAGGCAGTTGCACCTGAGTCAGGGCTGCTTTACTCATCAGAATAGCCACACTGGTTTCAAGTTCAGGAGGTTCAACCGATACAGTTAATCCCCAACCGAAACGAGATTTAAGCCGATCTTCTAATCCATCCACTTCTTTGGGGTAACGGTCACAAGTCAGAATAATTTGCTGCTGAGCTTCAAATAAGGCATTAAAAGTATGAAAAAATTCTTCCTGAGAGCGATCTTTGCCGGCAAAGAACTGAATATCATCAATCAATAATGCGTCCAAAGAGCGATATGCCGTTTTAAATTCATTGATGGTGTTGTGCTGCAGGGCTTTCACCATATCACCCACAAATCGTTCGGAGTGAACATAAGCAATACGGGCATTGGGTCGGGAAGCTAGTATGGTATTACCTACCGCATGCATGAGATGAGTCTTACCAAGACCTACGCCACCATAAATGAATAGAGGGTTATAAGCTCGCCCCGGATTTTCAGCCACCTGCTGCGCTGCCGCCCGCGCTAGTTGGTTGCTTTTACCTTCTACAAAATTATTGAAAGTGAAATCAGGGTTGAGCCGGCCACCAAGGGAACTAAAGGCAGATTTTGAGGGTAATTGGGCTGTGGGTCTGTCTCGGTTGAGAGTGGATTCTGGGCTGGGTGCCGTAGGTTTAGAGCCCACTTCAAGACTGATGAAAGGTACGATTTCACCGGCACCGATATCAGCAAACTGTACACAGAGTTCGTTTAGGCGTGGCAGCACATTTTGCTGTACCCACTCAGCGACGAAACGGTTGGGTGCAAAAAGACGCAGGGAACCGCCATCCAATACCATCTGAAGGGGTCTAACCCAGGTATTGAATTGCTGTTCGACCATTTCGGTCTCAAGTTGTTGATAACAACGATTCCACAACGAGCCAGACACGGTTCGTGCTCTCTCAGTACAGTTTTGGTAGGGTAGGTATGAAGTAGACCAGCAAGTCTATACCTAGATGCGGTGACTTATCCACAGACTTGATCAGTCAAGAGCTAATGAAGAAGCCGATGAATCAACACGGTACGGATGTATTATGCAGCTTGACACATACGGGTCCCGCCCTTACCCTTGCCGGCCCGTAAGAGATAGGCTCGACTATTAGGGTCGGTCGACTGTAGGATTAAGAGTTCATGAAGCGCACATATCAACCCAGTAATCTCCACAGAAAACGTGTTCACGGATTTCGTGCTCGCATGGCAACCAAAGGTGGTCGTCTGGTTCTGGCTCGTCGTCGTGCCAAGGGTCGTAAGCGCCTTTGTGTGTAATTGACGCTTAGTCGCCGACGAATACGTTCTTAAGCCTTACACCTTTAAGTCGTGTGTCAACGTTTAAACCGGCACAACGACTGGTACACAAAGCTCAGTTTGATGTTGTTTATCAACAGAGCACCAAAAAATTTGGTGATTCCTGCTTTCTGATTTTGATCAGACCCAATGACCTAAATATGGCCCGCTTGGGACTATCGATTTCGTCACGCACCGTGGGTAATGCAGTGAATCGCAATCGCATCAAGCGCGTCATTCGCGAATCATTTAGAAAAAACGCCACCGGCTTTCCACCTGTTGATATCGTAGTAAACAGTCGAAATGGTGCACGTGAAGCGTCTAATGCACAGCTGATGAACCGTCTTAATCAACATTGGCAGAATATGGTGAAGCGATGCGCTACATGCTAAGTACCATGGTGCGTGTTTATCGCTATTTGATCAGCCCTTGGCTCGGTCAGAACTGCCGCTTCTATCCGAGTTGCTCCTGTTATACCCAACAGGCTTTAATTCAACACGGTAGCGTGAAAGGATCATGGATTGGATTGAAGCGTATTTTGCGCTGTCATCCTTGGAATGAAGGTGGTTTCGATCCTGTGCCATCGATCTCCAGCAACTCGAACGTAAAACATTCAATTTCAACTTCAGGCAATGGTTCCCATGGATAAGATTCGCGTTGTTTTATGGGGTGGAGCAGGCGTATTGCTCTGGCTGAATTTAATTAATTGGCAGCATGACTACCCGCCAACAGTGCCTGCAGCCGAAAGTCCTATCACGACACCCACGGTTCCAACCAGTGTACCAACACTTCCTGCGGCAGTAACCAAACCTGTGTCAACAGAAGTTATAGATGTCCCTGTAGCTACCGAACCCGTTGCCTCAACCGGCACGAAAATTAGCGTCATAACCGATGTGCTGGATTTGGATATTGATACTAAGGGTGGCAACATTGTTCGCGCGGATCTTCTTAACTATGCTGTCACACAAGATCAGCCAGACAATAAAGTCCAATTGTTAAGTGAGGCACCGAATCAACTATTTGTTGCCCGTTCAGGTTTGGCTACAAAATCGACGTCAGCGCCTATCTATACCAGTTTAGCCAACCAATATCGACTTGAAGAGGGTCAGAACGAATTGGCCATCCCTCTTTCTTATACCGACGCTGAAGGTATTACTGTAACCAAGACATATACTTTTAAACGTGGTGCATATGCCTTGGATATTAGCTACAACATTGATAATGCCAGCAGTAGTGAGTGGCAAGGCGCGTCTTATGTACAGTTATTCCGTCATGATTTGCCAGTTAAATACTCGATGCTGGATGCATCTACCATTGCATATCGTGGCCCAGCAATTTACAACGGTAAGGCATATAAAAAACTCAAAGTCACGGACAGCGAAGACAGCAAGTATAAAGCCAATACCACCGGAGGCTGGATGGCTGGCTTGCAGCACTACTTTGTGGTGGCAGCTGTTCCCGCAAAAGACAAGCCCTACGATTACTCGTTGAGTGTCGATGCTAATAATAATTACACCTTAACGTATCAAGGCCCCTTACAAACGGTAGCGGCAGGAAGTTCGACTCAGCTAAATGAAACGCTATTTATCGGACCGAAGTTACAGCACTTGCTGGCTGAGACCGGGCCAGAACTCAATTTAGCTACTGACTACGGTAAGCTCAGTATTATTGCCCGCCCACTGTTCTGGTTGCTTGAAAAAGTACATACAGCAGTGAGCAACTGGGGTATAGCGATTATCATCACGACGTTGCTGATCAAATTAGCTTTTTATCGACTCACTGCCTCCAGTGGTCGCTCGATGGCTAAAATGCGCACTATCGCTCCGAAGATGAAAGCTATTCAAGAGCGCTACAAGGATGATCGCGAAGCACTGGGTCGGGCTACCATGGAGTTATACAAGAAAGAAAAAATTAATCCCGTAGCAGGGTGTTTACCGATGCTGATTCAGATTCCATTTTTCATGGGTTTCTACTGGGTTTTGCTGGAAAGTGTCGAATTACGGCAGGCACCGTTTTTTGCCTGGATCACTGATCTATCGAATCGCGATCCCTATTTCATCTTGCCAGTGATAATGGGTGTGGCCAACTTCGCTCAGTTCAAAATGAATCCGCCACCAGCTGATCCGACTCAAGCGAAAATCATGGCTTTTATGCCAATTATGATGACCGTCATGATGGCATGGTTCCCTTCTGGCCTGGTGTTGTACTGGATTACCAATACGCTGATTTCAGCCTTGCAACAGTGGCGGATCAATAAGTTGGTCGCGGTTGATACTAAACACGCCACAGCGTGAGGAAATAGTCTCGCTGAGTCATGCTTCACAGCGAACAAGACACCATCGCCGCGATAGCCACACCGCCTGGACGCGGCGGTGTGGGCGTCATTCGTATTTCTGGTAAACGCGTTACTGAAATTTCTAGCCAACTCATAGGTAAGTTACCTGCTTCGCGTAAGGCCACGCTCGCAAGATTTAAAGCCGCCGATGGCAGTTGTATTGATCAGGGTATCGCTCTGTATTTTCAATCGCCGAATTCATTTACCGGTGAAGATGTATTAGAGCTACAGGGGCACGGTGGGCCGGTAGTGCTTGATTTGGTATTAAAGCGTGTATTGCAATTGGGGGCTCGATTAGCTGAGCCTGGCGAATTTAGTAAACGGGCTTTTCTTAACGACAAACTTGATTTAGTAGAAGCCGAAGCGATTGCAGACCTTATTGCTGCTGATTCCGAACAAGCAGCACGTGCTGCACTACGTTCTCTGCAAGGGGAATTTTCCAGTGCTTTGCATGAACTGACTGAAGCGGTAATCACCACCCGTTTGCATGTGGAAGCGGCCATTGATTTTCCCGATGAGGACCTTGATCTGATGCAAGATCAAGTATTGCTAAAGCGTCTGAATCACAGTCAGAAATTGATCGATGATATTCAGCATCGTGCGCAACAGGGTAGTTTGTTGCGTGAAGGCATGACAGTGGTGATTGCCGGTAAGCCGAACGCAGGAAAATCTAGTTTATTGAATCGTTTGGCCGGTTATGACGCTGCCATTGTCACCGATATACCTGGTACTACTCGAGATGTGTTACGCGAGCGTATTCATTTAGAGGGTATGCCATTGCATGTGATTGATACTGCTGGTTTGCGTGACACTAACGATCCGGTTGAAGCGGAAGGTGTGCGCCGCGCGCATGCAGAAATCACTAAAGCTGATCGTTTATTGTATGTAGTCGATGTACGTGATTACGATGCCACACAGTTGCAGCAAGATTTACAAGATTTCCCTACCGGGATTCCACTCACCGTTGTGATTAATAAAATTGACCTGATGCAGTTTGAGTCTCTACAGTCTTGTCAGGATCTGACTTACCTCAGTATTTCTGCGGTTACCGGTGTAGGGCTGGATGATTTGAGAAAACATTTGCAAGACTGCATGGGCTTCAACAGTAGTGAAGCAGGTGGCTTTCTAGCTAGGCGACGCCATCTCGACGCATTGCAACGTGCCAAGCTGCATTTAAATCAAGCGCAGGAAAAATTACTCATTCGGCAGGCGGGTGAGTTATGCGCTGAAGAATTACGCCTATCCCAACAGGCTTTAAGCGAAATCACGGGTGAATTTACTTCCGATGATTTATTAGGACGTATTTTTTCCAGCTTTTGTATTGGCAAGTAATACCGTTATCTGAACGGTCAGTTGTCGGTAGGTAGGCGTCTCCAACTACGATAAGTGGACAGCATCCCTTAATGAAGCCCTTTCGGCTAGATGGTTTGATTGTCATGATTTCAAGACGTCAGGCGTATTACTCATCCGAATAAAGAACTTGAGCTTCTGTCAAGAGGGACAATGAACTGGTTATGTCAAACCAGAAGGTAAGCTAGTGTCATTTTCATGATGGGGCAGGCTAACAGAGGATTTCGTAATAAGTTTATGTGATAGATGTCACACAAGAAAAATTAAAAGAATAGAAAACAGCCTCATAATGCCACTTTATTGACGTTTAGTCGGATAATTGACACACATTAATCACCTTGCCAATCCTAACCTGACCGCTAGGAAAGGATTGATACGACAGAGAATTCCAAAAGTCTAAGGGTCTAGGACCCGATGTTGAAGGAAAGTTAGCGGAGCACTTTTCCTAGTCCAGGTATTGGTTTCGCACAACCTATTTCGAATTTTTTATTCAAACCTAAAGTATTACTGCGGTCACTTATTAATTTATGCGAGCGGGAATTGATATTGTTTTGATAGATCGTGGTAACACACAGTCCGTGAAGGAAACTGGGAAAATTTTGATTCAGCTTGCCCAAGGAAATAATGTAATTAAATTACAAAAGGGACAGCACGTTGAACTGGTAGATCGAACGACAGGTTTAGTTCCGTCTGACTTAGTAGGTATACGTGAAGGTAGTGATTTAGTTATATCCAGTTACGTGGCAGATGTGGCTATTCGCTTTGGAGATTTTTTTGAAAGTGACGAGGAGAATACACAAGCGCCCGCTAGAGTTTATTTGCCAGGTGGCACAGTTGGTGAGTTCGCTCAGGATACAGATTTTGACAGTGTACAAAGTGGTGCAATTTTTAGTGAAAAAGGAAGGTCGATCGGGGCGCCTGATGCACTACATGAGCTACAAATCGAACCGCAAAGTGAACATAACAAAAGTACGAGCAAAGGTCATAGTACTGCAACTTCTCTAGGAGACAGTGGGTATTACATTAACTACTGGATACTGGGTGCATCAGTTGTATCAGCCGGCGTCGCTGCAACAGTCATAGCCCACAACAGATTACATACCAAAACGGTTAATGCCGTAAATAATCCGGCCGTGATAACCGGAACCACCACTGCCAGCTTAGTTGAGAGTGATGTAGCTCAAACAGCCACAGGTACATTGTTTGCTACCGATGTAGATAGCAGTGCAGCCTTTACCACACAAAATAATGTGGGGGGGATCCGCGGTTATGGCAAGTTCAGCATCAGAAATGATGGTGTTTGGACTTACACCATGAATGATGCGCACAACGAGTTTGCTGTAGGTAAGAACTACACAGACAAGATTACCGTGGCGACGGTAGACGGTACTAGCCAAGAAGTGACGGTGACGATCGTAGGTAGTAATGATGTACCTATAGCTTCTAGTGCGAGCATAATCACAAATAAAGATACCGCTGTAACCGGGAGTTTGCCATCGGCGACCGATGTGGAAGCTGATGGAGTGGTATACAGCTTAGGGATGGACAGTACACATGGCAGTGCCGTGGTAAATGCTGATGGCAGCTACACCTACATACCAGCTGCGAACTTTAACGGCAGCGACAGCTTCAGCTACAGCATCAATGATGGCCACGGTGGTACGAATACCTACACCATAACTGTCACAGTGAACAGCGATAACCATGCACCGACTGCATCTGATGTATCCATAACGATCGACGAAGATAGCGTGGCGACGCGTAATCTATGGGCCAATGATGTAGAGGGTGATATCGTTACGTTTAGTCTCAGCACCGACGGTGCCCATGGCAGTGTGGCGATAGATGGTAATGGTAGTTACACCTATGTGCCTTATGCGGACTTTAATGGTGCTGACAGCTTCAAGTATACCGTCAGTGATGGCAATGGTGGTCTAAACACCTACACTGTGACTATCAATGTTGCGGCGGTGAACGATGCGCCAACCGCATCGGATACCTCAATATCTATGGATGAAGACGGCGTGGCGACAGGTAACCTGTTTGCCAGTGATATTGACAGTGACACCGTTACGTTCAGCCTCAGAACAGACAGTGCCCATGGTAGTGCATTAGTGAATGCCGATGGTAGCTACACTTACACGCCAGCTGCGAACTTCAACGGCAGCGACAGCTTTAGTTACTCCATCGATGATGGCCACGGTGGTAGCAATATCTATACCATGAGTGTCACGGTCAATCCGTTGAACGATGCGCCAGTGGCAGCGAATACCAACATCACCACGAATGAAGATAACGCCGTCAGCGGCAACCTACCTGTTACGACTGACGTTGAAAACGATGCGGTGACCTACAGCCTCAGCACGGACGGGGACTATGGGATAGCAGTGGTGAATAGCGATGGTTCTTACACGTATACGCCTTATGCGGACTTTAATGGCGCAGACAGCTTCAGTTATGCCATTAATGATGGTCACGGTGGTGTAAACACCTACACGGTGTCGGTTAACGTCACAGCCGTCGATGATGCTTCTGTCATCACCGGTGTGAACAGTGCGTATGAAATTGAAACCAATGCGACGCAAACCTTCTCAGGTACATTGATCGCGACCGATGCGGATAATCTGGTCGATGGCACGACCACCTTCCAGGTACAAACTGGTGTGGCAGGTAGCAACGGGTACGGTCATTTCAGTATCACTGCTGAAGGTGTATGGACTTACACCATGGATGGCGCCCATAACGAGTTCGTTGAAGGCCAACAGTACAGCGATAGTATTACCGTTCAAACCCTAGATGGGACAGCTCAGAACGTTACCGTGAATCTGTTTGGTAGTAACGATGCGCCTGTCGCCTCGAACAGTAGTATTACGGCGATTGAGGACTTAATGTTTAGTGGCATATTACCAACTGCCACCGATGTAGACGGCGCTCCATCAGCAGTGACCTACACCTCTTGGGAACCAGCCAGCCATGGCACTGCTACTGTGAGCAGTGATGGAAAATACACCTATACGCCTATTGCGGACTTCAACGGTAAAGACTCATTCTCATTTGCAGTGATTGATGAAAAAGCAGGCTTTAACGTTTACACAGTGAGTGTAAATGTTACAGAGGTCAACGATGCGCCCACCGGTATGACCATCAGTGTGGGCAGTACCTCTGATCAGTACAAATCAGTAATTAGTACGGTTCCATTGGCAACACTGGCCACGACCGATGTGGATACGGGTGATTCGTTTACCTATTCCGTTGCCTCTACAC
>CANGJP010000062.1 GCA_947454465.1 Pseudomonadota bacterium
CCGAAGTAGGTACCACCGGCGGATTCATTCATGATGATACACGTATGGATGTGGTTTATGAGGTGATGGCGTTTCCAGAGGGGATCTCAAGCGCCTTGCGTACGAAGCGTATTGAGGAGCAGAAAAAATTTATAGCCACTACGTTGCGTAAACTCAGCGAAGGTGTTGTCCTCCTGACGGAAGAAGAGCAGCGTATAAGAGCGGCTTGGCCTGAAGACACGGTAGAGACTGAGTTTCGTGAGGCTTCCGAGCGAGTGCGCTTTCAGCTGGGGCAGGCTGATCGATTCAAAGAGGGGTTGATCCGATCCGGTGCTTGGCGGGATGCCATTAGGGATGCATTTAAAAATCAAGGGCTGCCTGAAGGATTGGCTGCGTTACCCCATGTCGAGTCATCATTTAATACACATGCTTATTCGAAAGTCGGTGCTGCCGGCATGTGGCAATTTATGCGTACAACCGGCAAGCGTTTTCTGCGCATCGACAATGTGGTGGATGAGCGCCTTGATCCCTATAAAGCAACCTCAGCGGCAGCTAATTTTATGCAGCAAAATTTTGCTGTGGTGCAAAGTTGGGCACTGGCCGTGACCGCCTACAATCATGGTGCGGGGGGGATGCTGCGTGCTAAAGAACAGCTAGGTACGGATGATATCGGCGAAATCATTCAGCGTTATCAAAGTAAAACGTTTGGTTTTGCATCACGTAATTTCTATGCGTGCTTTCTTGCGGCGCTGGAAATTGATACTCATCCAGAAAAATATTTCCCCGGAATCAAGCTCAATCCTCCTGATAACAGTCAGGTGATGCCCATTAAGAGTTATGCCTCGTTGCCCGCGTTGGCCAAGTCTTTACAGGTTGATACCTCAGCACTCAAGCAACTGAATCCTTCATTGTTGCCGCCAGTATGGAATGGCAGCAAGCGCATCCCCTCAGGTTTTGAGTTGCGTGTGCCGGGGTCGGCGAATGCATTGGCGTCATTAAGTGCTTTACCTACTGCAGCAGTGGCGGCAGCGCAGATCTCGGATGAAAGCCATCGCGTGCGTCAAGGTGACACACTATCCAGCATAGCGTTGAAGTACGGTGTGAGCGTACAACAATTAGCCACCATGAATGGCTTACGTCAGCCATATCGTGTGACAGTGGGTCAGGTGTTGAAGTTGCCGGTCGTGGCCGAAACTGTGGTGGTGACTGCAGTAGCAGCGCCTGCATCGGGGGTGCTGTCTAACTCAGTCACGACAGAGCAGGCATTAAGGCATACGGTTAAAGCAGGAGACACGTTGATCAAAATCGCTCAGCGCTATTCAGTGATCCTGACTGAATTGATGACGCTGAATAACTTGAGTCACGCCGATCAGATACGTATTGGGCAGGTATTGTTGATTCGACCTGCGGGATTGCCGCCGGCTAATGCTGGCGAGGTTGAAGAACAGTTGCCGACCCTCTCCAATCAGGCACGTGCTGAAAAAGCGGAACCCAAAACTGAGCATGAGGCAGAAGAGATGGGGCCAACCTTATTACCTGGTGTGCAGGCGGCGGCCTCTGCTGATCCGGCAGACTATGCGGTGCAGGATGAGGCTTATATTGTGGTTGAGGCGGGTGAAAGTCTTAGTCATTACGCAGAGTGGTTGAACTCTTCACCTGCAATTTTGCGTAGCTTGAATCATATGACGGCTAGCTCGCCCGTGCAGTTGGGCGCCAAATTAAAATTGGATTTTGCACATGCATCAGTGAAAAGCTTCGAGGAGCGGCGCACAGCGTTTCACCTACAAATGCAGTCCTCATTTTTTGCTCAGTACCGTATTGTTGATAGTTATATCTACGTGATGAAGAAAGGCGATTCAATTTGGTCACTGTTACAAAAATCGAATCATGTACCGTTGTGGCTGCTACGCCAATACAATCCCGATGTGGCATTGGATGAAGTCAAGCCGGGTACCAAGTTGATTATTCCTAATGTGAAACCAATTGAGGGATGATGCATAAATTCTTGCTGTTTATTCCCTTGATGTTGCTGCTGGCATGTACCGCAATGCGTGTACCGGGTACACAAGCCGAGTCAACCGATCGACTTGCCCTTGTTACTGGCGATTATCGTATTCGCGCCAGTGCGCCCGTTAATGTTTATTTGCGCAGCGTAGATGGTCAGGTGTTGGCTTTCTGGCAACAGGCTGCCGAAGTTGCAGCGGGTAATCATAGTTTGTTGGTGGATTGTTCGGTGGCGAAGTGGCAAAAAATATCGCGACATGAGTTGAACGTGACGTTGCATGCCGGTGTGCATTACTACTTGCGGGCTGAAGCAAATCCACAACAGGGATGTACGCGGATTATTTTAGACGAAGTTCGCTAAACTTCAGTGAATCCTCCACTTCAAGGAAGTAATCCGTTGACTAATCTATATGAACCCGAATCCGTATCGGTCACTCAGGTTGAGGCGGATGATTTTGTTCATGCGCGGGTTTCGCCGTTGGGCAGTCTTGAGAATCTCTCGCAGCGGGAGGTGGCGCAACTATTGTCTGCCGAACAGAGTCATTTGTATGAGTTGTTTCGTTCCTGTGCGCTGGCGGTGTTGAATTCAGGCAATGAAATTGATGATGCTCGCGCTATCTTCGAGAAGTATAAGGATTTCGAGATTCATCTCGGGCGACAGGCTTGGGGAGTGAAGCTGCAAATTCGTAATGCTCCCGCTCAGGCGTTTGTCGATGGGCAGATGATTCGCGGCATTAAGGAACATCTTTTTGCGGTGTTGCGCGATATTATTTATATCCATGATGCAATTCTCGGTACGCAGCGTTTCGATCTTCATGAAACATCGGGGATTACCAATGCGGTTTATCACATCCTTCGTAATGCACGCATTCTTGATTACAAAGGGCGTCCGGATCTGGTGGTCTGTTGGGGTGGGCATTCAATCAGTCCGATGGAGTACGATTACTCGAAGCGAGTTGGTTATGAATTGGGGTTACGTGGTTTAAGTGTCTGCACCGGTTGCGGACCGGGTGCGATGAAAGGTCCGATGAAAGGAGCGACCATCGGTCACGCCAAGCAGCGTATTCTGGATGGTCGCTATATTGGCATGACCGAGCCGGGTATTATTGCTGCCGAGCCGCCTAACCCTATTGTGAATCAATTGGTGATCATGCCGGATATCGAAAAGCGGCTAGAGGCCTTTGTTCGAACCGGGCATGGCATCATCGTATTTCCAGGCGGCGCCGGTACCGCCGAAGAAATCTTGTACTTGCTTGGGATTTTGCTAAATCCAGCTAATGCCCATCATCCTTATCCTGTCATCTTCACCGGTCCCGCTTCTTCAGCTGCTTATTTTCAACAAATTGATCAATTTATTTTGGCTGCCTTGGGTGAGACGGCACGGGCGCGTTACAAAATTATTATTGATGATCCGGCACAAGCTGCACGGGAAATGGTGCGCGGTATGGAGGTGGTGCGTGAATACCGTCGTGCCCATAGTGATGCTTACAACTTTAATTGGTTGCTAAATATTCCATTGGAATTTCAGATGCCGTTCGATCCCACTCATGCAGCGATGTCTGCGCTTTCCTTACAACGAGATTTACCAGCGCATATTTTGGCCGCTAATTTACGCCGTGCGTTTTCTGGAGTAGTGGCCGGAAACGTTAAAGAAAAGGGTATGCGTGCTATTGAGCAACATGGCGTGTATGAGTTGCATGGCGATCCGTATCTGATGAATCTGCTTGATGATTTACTGGCTGCATTTGTGGTGCAGCGGCGTATGAAGCTACAAGGTCAATATAATCCCTGTTATCGCGTGGTGAAATGATCGTTGCTGAACATAATCGACGCTAAATTGCGAACTTACATGCACTTCTAAATAGGTGCCTGTCGAGTGTGAACTGGTTCCTCCTTGCGGTTATGTCTTGCCGCATAGTCTGCACAAAACGGAGGAGTGAATATGTCAGTACGCGAATTCGATCAATTAACAGAAACGGGTGCTTATCGAGTATGGCGAGGCGGTGTGGGTGCAGCCTCAGCACGTCACTGGTTAAACCGCACTCAGCCTGCCAATCCGCGTCATGCAGCCATCACCAACAAGCTGGCGAACTTCCCAAACTACCGCAGCTGGGCCGAAAAAGTGAGCAACGCCTGGCAGAAGGAAGAAGAGTAGCTGGGACGGCGGTAGTTTGGTCACTATTAAGGCTCAGTAGGCGATGTCTGTTGGGTCTGATGGGGTTAGGCGATGGGCTGCGATGGCTGGTCATTCAGTCCGTGGGTTGGCCCTGGTTATGCCAACAGCCGTCCATTTGATTCATGCGTGATTCAATCAAGTCACACTGATAGGTCCATCTGATGGAACGGCTGTTGTTCACAATGGACGAATTGGGTGATGTTATCGGGGTGCTGTGTCGATGCTTAGCCGCTGTGTTCGCGCTTTTAGTGGCAGGGAGCGTGCTAGTGGTCGCCGGTGCCTGGCAGATTAAGTGGATTTGATCGGGTAGGGGCGTCCTGTTGGCCCTGGTGTGGTGGTAGGTCATCCCGCGCTCTGCTTTAAATTCCCGGTTATCTTCAAACCAATGATTGACGTGACTACCTTTCCGGGCTGAACTTGAAAAATAAGAATATGCCCCCAAACAAGGTTGCCTTCCATTAAATTTCTAATTTAGAAAGAGTCTTGTGCCTTAAGCGCAGCGTCGCCGCGGGCATAAGCGCTGTGTACATTTCAGATAGGGCATCATTATGACGACAACTGCAAAAGAAACACTCGGTTTTCAGGCGGAGGTCAAGCAGCTGCTTAAGCTGATGATTCATTCGCTGTATTCACACAAAGAAATTTTCCTGCGTGAATTGATTTCTAATGCTTCTGACGCTTGCGACAAACTTCGTTTTGAGGCTTTAGCCAATCCGTCATTGATGGGTGCGCAGAGCGAAATGGGTATTCGAATTGAGCTGGATGAAGAAAAACATACCATCAGCATTATAGATAACGGTATCGGGATGACTCGCCAAGAGGCTATTGAGCATCTCGGTACTATTGCGCGGTCTGGCACCGCCGAATTTCTTGGTCGTATGACAGGAGATCAGAAGAAAGATGCGCAATTGATTGGGCAGTTTGGTGTGGGTTTCTATTCTTCGTTCATTGTTGCGGATCATGTTGAGGTGTTTACGCGTAAGGCCGGTGTTGCGCCTGAAGAAGGCGTGCATTGGGAATCACGTGCTGAAGGTGATTTCAATGTAGAAACGGTATTACTGCCCGAGCGTGGTACGCGTATCGTGTTGCATCTGAAAGAAGCCGAGCAAGAATTTGCCAGAGATTACCGGGTACGTGCCTTGGTGCGTCGTTATTCAGACCATATCGCCTTCCCTGTGCAGATGAAAAAGCCAGCCGAGAAGGATGACGAGAGCGCCAAGGACAGTATTGAGTTTGAGGCCGTTAATCATGCGCAGGCGCTGTGGACGCGTAATCGCGCTGAGCTCAAGGATGAAGATTACAAGGAATTTTACAAGCATGTCACTCACGACTACAGCGAACCGCTGGCTTGGCAACACAATAAAGTTGAAGGTGCTAAAGAATATACCAGTCTGTTATATCTACCTGCTCATGCGCCCTTTGATTTGTATCAACGTGATGCTGCACGTGGTGTGAAACTCTATGTTCGGCGCGTCTTCATCATGGATGATGCTGAGCAGTTTCTGCCCCTGTATCTGCGTTTCGTAAAAGGTGTTGTGGATTCGGCGGATTTACCGTTGAATGTTTCGCGTGAACTGTTGCAGCAGGATGAATCTATTGAAGCCATGCGCGGTGCACTGACTCGGCGTGTGCTGGATATGCTGGTGAAGTTGGCCAAAGAAGAGAGTGAGAAATATGCCGCATTCTGGAAAGAGTTCGGTAGCGTTCTAAAAGAAGGTCCCGCCGAAGATTTTGCTAATCGCGAGCGTATTGCTAAGTTGTTGCGTTTCTCTAGTACCCATGACAATAAAGCCGAGCAGGCTATTTCTTTGGAAGACTATGTGTCACGCATGAAGCCCGGTCAGGAAAAAATTTATTACGTGATTGCAGATAGTTTCACGGCTGCACGTTCTAGCCCTCACTTAGAAGTGCTTAAACAGAAAGGTATTGAGGTATTACTACTGAGTGAGCGTGTGGATGAATGGCTCATGGATCACTTGCGTGACTTTGATGGTAAACAGTTGCGCAATGTAGCGCGTGGTGATTTGGATCTATCGGGTATTGAAGGCGGTAGCGATAAACAGGATCGTGAGACGCTCGCGAAAGAAAATGCCGAGTTGACCGAGCGAATTCAGACTTTGCTGAAGGATCAGGTGTCGGCAGTGCGTGTAACCACTCGTTTAAGTGATTCGCCTGCGGTGTTGGTCGTTGGTGAGCATGATATGACGCCGCAGATGCGTCGAATCATGGAAGCAGCAGGCCAGAAAATGCCTTCTAGTAAGCCGACTCTAGAAATCAATCCACTGCATCCGTTGTTACAAAAATTAGCCAGTTTGCCTGAAGGGGAGGCATTCACTGATCTGGCAACCTTGCTGCATGAACAGGCTATGTTAGCAAATGGCGATCAGTTGCCTGAGCCGGCGTCGTTTGTGCAACGGTTGAATCGTTTATTACTCACTCATTAAAGCGCGTTTATACCCCGAAAGGTATCGGGGTGATGCTTGGGTAACCTGAATTAGTGCGTGGGATTGTCATGATCCCGCGCCTGTTCTTCACTACACAATTACAGCGCAGTTTTAGTGCGGCGAATAATTCTGATGTTATTCGCGTATGCCTGAATACTGTGGAGAAACAGCATGAGTTATCAGCCTCCCGTACCTGATATGATCACTATTCCCGGACCCTGTGGGGTGCTGGAGGCGATTGTTGAGGCTCCGGATTTGCCCCGTGCGATTGCAGTGGTCTGTCATCCGCATCCGTTGCAGGGCGGAACCATGACTAATAAGGTGGCACATTCACTGGCGCGCAGTTGCAACGAATGTGGGTTGGCAAGCGTGCGTTTTAATTACCGCGGTGTCGGTAAAAGTGTTGGCAGTTACGATGATGGTGTCGGCGAGACCGATGATGCGCTCGCTGCGGTGCGTTGGGCGCGCGCACGTTGGCCTAATTTACCGTTGTATATGGCCGGTTTCTCTTTTGGCGGCGGTGTGGCTTTACGTGCAGCGTTGCAAACAGCGTGTATGGGGTTGGTGACAGTCGCTCCAGCCATTGCGCGCGATGCCCCTCCCGCACAGTTACCGAATTGTCCGTGGCTGTTGATTCAGGGCGATGCTGATGATGTGGTGCCAGCGCCACAGGTGTTGCAGTGGGTAAGCCTCTTGAGCACCAAGCCAGAGGTCAGGATGCTAGAAGGTGCAGGCCATTTTTTTCACGGTCGATTACTCGAATTACGGGAGATCGTTCGTAACTGGCTGCATACTACGTTGTAGAGTATCGACTGCTATTGACGAGAGCGCTATTAATAAAAAGAACGGGCCGGACTGTTTAACAGTCCGGCCCGTTTGCTTTACTGCTGGAGGCAGCAGACAGTCTTAGTTGACCATTTCCTTTAGCGATTTAAGTGCAGCAGCGCGCACTTTCTTGCTGGCTGGCTTGGCTTTGAAAGTGGTTTCTTCGCCGGTGAAAGGGTTGATGCCTTTACGTGCCTTGGTGGCTGGTTTTTTTACTACTTTCAATTTCAGCAGGCCAGGCATGGTGAATACACCTGCGCCACGCAGGCTCTTTTTAATGATGCCGTTGAGTGATTCAAAAACTTCACCTGCTTGCTTCTTGGTCAAACCAGTGTCCTTGGAAATTTGAGCCAGGATTTCAGACTTAGTCGGTGCTGCATTCTTCTTTGCCATTTCGTGCTCCTGATTTATTTAAGAGTGTGGGTTAAGTCGGATTATCTTTTCAGTAGAATTATTCGAATACAAGTGGGATCAATACCTGCTCAAAAATACCACAAGATTTAGTTATGTATAAACTTTCCTTGAAAATATCTTTGATCCTGGTTTTTAAGGGGCGTCGGCGGAATAGGTAGTGACCGTACCTTAAGGTCATCAGTCAGCAAAAAATTCACGTGTCAGTGTTGCGGTAATGGGCGTCGTTGATCCCGTCGGAAGGGCTGAAATATCGAATACTAAGGTTTCAGTGCCGCTAAAACCGACTTCAGCTATGTAGTAGATCGCTGTGTTTTCAGTGATGCGCCGAAGCTGTACATCTTTAAGTTGGTTATTCAGGTTGCGTGCGGCGACGGTGACCTCTGCATCCTGTGCTGTAGAGCTGCCGCTCGGGGATTTCTTTAACATGGATACATTCAGTAACACCTTGTTTTTGCTACGTTCTATTCCATAGGAGCGGGCAATTTCTGCGGTCAATTGATCGGTGCGAACTGCGTTGTAATGCAACTCGTAGTCGCCTGCAGTTTGGAAGGATTCATTGCCGATTTGCGCGGGTTGGATAACAGAACTGGGCTGCCGACCACAGCCAGTAAGTAATGCATAGAGGCTGATCAGGCACGCAATCGCTGTGTATTTTTTCATGGTAGTTCCTGTTGATAGCAGCATGGTTGTGATACTCCTGTTCAGTGTATTAAAAGCAACGTAGAAGAGTTCTCGGGGATCTCCACGGCTCATTGACGGTGGATTAAGGCTTATTATTCACGCCTTAAACCAAGTTGCAATAAGGCTTCTGGAAGTCGGCTTGGCGCGGAAATGCGCAAAATTTTCAGTCGACTGAGCTCGCCACGCTCGATGCTAATCTGATTTTTAGCCGTAAAAAAAGCGTCTGCAAGGAATGTTACGAGTTGGTTATTGGCTTTGCCGTCTATGGCTGGTGCATGAATACGCAGCTTCAAGTGACCAGCGTGCATACCTGCAAATTCACTTCGGCTGGCACCGGGTCGCAGTTTGACTTCCAGCAACAGGTCGGCATTATCCCAGCGATACCAGCTCATGAGCTCTGAATAAGAATTTGTAGGGCTTGTATCGCAATCA
>CANGJP010000063.1 GCA_947454465.1 Pseudomonadota bacterium
ATAAGGTGGGGGTAATTCGATCTGGTACTGACGAATCACGACACCCTTTAAATTCGATTTTTCCCAACTTATCTAAGGGCATAGTTCTATCAGAACATGCCGATTTTCTGATAATTGATAACAATTTTTTAAATGCAGTTTTAGTCTGGAATAAGACAGGGATATATCAAGTCAATGAACTTGTTGAGGACAAAAGCACATCTGATTCAACTGACGATTGGATGACGACTCTTGTACGCAGTAAAGTTTTTCAGAAGATTTCCGCCCTGAATATGCAAAAAGTATTCATGCGACTTGAGCGAATTCATTGTCAATCTGGCGATCAGATTATCAAAGTTGGCGATGAAGTAAGGCATTACTACGTCATCGAAAGTGGCGTTTGCCAAGTTACTCGGAAAGCTGCCTTTTCAGAAGGTGGAATATCGATCTCCAGGCTTACCAACGGAGCTGATTTTGGTGAGCTGGAGTTAATCTCTGCCTCAAGGAGCGGCATTGATGTATCAATGATTACTCAAGGCAGCATCATGCGGCTCAACAAGCAGGACTTCAGAAGCCTAATACTTAATTCAATCATCAGACCGATCGGCATATCTAGTGCAGATAAACTCATTTTAGAAGGAGCAATGTGGATTGATATACGAGCAACAGCGGAATATGCCAAGAAAGTAATCGGGAGCGGTTTAAATATCCCTCTTCATCTACTCGGTATACAATCAGCAACCTTAGATAAAAGCACGAGCTATATTATTTATTGCGATGATGACCTAAGAGGCGCTGCCGCAGCATATCTATTAACCAAAAACGGTTTTGATGTGTACTTATTGAATGATGATATTGCAGCTATCAAGCCTATTAAATAAAGCCCTGATTACATGGTATGGGTTGGCTTATCACCGCCTAATGCACCCGCCAAATAGCCTTCAATTTTACGTTGTGTGCTACCTCGGTCTTGGTCACTGAATTGCACACCTATTCCTGCTGTACGCTTACCTTGAGAACCTTTAGGAGTCATCCAGATTACTTTTCCAGCGACAGGAATTTTTTCATCCTCACCCATCAGATTCAACAGCATGAAAACCTCATCTCCCAGTCTATAATTGCTGTTGGTTGGTATAAATAACCCCCCATTCCTCACAAAGGGCATATAAGCGAGATAAAGCGCACTTTTGTCCTTGATGGTCAAGGTCAACAATCCTGGTTTGTTTCTGGCTTGTATCATTCAATGACTCAAAATCAATAACTGAAGATATACAACATAGCTATTTAATTTACGGTGGGGCGGTAAATCAGTGATTGCTGTATCCTCATTAGGATGGAAAACAGCATTAATTCACGCTGTAGCGACGTCCTACGTAATTGTTCTGAGAGTTCCCGCAACTTATCTAGAGACCGGTACATCATAGCAATATCTGGTCTTTGTACCTCTACAGGTAAGCCGCCTTGTGTGAACGAGTCGGCATTTTTAAGAATCTCATGTTTAATTTGATTTGATAACCAGTAATCCAGCCAACTCAGACGCTCAGGCAGCTGATCATCCGACCACGCTTGGACTACTTGGATCAAATCTGAAGAAGTATCCGTCAATGCGTTTAATCCAGGCATCATGGATTGCCGTAATGATTCAAAAGAGCCTTTATAAAGCTCTAAAGCACGTAACGGTGCACCCCCGGCATAGTTAAGAAATTCAGGTATAACAGGTCGTTCAGCCTGCTTATCAAGCCATGACTGAGCTTCAGTTTGACTAGGAGCAGCCATGGAGGTCTTCTGGCAGCGACTGCGGAGAGTAGAAAGCAAACTTCCCGGCTTAGAACTAACCAATATAATTAATATATTGGCATTAGGCTCTTCAAGGGTTTTTAGCAAACTGTTTGCTGCTGAAATAGTCATCTGATGTGCTGGTTCAATAACGGCAATACGGTATCCATCACGCGTACTGGTCAAGCTTAGTGCCTCATTGGTTGCACGAATTTGATCCACCGAAATTTGTTGCTTATCTTCTTCGGGCTTAACAATCAGTAAATCAGGATGAGATCCCGCATGATGTAGCTTACAACTGACACAGTTGCCGCATGGTTGCAATTCTGCTGAACGTAATTCACATAGGATGGCTTGAGAAAGCCATATGGCGAATTGGTATTTACCTAGACCCTGCATACCCTGCAACAAGATTGCATGGGGAAAACGCTCTGTTTGCCAGCTTCTATTCAGTTGCTTCCACACAGGCAAATGCCAAGGAAATGGCACCGTAGGTGAAACCCTATGAACAGGATCCCGCGCCATCATGAGGGTAATCCACTTATAAATGCCTTGATAGCTTGTCTTGTAAGCCGACTGACAGAATCCAAGTCACCACTTGCGTCTATAACCTTAAATCTATTTATATCACTGCCGGCTCGAGTGAGATACCCCTTTCTAACTCGCTCAAAAAAACTGGATTGCTCAACCTCAAATCGGTCCCCATCACCCAATCCCTGCATTGTATTTCTAGATCTGGCGCGCTGCATGGCAACATCAACAGGAGCATCAAGTAAAAGAGTAAGATCGGGCTGAATCCCCTGTTGAACAATCCTCTCAAGTTGCGTGATGAAATCAAGTGACACACCACGCCCATAGCCTTGATATGCATAACTTGCATCCGTAAAACGATCACACAGCACCCAGGTACCACGGCTTAGTGTGGGCAATATCAGGTTATGAAGATGAGTGGAACGAGCAGCAAAAATCATCAAGAGCTCACAAGTATCAGGCATCGCTTCAGCATCTTTACTCAGTAAGAGCCTCCTAATTTCTTCTGCTCTTGGCGTACCGCCAGGCTCACGGGTCAGCACAACTTCAATACCTGCGGCTTGCAGCTCGGATTGAATCGCCGCCATTTGAGTTGACTTTCCTACACCCTCGCCACCTTCGAGTGTTATAAATTTACCAAATTGAGTATTCATGATTTATCTTTTTGATTGTTTTGTCATTGCAAGATAACGCCGTATTGCGACATTGTGTTCTTGTAAGGTTTTAGAGAAATAGTGCGTACCATCCGGCTTCCCTGTTGCGACAAAATAGATATAGCCAGTTCGTTCAGGATGCGCTGCCGCAAAGAGAGATGCCGCACCTGGCAGTGAAATAGGCGTCGGAGGTAGACCTTGACGGGTATAGGTGTTATATGGCCCATCATGTAGTAAATGCATTTTTTTCAAATTACCATCAAAACCCTCACCCAAACCATAGATAATACTGGGATCAGTTTGCAGGCGCATTCCTCTTTCGAGACGTTCAGTAAAGACACCCGCAATCTTCTTCCTCTCATTACTATTAGCTGTTTCTTTTTCAATGATAGAGGCCAGTATAAGAAGTTGATACGGGCTTGTAATCATCGCGTTAACATCCCTATTTTCCCAAGCTGTAGATAATTCATCCTGCATTCTTTTTTGTGCCATACGCAGGATATTAAGATCACTGGTGTTTTTAGCGAACTGATAGGTATCTGGAAAAAACTGGCCTTCTGGATGCATGCCCGGCATCTTCATAGCCAACATCAACTCTGCATCTGTAGCGTCACCAAGGGTATGTTGGATGTCCTCCCGATTTAGCAGCACTGCTTTCAAGTCTGCAAAAGTAGTCCCCTCTACAATGGTCAGACTATGAAGAATGACTTTTCCACTTGTGAATAACTTCAATATTGAATCCGGCGTCATGCCTGATTTCAAGCTATATTCGCCAGCCCTAAACTTATTGCTTAATCCATTAAAGCGAGCCCAAAGCGACCAGACTCGCGGATACTCAATCCATCCTAATTTCTTCAATTCCTGAGCGATATGTATTACTGAATCACCACGGGTAATTTCATAAGAAACCGCGGAGCGAGCAGTGACGGGTTGAAAAACCCAGTTTAAGCCAAATAGAGTAACAACCACTATTGAACCAATCGCAGCAAAAAATGTCCAAACATAAAATACGATTCTCTGCTGGTACTTCATACAGCGTCATTCAGTGCAGCCATTAATCGTGTAGTGACTTTTCCCACTGGCCAGTGCTGCTGATCGAGTTGTGCAACTGGCTGAATTCCACGAATTGAATTGGTTAAAAAAATCTCATCTGCTAAATCAATCTCCTCCGCACGAACGGGGCGCACATCAACAGGTATAGACATCGAGGATGCACTCTTTATTATATTTTTACGCATGACTCCATGAATACCGCAAAAGCGTAAATCAGGAGTAACCAGCGCTTCATCAATCATAAGAAATACATTGCTCATCGTACCGCAAACAAGTTCACCATCCGTATCCAGCATAAGTCCTTCATTTATATCCCTGTCTTGCCATTCATTTAAAGCCAATATCTGTTCTAATCGGTTGCAATGCTTGATATTAGCAAGATCTGAATTGCGTGACAGACGAGTATTACACCAACGCACCTTAATAGACGTCGTCAAACCGATTTCACTTGGTTGATGTAATTGCCATAATCTTGTTGGCGAGGATCCCGCTAAAGCGCGATAACCACGTTCACTTCGGCCGCGACTAAAGACGAATTTAACAACCCCATTGTCATGCCCAGAAATGAGTTTTGATAATTCACTATCAAACAGTACTCGATCCGGTTGATTGAGCGCCAATCGTTCACAGCCTGAGATTAAACGTTGCCAATGGTCCTCTAGGAACCGCACTTTTCCTCTTTGCAACAGCATGGTTTCGAATATGCCATCGCCATAATGAAAGCCGCGATCATCAGCATAAAGAGCAGGTTGCTCTGAATTAATAAAATGACCATTTAACAGTGTAATGGCCATCTTTAATCCTGTATGGCACGTAACAAACCCAAAGCTTTAGCACGCGTTTCTTCCAGTTCGCGTTCAGGGATGGAGTCAGCAACAATTCCGGCACCGGCTCTGAAACTTAAGGTTGAGCCTTGCAACTCCAAAGTTCTTATTAGGATATTAAGATCCATACTGCCATCACGATTTAAATAACCCATAGATCCAGTATAAGCGCCGCGGGCTTCAGGTTCGAGTCCAGCTATTATCTCCATACAGCGGACCTTAGGGCAGCCAGTAATGGTTCCCCCAGGGAACACTGCGGCAATAGCCATGCCCGGAGTAATCCCAGCCTGAAGGCGCCCCCTCACGTTAGAAACAATGTGATGAACGTGACGATAGCTTTCTATCTGCATGTACTCATCTACCTCGACCGTACCACCTTGGCAGATTCTTCCCAAATCATTCCGCTCCAAATCGAGCAGCATAATGTGTTCTGCCCGCTCCTTAGGATGCGACCGTAACTCTTCAACCAGTAACTGATCGAGATTCGCATCGACATTACGGGGTCGCGTACCAGCGATCGGGCGGGTATTAACCCAACCGTTACGCAACTCAATCAATCGCTCGGGTGAAGAACTGATGATGGAATGATCATGACTGAGACGGGCTGAGCCTGCAAATGGCCCAGGGTTGGAAACTTTAAGTCGGCGATATAGAACTGTTGCACTGTTATTCGCCACCTGCGCTTGCCAGCCACGTGATAGGTTGGCTTGATATATATCACCCGAAGTAATATGCGCCTGCGCTACTTCAATAGCTTGCATAAAGGATTGGGAAGGCTCCTCCTGAAGTAAGTGAACTGCAATGCTTGTGCTGGACATGAACTGATCACGCACTGCTGCTAGATCAATGCTCAGTTGATTGAAACGTGAATCAGCTTCATCATCGTCTTCAGAGACAAACCAAGATTCACCGTGAGAAGAGTTCCGAATTATTCCAGCCGGGACCCTAACGGCCTGAGCGATCAATTGCTTAGCACCGGGCTTAATGGAAGATTGCAAACACATCTCAACTTGTGCTGACAGTTCGTAACTGAGATAAATAAACCACCCACCGTGAAAAGGCAACGAATGAGGGATATGGGGAATGCGGTATCGTCGCCACCACTCATCAAGGCCCTCAAGAAACATTCCTGAAGCCACATCACCCAATTCAGACGGCACGACCAGACCCTTATGGGCATGTAAAGACAAACCCTCGCCAGGAAATGAGAGCAACATATCCACTTGAGATGCTTGACGACCAACTGCTGAAGATTCAAGCAGATAGGGATAGCGTTGAGAATCGTATGAATGCAATGACAGCAATGTATCTGCTGCCAACCTACCGAGCGGCCAGATTCGGGGTTTACCGGCTGAGTCATTAATGCCAGCGTAATTCACAACGTAGTCACTGACCGACCATATGCACAGAAATACCTTGCCGAACGACCATCGGCAAGGAGGATGATTAACGTAGCGTTTTAAAAATCAAACTACCGTTAGTGCCACCGAAACCAAATGAATTGGACAAGGCTGCGGTAATCTGCAATTGACGTGAGGTATGCGGAACATAGTCAAGATCGCATTCAGGACTAGGATGATCAAGATTGATGGTGGCCGGAACCATCTGATCACGTAGTGCCAAGACCGTAAAAATAGCTTCAACCACACCCGCAGCACCCAACAGGTGTCCGGTAACAGACTTAGTCGAACTGATGGCAAGCTTATATGCATGATCACCAAAAGCGCGCTTCATTGCCATTGTCTCAGCACGGTCGCCTAATTCAGTAGAGGTTGCATGGGCATTAACATACTGAACATCAGTTGGATTCATGCCCGCATCCCGTAACGCATTGACCATTGCTAAACGAGCACCCTCTCCATCTTCTGGCGGCGTAGTGATGTGATGTGCATCACCGCTCATACCAAAACCAGCAAACTCGGCATATATACGTGCGCCACGCGCCTTAGCGTGCTCATATTCTTCGAGCACGATAGCCCCGGCGCCATCAGATAACACAAAACCATCACGATCCCTATCCCAAGGTCGACTGGCGCGCGCTGGATCATCGTTACGCTGGGAAAGCGCTCGGGCCTGACTGAAACCACCCAACCCCAGTGGAGTGGTTGCCATTTCAGCGCCGCCAGCAATCATGACATCCGCATCTCCGTATTGAATAAGGCGCGCGGCAATACCTAATGCATGCGTTGAGGTAGTACAAGCGGAAACCGTCGCGATGTTAGGTCCCGTTAGCTTTAGATTGATGGACAGATGCCCGGAGATCATATTGATGATGCTACCGGGAACAAAAAACGGCGAAATACGTTTGGGGCTATTATCAGCACCTAAGTATTTCCCATAATTGTCTTCAATGGTATCCAAACCACCGATGCCCGCACCCATTGCAACACCGACACGTTCAGCATTTTTAGGAGTGACTTCCAACCCCGAATCCCTGAATGCCTGAATGCCGGCGGCATAGCCGTAATGCATGAAAGGGTCGATTTTGCGAAGTTCCTTAGGGGACAGATAGTCCTCAGCGTTAAAATCTTTGACTGAACCGCCAAAGCGCACAGGAAATGCACTGACATCGAATCGTGTGATGGCGCCAATTCCACTTTGGCCTGCCAAAACGGCAGACCAAGCAGAATCTATACTACTGCCGACAGGCGAGACGATGCCAAGGCCGGTAATGACAACACGTCTTTTGGACAAGCGCCACCTCGAAAATCAGGGGGAAAAGTAATTCAAAACACTGTAACGAGCCATCCGTGGCAGGATTCGCTACAGGCAAGCTAATCAGGCTTTGCGGCGCTGGGATACGTAGTCAATCGCCTGCTGTACAGTGGTGATCTTCTCTGCATCTTCGTCAGGAATTTCGGTCTCGAATTCCTCTTCAAGCGCCATAACCAATTCAACGGTATCGAGTGAATCTGCGCCAAGGTCGTCGACAAAAGAAGCGCTATTAGTGACTTCTTCTTCTTTAACGCCTAATTGTTCGGCGACGATTGCTTTAACTTGTTGCTCAATGCTGCTCATTATATCTGAGTCCTCAGTGGTGAAACCCGGCACTCCTTTCAACCAACACAAGGCTGATCGGAGCGCATGGGGCGCGTATTCTATGTGAACTCGGGCGCCTGTCCAATGATAAGTTAAGCTGAACCTCGAACTTGACTGATCTGGGCAGACGCGCTAGGCACTGCGCGCCCTGTTAAAATCAATTAAATCATGTACATGCCGCCATTTACATGCAGCGTTTCGCCGGTGACGTAACCTGCATGCGGCGAGACCAAAAATAGTACAGCCTGGGCAATGTCATCAACCGTTCCCAGTCGACCCACCGGCACCTGCTCAACCAAACGCTGGCGCTGATCGTCAGATAGCTGCGCAGTCATGTCCGTGGTGATGAAGCCCGGCGCCACAACGTTGACTGTAATGTTCCGAGAGCCCACCTCGCGGGCCAGTGATTTGGAAAACCCAATGATGCCAGCCTTGGCCGCAGCGTAATTGGTTTGACCGGCATTACCCATGACCCCTACCACCGATGCAATGGTGACAATACGGCCTTTCCGCGCCTTCATCATTCCCCGTAATAGGCCCTTAGAAAGCCTATAAATAGACCCTAAGTTCACTGACATGACATCGTCCCATTCATCATCTTTCATGCGCATCAGGAGGTTGTCACGGGTAATGCCGGCGTTATTAACGAGTATGCTGGGCGCGCCTTCAACGGCCTCAATGTCTTTAATGAGCGCCGTCACGGAGTCTGTATCTCCAACATCAACCATCAGACCGCGCCCTTCTAGGCCCAACTCAGCGAAGCGTTGCGTGATGGCATGGGCACCGGCTTCGGTAGTGGCAGTTCCG
>CANGJP010000064.1 GCA_947454465.1 Pseudomonadota bacterium
TAAACCCCGTCGAAAAATTCATTGCCGTGGCGAAACACAATGGCGTACCAGTGTTACTTGATGGCGCACAAGCCATTCCTCACGACATTATTGATGTGCAAAAACTTGGCTGCGACTTCTATTGCTTCTCTGCCCACAAACTCTGCGGCCCGACAGGTATCGGTGTACTTTATGGCCGCGAAGCGTTGCTGGAAGCCATGCCTCCTTGGCAGGGTGGCGGCGACATGATTTTGACCGTGAGCTTTGATAAAACCACTTATAACCAACTGCCTTGGAAATTCGAAGCCGGCACACCGCATATTGCCGGAGGCATTGGTTTAGGTGCAGCTCTACGCTATCTCAACACCTTAGGCATGGAAAACATAGCTACCTATGAGCAGCACTTACTCAACTACGCCACCGAGCAACTCAGTACAATCAAGGGATTACGCATTATCGGCACCGCGCCGCACAAAGCCGCGGTGGTCTCCTTCGTAATAGATGACATTCATCCGCATGACCTCGGCACGATTTTGGACACCGAGGGGGTAGCTATCCGAACAGGCCATCACTGCGCCATGCCCGTAATGAGCTTTTATGGCATTCCTGCAACTGCGCGAGCCTCGTTTGCTTTCTACAACACCTTCGCTGAAGTAGATCTACTAATCGCAGCGCTGAACCATGCGCGCAACGTGATGGGATAACCTATGGATCTAAAAGATTTATACCGCGATGTCATCGTGGATCACAATAAAAACCCACGGAACTTCGGTCGACTTGATCCGGCAGACCTTCATGCTGATGGACACAATCCTTTATGTGGTGATCAACTCAACGTAACCGTAAACATGATCGGCGACAAGATTGCGGATATTAAATTTGATGGCAGTGGCTGTGCGATTTCGGTGGCCTCCGCCTCACTCATGACCGAAGCCATACGTGGAAAATCACGCGCTGAATTTTCCGCACTACATAGCAAAGTCCATGAATTACTCACAAAACACGATTCAACAATCGATCCCATTTCACTAGGCAAACTGGGCGCACTTTCGGGCGTGAGAGCATTTCCGGCTCGGGTAAAATGCGCAAGCCTGTGCTGGCATACGCTACAAGCGGCACTAGAGCATGGCGATCACCCCATTTCCACTGAATGATCGCTAAGCGACTTTATAGAAGAGATTTTTATGCTAGGTCATGAACACGAACCCGTGACGATTCAACGCGATGTCGATGCGGTTATTGTACCTGCAGGTGTTTCCGTTACCTTGCGAGCTGGAAAAACTGGATTTATCACGCAGGCACTCGGTGGTAGTTTCACGGTCTACATTGAAGGCAATCTGTTTCGTATTGCTGGAAAAAATGCCGATGCCATTGGCCGAGAAGTTGAACTTCCTATTGAAGTTCCCCACGACGCTACCGATGAAGATATCAAGAAACTAGTGTGGGATCAGATGCGACTATGCTTTGATCCTGAAATTCCTGTCAACATTGTCGAGCTGGGTTTAATTTATGATTGCCAAATTGTCACCGATGAAGATGGCACACGCGTGGCCAAAATCACAATGACACTGACCGCACCGGGCTGCGGCATGGGCGAAGTACTAGTGGCTGATGTACGCGAAAAAGTAGAAATCATTCCCACCATCAAGCGCGCTGAAGTTGAATTAACGTTTGATCCCCCATGGAATCAAACCATGATGTCAGAAGTCGCCCGCTTACAAACGGGCATGATGTAAAGCTCACCCTATCAGGAACTCAGTATGGCATGGCTATCCGTTGCAGTCGCAGACCAGATCCAACCCGGTGACTTTATTCAAGTCGACACAGGCAACTTATATCTCCTAGTATGCAACGTTAAGGGAGAACTGTTCGCCATTGAAGATCAATGCACACACGATGGCAGCAGCATGGTCACTGGCTGCATCGAAGGCGACCAAATAATTTGTCCACGTCATGGCGCACGATTTTGTTTGCGCAGCGGTGCTGCACTCACCCCACCGGCCTACGATGCAGTACAAACTTTCCCAGTACGCCTTTACGACAACCAAATTCAGGTTGATATACCAGCATGAAACGATTGACGTTAATTCGTCATGCGCTAGCAGAAGATAAACTCCCAGGACAACGTGATTGGGATCGGCCATTAAGCAAAAGTGGCGTGATGGATGCTGCGACTATGGCCATGCGGCTAAAAATCAAAAACCACAAACCAGACCTGATTCTCATGAGCTCTGCGCTGAGAACACAGCAGACTGCCGAACGCTTTCATCACTACTTCCCGTCCGCCGAGATCGAACCGTATGACGAACTTTATCTAGCCACCTCAAGTCAACTTCTAAGGCTTGTTCACACCCAACCAGATAATGCCAATCATCTGATAATCATCGGACATAACCCAGGTTTAACTGAATTTGCAGATATGATTTCTAACGAATACCGTATACAGGGAATGCCTACTGCATCGTTAGTCACGATGAAGCTCGACATCACCTCATGGCAGGCCCTCAGACCTGCCATGGGTTCAAGCGTGGAACTCGATCATCCACACAATTAGCGCCAAACAACATATTTACTTAAATTCGTAAACCAAATTTGCGGTCAGCAACCGATCAGTGTGCGCATACTGACGATGAGTAAATTCTGAGCTTAAGGGCTTGGTGTTATATCGGAGTTGATAATCCAGTGACAACGCCAAAACATCGGTCATCTTAGTTTGCAAGGCAAGATCATTTTGAAACAAAGTATTGCTAGAGCCGGACTCAATTGAAAATTTATTCAGTAATGCAGTATTGACCGACAAGGACTGCTTAAGATCAATCAACCCAGTGACAACTGCTTCACTATCCGAACTACCTTCTGAAGGACTTTGTGGCTTAAAACGCTTGTAACCCACACCCAGATCGGTAATCAGTTTGGTTTCAGTAGTTTCAAACCATTTGTACCCCAACCCTGTAGACAGTACCGATTGAAATTGATAACTGCCCACTTTGTCATTTTCGTAACGCAGCCCACCAAATAAAAAAGCTTTAGCATTGAGCCTGTAATCAGTCTGATGATGGACTTCCCAACGATCAGCCGCCGTTTTCTCAATTGGAGTAGGGTCATCAGCTTTAGCTTCACCCTTAGAGGAGGTATAGACAGTAGACGCACCAAATGCGTACTTCCATTGCTCCACTTCTTTATAAAGATCCACTTTACCAACAAAACTAGTGGAATAAGCACCCGTGCTATTGTTTGAGAGCGCAGCCCCTGCCTCTCCTTTACCTAACCACGCCGCCGAGGCCAATATAGGCATCAACACACAACCAGCACACATGATCATTTTAGTTTTTATATTCAACATCAAGAGTTCTCCTTTTATCAACTCAAAAATACCTAAAATTAAAGCTTCAATGTAAAGGGCGTAAAATCCGTATCACGATCATAATAGTCTTCGCGCTCAGCATTCTTCAACCTCGCGACTAATCTATAAGTCACTGGTGTCATGACCACCTCCCAACTGGTCTTAAGCACATATTGTGTGGCCGTAACGGCCACCAACTGATCCATACTCCACACACCATAGAATGCGATGTAGTAGAACAACACTGAATCCACCAATTCACCACACATGGTTGAACCAATGGTGCGCGTCCATAACCAGCGACCCTGAGTCCAAATTTTCATCTTAGCAAGTACATAACTATTGACGAGTGATCCAGACCAGAAAGCTATGATTGAACCCGCAATAATACGTGGCGTACTTCCAAAAATAGTTTCGACTGCAGTCTGCTTATCCTGCCAGCCGACAGAAGGCGGCAACGCAACGATAACCGTAGACATTACCGCCGCAAATACCAACGCAGCAAACCCAGTCCATACCACACGCCGATCACGTGCATAACCATAAACTTCCGTTAACACGTCACCAAACAGATAGGAAATAGGAAAAAACAGCACACCCGCCATAAAAGTCACATCACCTATCAAAGGAATAGTGACCGTGGACACTTTTGCAGGGCCGATCAAGTTGGCGCACAGTAGTACACAGACATAAGCCCCCATAATTAGATCGTAATACTTGAACTGGCGTAGCTTAGTTGTTGTATTCATGTGGCTCCAATACCTTTGGTAAATTGACTTAAGCGATTAGTCAAAATCAGAAAATCGTATATCGTACGTAATCCATTCAACCTTCTTTGAATCTACGTAATGCTCGGCGCGCGTGCTTATCAGGACGACTCGATGGAGCTGGCGCCGCGTAACGCTGCTGCTCTCGATGACGCTCACGCAACTGCATACTCTCAGCGGTTTCTTCGTAGGCCGCACGGACTTCAATCGCTGGCCCGCGTCTCTGGGGAATACCCCGCACTATCACTTCTATTCGTGAATCATCACGCGTAATTCTTAAATGATCGCCAACCTTAATATCTCGCGAAGCCTTAACCCTCTCGCCATTCACATGCACCAAACCACCGGAGGCCGCGTCCGTAGCCTGTGACCTGCTTTTGAAAAAACGAGCGAACCATAACCACTTATCTAAACGAAGCGTCTGAGTACTTTCACCATTCTCACTGGCATTCCCATCTTTTATTACTCGCGTCACTACTTAGGTCGCTCATTACTCTACTGCGCAGGCACAGTAATAATAGCCCTTGAAGGAGGAAGCAAAGCGCTGCATACGTTGGACCTCCTGCTCTAACGGTGTGATCTGCTGACGTAGACCACCCACCCATTTCAACTCTGGCACTAGGACATGAGTCAACCTACCTGACAACATATTGACCTGATGAGCCAACACCTGACGCCAAGACAGCTCTTCATCGAGATACTCCTCAGCATACTGATCACCCAACTGGGCACGTTCCGCTGCCGCTTTTACCGCATCTTTTAATAAACCAGTATGATCAACCAGCCCACGCTGTTTAGCATCCTCGGCCGCCCAAACCCTGCCCTGTGCGATAGCATGAATTTGCTCATAGGTCTTACTTCTAGCTTGCGATACTAGATTCACAAACTGAGTGTATTCGTGATCAATCGCTAATTGATAAATCTGCTTGGTTGTCTCACTCATTGCACGATCAATACGTGAAGCACCCGCTAACGAAGTTGTACCCACTCCATCCGTCGTCACCCCTAACTTACTCAAGGTACGATTGACGGTGGGAACAATGCCGAATACGCCGATTGATCCAGTAATCGTCGCCGGATTGGCCCAAATCTCATCTGCATCCATTGCAATGTAATAGCCACCCGATGCTGCCGTACTGCTCATCGAGGCCACCACGGGCTTACCCGCCGCTTTCAACGCATCCACTTCCCGACGAATCACTTCAGAAGCCATCACACTTCCGCCGGGACTATCAATTCGTAACACCACCGCTTTGACATCATCATCATATCGAGCCTGCCGCAATAACTCCGCCATGGAGTCACCACCGACGGTACCGGCAGTTCTCTCACCATCCACAATTTCACCGGAAGCAACCACAATTCCTACCTTGCTATCACCACGATTTTCCAACGGGTGTTCAGCATGTTCGGCAGCCAAATAATCTTCCATATAAACGTAGCTATAAGAATGCTCATCCTTATTCTCGCCAACTTGCAACCGCAATAAATCCTCTACCTGCTCACGTGTTTTAAGCTCCGTGACCAATTTTTTCTGCACAGCCAATTTGGCAAAATCACCATCATTAACCTGTAGCGCAGGCAGGAGCTTTTCCGCGTAATCCAGCAATGCATTGGCTGCCAAACCACGAGCTTTAGTGACCGAAGCCTGATACGTTGACCACAACGCATTCAGCCACTGTTGATTAGCTTCACGAGCCTCAAGCGACATATCCTGCCTTAAGAAGGGCTCTACCGCCGATTTATATTTACCTGCTTTGAATACATTAACAGTTACACCTAGCTTATCGAGCGCTTCCTTATAGTATTGACCGTAATACGCAAATCCTTCTATCAACACCATTCCATGTGGATCGAGATAAACTTGGTCTGCTTGTGCTGCCAGGTAGTATTGCTGTTGATCGAAGCTTTGTCCGAACGCTATCACTTGCTTACCGGTTGCTCGAAACTCACGCAAAACATCTGCAACCTCCTCAAGCATCGCGACACCGGCACCAGTGAGCCCATCGAGATCCAACACGATGACCTTAATTCGCGCATCGTCTTTAGCACGATGAATCGACTCCACCATATCCCGTAGTTGAACCTCGAACTCTTGCTTCCCTGATGCCTCAGCAATAACGCGGTCTAAAGGACCGCCACTGTACTGCTCTACCAACTCACCCTGAGGCGCAATCAACAATGCAGCCGACTTGGGCACCATCGGAATTTTGGGCGCGGCAGCAAACCACACCAAGCCCACTATGAGCAGCAACAAACCGAGATGCAAAACCTTACGGATTCCATCCAGCGCATGCCAAGAAAACCGAAAAAAATTAACGATGTAACGCATGATAATCTCAGCTCTATCCGGTACTGATACTCTCTTTTATCACAGCCCAGCTAATATTGGCGACACCAGCAGGATGATGGTGTTCATAAAGTCACACCGCAGACCAATCCAAATAAAAAAGCGAGTACCAAGTGGATAACTTGGCACTCGCTCTGATCGAGATCGATACTGAAGATTGTATTACTGAATCTTTTCTTCGATACGGGCTGACTTACCGGTACGCTCACGCAGATAGTACAGCTTGGCACGACGTACATTACCGCGGCGTTTTACCGTAATTTCACCCAAAGCCGGGCTGTAACTCTGGAATACACGCTCCACGCCTTCACCGTGAGAAATTTTGCGAACGGTGAATGAGGAATTCAGGCCGCGATTGCTCTTAGCAACCACAATACCTTCATAGGCCTGCACACGCTCACGGTCACCTTCCTTTACTTTCACTTCAACCACCACGGTGTCTCCCGGACTGAAGTCCGGAATCTGACGAGTGATCTGCTCTTGTTCCAGTGCTTTAATGATGTTCATATGTTTACGCTCTAACTCAACACTCAAAATAAAATTCTATTCAACTCTATCCGGCCTGCTCCGACTTAAATTCCGCCAACAGTGTCTGCTCTTCAGCATTCAGTGTCTTGGCGGCCAGCAAATCAGGCCGTCTCAACCAAGTTCGGCCGAGCGCCTGCTTAAGACGCCAACGCCGTATCGCTTCGTGATTCCCGCCGATCAACACGTCGGGAACCTTCAACGCATCCAATTCCTCAGGTCGCGTGTAATGCGGCCAATCCAGTAATCCTGTCATGAACGAATCCTGCAGCGCTGATTCTTCATCACCGAGCACTCCAGGCAATGTCCTGACCACCGCGTCAATCAGCACCAGTGCGGGCAACTCACCACCAGACAGCACGTAGTCACCGATCGAAATGGTTTCATCCACTTCGGTACTGAGCAAACGCTCATCAACCCCTTCATAGCGACCCGCCAACAGCACCATACCCGGTAGCGCAGCCAACTCAGCAACCTTCGCCTGAGTTAACGGTACGCCATCCGCACCTAAGTAAATGCGGCGGCTTCCAACCGGCAGATCTGCAATCGCGGCACGCACAGCAGAACGAGTGGGTTCCACTTTCATCACCATGCCCGGACCACCGCCAAAGGGCCGATCATCAACGGTGCGCCGAGCATCGCTGGCAAACTCACGAGGGGAAACGGCTTCCACCTGTACCTGCCCACGCTCTACCGCACGCCCCAAAACACCGATCTGAATGACAGAACGGATCAACTCAGGAAACAGTGTGATGACGGTAACTTGCATCGACTGTCCCAGCTATTCTGTCCAACTCATTCAACGACAACCCAAGCAGTAACTTCAATCCATCCATTACAGTTCAGTCGACTCGTCAATCTGATCCATCCAATCCAGCGACCAATCCAGCACCATCGTGCGCAGATCAAAATCCACGCTAACAACACGGCCTTTGACCAGGGGAACCATGCGCTCAACCCTAGCCTGACTTTGATCCTGAGCAACCAAAACCATGAATGGATGCGCTGGCGTCTCCACATAGTGGTCCAACTGCCCCAAACATTGCCCATCCGAGTTGAACGCCATCAAACCCAGCAAATCATCCCGATAAAATTCACCCTTGGCTGGTGGCGGCAATTCATGCCGGAACACTGCAACCTCGGAATTTCTGAGCAATTCAGCGGCATTTCTTTCAGCAACGCCATCGAACTGCACCTGCAAACCTTGAGCGGTCCATCGACTGCCCCTGACTTTTAAGACACGCCAACCCGTCGCTGTACGCACCTGCCAAGTTTTGTATCTCAATATGTTTTCGGGAGGTGCAGTGAAAGTCTCAACCTTAACTGCACCGGCCAAACCCACCGCTGTTCTGATCCTGCCTAACACCACCCTGCGTTCACCGGTGGCGGGAAGATCAACAGCTTTATCAATCAAGCGGCAACAGCCTGCTTACGATAAGTCTTGACCAGCGCGTCAACGCGATCGGACAACTTAGCACCCTGTTTCTGCCAATGTTCAACACGAGCCAAATCCATATTCAGCTTGACGCTCTTACCCTTAGCAACCGGGTCAAAAAAGCCAACCTGTTCCAGAATCGTGCCACCCTGACGCATACGGCTATCTGTCACCACAATGTGATAGAAGGGCAGTTTTTTGGCGCCGCGACGGGTCAAGCGGATCGTA
>CANGJP010000065.1 GCA_947454465.1 Pseudomonadota bacterium
AGTTATTTAGTAACAGATTGGATAAATGAAATATTTAGTTTGGGTAAGACAATCGAAGTCCAATCACAATATTTGATCAGGATTGGTGACTTGTAATTTTAGGTGGATCCATAAATGATCCACCGCTAGTTTTTTTTCAGACCAGTGGCTCAAATTGCATCAAAAAATGAATAAATAGATGGCGTTGTACTACAATGATCTGATTGGATTCGTGCCCCAATTTTGAGGGTAGTGAGAAACGATAATGCGAATTTCCCGTCATAAGCCTGAAGACTGCGCTTGTATTCGACCTTCGGAGATTACAGCGGAAGCAACATACCTTAACCGCCGGGATGTGCTCAAGGCGGCAGTTGCCACTGGGTTAATCACATCAGCGAGTGGTTCAATTCAAGCGGCAAACTCCCAAAGCCTGGTTACAGTGAAAAATCCGTCGTTCAGTGTTAGCGATAAGCCGAATGCGTATGATGAGATCACCAACTACAATAATTTCTATGAATTCGGTACTTCCAAGGAAGATCCTGCTCAACATTCTGGTGCATTTAAGCCAAAGCCATGGAGCGTTAAGATTGGTGGAGAGTGTGAAGTAAAAGGCTCGTTCACTCTTGAAGACATACTCAAGCCACATTCATTAGAAGAACGTATCTATCGATTTAGGTGCGTCGAGGCTTGGTCAATGGTCATTCCGTGGGTGGGATTTCCTTTGAAAGACTTGCTCGGTCGGTTTAAACCCACTTCAAAAGCAAAGTACGTCGCATTCAAAACGATTATGAGACCCTCTGAGATGCCTGGCCAGCGCTTCCATACACTAGATTGGCCCTATGTTGAGGGACTACGTATGGATGAAGCCACTCATCCGCTCAGTCTGATGGCCGTGGGACTGTACGGCAAAACGCTGCCCAACCAAAATGGTGCCCCTTTGCGTTTGGTGGTGCCTTGGAAATATGGCTTCAAAAACATTAAGTCCATTGTTGAAATCAATTTTGTCGAAAAGCAGCCCCCTTCATCATGGAATATCGCGAACCCCGATGAATATGGATTTTATTCCAACGTCAATCCGACCGTCGACCATCCGAGGTGGAGTCAGGCACGTGAACGTCGCATCGGTGCGAGTGCGGGACTATTCAATGCTCGGCAGGAAACCTTGATGTTTAATGGCTATGAGGCACAAGTAGCTAGCCTCTATAAAGACATGGATTTGAGGCGGAATTTTTGATCTTATTGCAGATTGAAGCCAATTTTATACCCCTTATTACCTTATCCAATAAAGCTTCCCTACTTCCTATGAAAAATAATTACCTTAGTAAATTTACCTTCAAACGATACTTGGTGGCACTAACTCTCGGTATTTGTTTTAGTTTGGCATGTCCACTGACTGTGTCAGCCAATACTATTGTTATCTATGGCGCTACGGGTAATATTGGTTCGAAAATCGTTACCGAGGCCTTAGATCGTGGCCATAAAGTAATTGGAGTCAGTCGCAGCCCCGAAACATTGAAGATCAATCACCGCAATTTTTCAGCTGCCAAAGGCGATGTAAGTGATCTTCAGTCTATGCTGGATGTTATTAAAGGTGCCGATACCGTCATCATGTCTGTTCGCGGCAGTGGACCGAATAATTATCCCGAAGAAAGTCTCGACTATGTTGCATCTAAGGTATTTATTCAGGCTGCTCGCAAAATCGGCCAAGATGCTCCTCGTGTGATACATCTTGGTGGCGGATCTACACTGTATAGCAAAGGGGTATTAGCGTTAGATGCCCGCCCCTCAACAGAAGGCACAGCACAACATGGGTTAGTCTGGGGGCATTGGTTAGCACTACAAAATTACCGTGCTACTACCGCGGTTAAGTGGACAGTTGTCTCGCCTTCAGGCGGCTATGACGCAGAGGGACCGCGAACGGGACAATACCGCCAAGGATGGGATGAAGTACTGGTTGACGAATCCGGTAAATCAAAAGGCATTTCGCACCGTGATATGGCAGTTGCCATTATCGATGAAATCGAAAAACCGAAAGCACTTAAGCGTCGCATGACAATCGGGTATTGATTGACAGCTTAGCAGGCACGTCTTTTGATGAATAAAAAGTTAAGTACACAAGCTTTAGCTAGAAAACTAAAACCCCTGGTTTTTGCGGGGTGCTTGCTACCTGCTTTGCCTGCTATTCATAGCCTGCTCGCCCTAATAGCAAATCATTTTGATGGCATAGTGAGCGAGCAGATTATCACTTCTATCAGTTTTTGGCATTTCGCAAGTAGTCCAGATCCTGTTGCCAAATTACTGCATGAACAGGGTGAACTGGCTTTACAGTTTCTTGTAGCGACGCTGGCCATTACACCCATTCGGTTCATCACTGGGCAAACGTGGTTGCTTATGTACAGGCGTATGCTAGGGTTATTCGGTTTTACCTATGCCCTGCTTCATTTTCTAATCTGGATTGGCCTCGATCAAAGCTTTAATTGGTCAGCTATTTTGGAAGATTCCATTAAGCGTCCTTTTATAACAATAGGCATACTAGCGTTACTGCTGATGATTCCTCTAGCCATCACATCCACAAATTTCATGATGCGCCAAATGGGTAAACGATGGCATCGATTGCATCGTTTGGTCTACCTGATTGTGCCGCTAGGAGTGTGGCATTTTTATTGGCTGGTTAAGAAAGATATTAGCGAACCACTGATGTATGGGGTAATTACGGCTTTTTTACTTGGTTATAGGTATTGGCGCTTTAGGCGCAATAAAGAAAAGTCATACCCTTGAGTGCTGATTGCAGCTACATCGATGTACGAACTGACCACAACTCTGGGAAGAAGCGCAACTCAAGAGCTTTATTCAAATAACTTACACCGCTAGTACCACCTGTACCTCGCTTGTAACCGATAATGCGTTCTACTGTTTTCATATGACTAAAGCGCCACAACTGGAATTGATGATCAAGATCGACCAGCTTTTCAGCCAGTTCGTATAAATCCCAATGCTCTTCTCGATTGTGATACACCGCAAGCCAGGCAGCTGCAACTTGCTTATTTGCACGATAAGGCTCAGACCAGCTCCTATCTAAATAGTCTGAGGGAATACCAAAGCCGCGGCGACTGAGTAATGCCAATACTTCATCATACAAACTTGGAGAATTGAGAATGCGCTGTAACGTTGCATAAGGTTCAGATTGACGCTTGAACACCTCAATCAACCCAGGATTTTTGTTACCAATAAGAAACTCAAGCATTCTGTATTGAAAAGACTGAAAGCCGGAGGCCTTACCCAAAGCGTTTCGGAAAGCGGAATACTCCATGGGCGTCATGGTGGCAAGCACATCCCAAGATTGGGTGAGTTGCGTCTGGATTCGAGCCATGCGTGTGAGTGATTTATCAACCGGACCGAGGTTATCGCGTTGAATATGCTTCATTGCGGCCGTTATTTCATGAATGCACAGTTTTAACCATAGTTCACTAGCCTGATGGATGGTAATAAACAACATCTCGTCATGTTCGAAAGTATTAGGTTGCTGCGCACTCAGTAATTTATCGAGATGCAAGTATTCACTGTAACTTTTGGAATTGCCCAGATCCCAGTGGACAGGTTCGTTACTGATGTCAATCGCTGCATGAGTCAGTGGTTGGTTGGGTTTAGACATGTATCGATGCGCCTAGGGGTAATATTATTCTGACTGTACAGTTATTCGCTGATCATGACCCATGCTGGTACGTGCTTCCAGGCTTTGCTTAATTCTTTGTCCAGGCTAAGGTAATTGGGCTCACAAGACTTAACCAGATTCCAAAATTGTTCCGAATGGTTCATATGAAGGGTATGACACAACTCATGAACCATCAGGTAGCGCAACGTTTCTGGCCTAAGAAAGACAGCACATAGATTCAAACTGATGGTACCTGACGAAGAGCAACTTCCCCAACGGGTTTTTTGACGTCTTATCTGTAACCGGTCATAACTAAAACCATATGTCACTGCAAGCGTCCGTAGCCGTAAGTCAAGTTCTTCACGTACCAACTCAGATAACCAGCTTAGCAAAAGACGCGACCACGTTTTAAATTCACCGATTTCACCACGTATTAGCAGTTGAGATGGAGTCAGTTGCCTTAGACGTGCGGTGCAGAACTCCTGTCGGTATTCAATATGCACAGTCTTTTCGATAGACGGTAAATCCACATGAGATGGAGGTGTCATGGCCAATTGGCGCGTCGTGCACTCACTGACCCTCACATGAATCCAGTCCATGTGTTTGGCAACAAATTGCTGAATTAGTTTGGGTGGCGTGTATTTAGGTACGACAACGACCACTTTGCCTGCAGGATAGACCCTTATAGACAATCGGCGGGTGCGAGGACTGACCCGTACTTGCCAAGGCGAATCCGCTTGATCGATGTGTAATGGCAGTTGTTGTAGACTCGTATTATTCATATCTCGAAAAGCGTTTGAATTGATTATTTCAATGTTGGAGCCAATTTTTATCTACCCACGCCAATCGCTTTAACGAATCATTACTCATTACATTTCGCATTACAATCTCACAATTGATGTGTTTGCCATTTTTTAGGAATACCAGCTTGATCGATATTGGACTGAACTTGACCCACGATAGCTTTGATCATGACCGATTTGAGGTGCTGCAGCGCGCTCTATCCGTGGATGTTACTCACATGCTGATTACAGGCAGCGACGTGGCACATAGCCGTGCTGCATTAAGTCTGGCCCACCAATTTCCTGAGCAATTACGCGCAACAGCTGGTGTGCATCCCCATCATGCTAAAGACCTATCAACAGCAGACTTACCTGCCTTGCGTGCGCTAGTGAATGAACCTTCAGTGATCGCCGTGGGTGAATGTGGCTTAGATTATTTTCGTAATTTTTCAAGTCCCGAGCAGCAAGAACAAGCCTTTCGGTGGCAACTGGAATTAGCTGTTGAATCTGGAAAACCGGTTTTTTTGCACGAACGCGATGCTCACGAGCAGTTTGTTAGCATTCTCAGCGACTACCTACCTTCAATCTCTGGAGCCGTTGCGCATTGCTTTACGGGTACAGTCGATCAGGTTAAGCGCTACGTTGATATGGGGCTGTATATTGGCATCACCGGCTGGATCTGTGATGAACGCCGTGGACAAAGTTTGCGTGAGGCTGTGCGTGAAATTCCAGCAGATCGACTGCTGATTGAAACCGATGCGCCTTACTTAATTCCCCGTGATCTGCACCCTAAACCAAAATCGCATCGCAACGAGCCCATGTATTTACCTGCCGTATTGAAACGCATTGCGACATGCCGAGAAGAATCTGAGGTCTATATCGCAGAGATTACAACCCTCAATACACAGCGACTGTTTCACTGGCCGCAGTAATAGATCAAGCTTCTACCCGTGTAAATTGGGTTTAGATTCTAGCTTGATGTGTTGCCACACTTCCTGGAACGCTGCTGTCACGTTAGCCCGTGACCGATCAATGACCGGGAATTCATTGTTCAAGTGATCGATGCGAAGCACATCTTTTGGTTTTCCTTTAGGGAAATCACCGCGCTGCGTGAACACTAAACGCCCCTCGACGGGCGTCTCGCCCGCGAGCATTTTTACCGCCGCCATGCGGTCATACAAAATGGATTGTGGATTAGCAAAGGTAAACCGCAGTTTTCGTCCTATCGCCGTCCATTGAAACATTTGATCACCACCGAATACTGCACCAGGGACATCAAATAAATCCAGAACGAGTAAGCCGCGCTCAGTCAGTAGAAGATAGTTCAGATGAATCTGCCCACCATTTCCATTGGGGATCAGTACATTGCGCAATATTTCGAAGGCGATTGAATTAATGCGCTCTTCGTTACGACGAATAAACCGCCTCGACAGGTAGGCACGAACAGCGGCAACGATAACTGCAACCAATGCCGCAAGACCTGCGATGGGATACACCCAAGACGGTACGATATCTGCCACGTTCAAGACACTCCCTGCAACTGACTTCGCAATCCAGAAAGTTGTGGTTCAATCTCAGTTTCCTGACGCGGTAACGTTAACAAAGCGGCCAGTGCAGGAGGCACTGAAACTTCTTGGCCAATGAGTGGCTCCACGATGTCATTGAATTTAGCGGGATGCGCTGTAGCCACTAATATCCAATGCTTGCTCTGTTGAGCTGCTGGTAAATTCCAATAGACTTCTGCCGCAGTTGCAGTATGGGGACACCAAATCTGCTTCAATGACTGCACGTCATGCTGAATACGAGCTTTGATCTGTTCATCGCTGATGCTAACGGCCGTAATCTGCTTGAGAAGCTCATCAAAGGAAAATGTGGCACGGAGTCTTTCCATGTTGCTTGGATTACCGACGTCCATTGCTGAGGCCAAGGTTGGCAGGCTTTGTCGAGGCCGCCATTCACCGTCATGCAGAAAGTCAGAGATGGTGCGATTTGCATTCGTCGCTAAGGTAACCTCACCGATAGGTAAACCCATTGCCCTTGCCCAAATGCAGGCCATCGCGTTACCAAGGTTACCACTGGGGATAATGAAGTTAGCTGACTGGCCGGTTGCTCGCCACAACGTTAAAGAACTATGTGCGTAATACACCATTTGCGGTAGGAGTCTGCCAATATTGATGCTATTGGCAGAGGATAAGTCATGCGTTATGGCCAAAGCGGGATCAGCAAAGGCCTCTTTGACCATACGCTGACAATCATCAAAAGTCCCATGCACACTGAAAGTACGAATGTTGTCGCCCCAGCAGGACAATTGCTGTGCTTGACGTTGAGAGACCAATCCAGTGGGATACAGAACTGCTACTTCCACCCAGGGGCGACGATGAAATGCAGCCGCTACGGCTCCACCAGTATCGCCAGAAGTCGCCACAAGAATGGTCAGTTTACGTGCCGTCGTCTGGCGTAGACGGATACGTTCCATACTCGCAGCGAGAAAACGGGCACCGAAGTCTTTAAATGCCGATGTAGGGCCATGAAACAGTTCCAATACAAAGGCAGGGCCAGGTGTGTCATTCAAGGTCACTAAAGGTGCCGGGAAATTGAAAGCATCACGGCACACTTCGTCCAGCACAGAAGACAGAGGATCACCCTCAGCAAACGGAGCGATGAGCTTGCTGGCAATATCAGGTAGCTCGGTCAGTCCAGTAAAGTCATTTGGGCTAAACCGCGGCAATTCGTCGGGAACGTACAAACCACCGTCGGGGGCAATACCCTGGGCGATGGCATCGCTCAAAGTGACGCGATGTTCTGGATTGCGAGTACTATGGAGAAACATTCTGTAAACCGTTGTAATTCATTGGAATTGTGATTGTGAATTAGGCAATCACGTGAGCGCCATGAGCTTCCAAAGTGGAAATCCAAGCATCGCACTGTAGGCCGGCGGCGTTAAATGCAGCGACCATTCCATCACGTACCTGTGCAGATTGTTCAGTCGGCACCCAGGCAAAGACAGTGGGGCCCGCACCTGAAATAGAGCAGCCTAACGCTCCTCCGGACATCGCAGCGTGTTTGACGGCGTCGAAACCCGGAATCAAGACGCGTCGTTGAGGCTCGATAATGACATCATTAAGCGATTCTCCAATCAGGCGTAGGTCATTGGTGAAGCAACCCGCCAAAAACCCCGCAAGGTTGGCGGTTTGCCAGATCACGTCCGACAGACTGACGTCTGGTTTAAGAATTTTTCGGGCTTCTTTGGTGGCCAGCACCATATGGGGATGTACCAGCACGCAATGCACACCGGGTGGCATGGGTATCTGTTTCACATTGGGATTATCCACACCCACGGTCAACACCAGACCACCAAACAAGGAAGGGGCAATGTTGTCGACGTGTACTGAACCGCTAGCAACAGCCTCACCATGCATCGCATGTTTGAGTAAAGCTAATTGACTGAGTGACGTTGGTAGCAAGGCATTAGCAGCCACCACAGCAGCCACGGCGGAGGCCGCAGACCCACCTAGGCCTGAGCCCAGTGGAATACCTTTCTCGATGGTCAATTCGATCCCAAAATCGGGGGCTTGCTCTTCAATGATGCTTATTACCGCACGACCCGCGGTATTGCGGTCTGCCTCTAAAGGTAGATCCACCACAGTGCCGGTAATTGCTGTAATACGAACTCCACGTTCCGTGGTACGACGCGCAGTAACACGATCTCCAATTGCTTGCACACTCAAGCCCAATACATCGAAACCAACCGCCACATTACCGACGCTAGCGGGGGCAAAAGCCGTAGCCGATTCTCGGCCTTTATGGATTGAGTCATTCATTACAACTTTGCACCCAAATAAGCACACACACGCAAAAGATCCGCAAAAACACCTCCAGCAGTCACTTCAGGCCCAGCCCCCGGCCCCTGCACTACTAAAGGATTCTGAT
>CANGJP010000066.1 GCA_947454465.1 Pseudomonadota bacterium
ACTTGAGATGGTAATGATAGTCACCCATGGTGCCACACAACATAGCATCGGCATCGCCACGATGAATCAACATCGCACCAATCAAAGTGCTGCGACTGCGCATCTGCTCCATCGCCTGTAAACGGGACACACCCTTACGCTTGACCAACTGATAATACTCGCTCCAACAATCACGGAAACGAGGATCATTATTTATATTGACGGCTTCGCAGTTCACCCCAAAATTCAGACGCAACCCCAGTTTTGTGATGCGCTCTTTCATCAAGTCAGTTCGCCCGATCAATACCGGAAAGGCAATGCCTTCATCAATTACTAATTGTGCCGCCTGCAATATGCGCGGATCTTCGCCTTCGGTATAAATCACGCGCTTAGGTTTTCTTTTAGCTGCTGCAAACACAGGACTCATGGCCGAAGCAGATTGATACACAATCTGATTCAAGCGATTCCGATACGCCTGCATATCTTTGATTGGACGGGTCGCCACACCACTGTCCATGGCTGCTTGCGCAACCGCTGGAGCAATCCGCAAAATCAGACGTGGATCAAAAGGACGAGGGATCAGAAAATCCGGACCAAACCCAGATTTCGCCTCGCCATAGGCCGCCGTGACTTCGTCTGACTGTTCGGCTTCGGCCAATTCGGCAATGGCATGTACGGTAGCCAACTTCATTGCTTCATTGATAGTGGTTGCCCCCACATCCAATGCGCCACGGAAAATGAATGGGAAACACAGTGAATTATTGACCTGATTCGGGTAATCAGAACGACCCGTGCACACAATGCAATCCGGACGCGCTTCTTTGGCCAACTCAGGACGAATTTCAGGCTCGGGGTTGGCCAACGCCATAATCAATGGCTGTACCGCCATTCCCTTCACCATGTCAGGCTTTAAGACACCAGGGCCCGACAACCCCAAGAAAATATCCGCCCCCACAACAATGTCAGCCAATGTACGTGCATCCGTTTTCTGCGCATAACGTAACTTGTCTGCATCGGTAGTATTAGGCCTACCTTCATAAATCACACCCGTACTGTCGCTGACATAAACGTTTTTACGGTCCATGCCTAAAGCGACCAGCAAATCCAAACAGGCAATAGCAGCGGCACCGGCGCCTGATACAGCCACTTTAACCTTGCCAATATCCTTACCCACCACCTTCATGCCATTGAGCACTGCAGCCGTCACAATGATGGCTGTACCGTGCTGATCATCGTGAAACACCGGGATTTTCATGCGTTCACGCAATTTACGCTCCACATAAAAGCATTCAGGAGCCTTGATATCTTCCAGATTGATACCGCCGAAAGTGGGTTCAAGCGCAGCGATAATGTCGACCAACTTTTCTGGATTGGATTCGTCGATTTCAATATCGAACACATCAATGCCAGCAAATTTTTTAAACAAACAGCCCTTGCCTTCCATGACTGGCTTACTGGCTAAGGGGCCAATGTTGCCCAATCCCAACACCGCTGTACCGTTGGAAATAACTGCAACCAAGTTGGCACGCGAAGTGAGACTGGCGGCTTCTAACGGATCTTCCTTAATAGCAATACTGGCATAGGCCACACCAGGCGAATAAGCCAGTGACAGATCGCGCTGATTGGCCAACGCCTTGGTGGAGTTCAGTGAAATTTTTCCAGGGGTAGGCAGTCGATGGTACTCAAGCGCTGCTTTTTTCAGTTCTTCTTCCACAGTTATCTCTTCCAAAAAATTAAAGTCGAAATGACATCGACGAGGGTGAATTAAAAAAGGGATTCTACGCTAATTTGACCCCTAACGGATCACGTGACGCCCTGCCAGTGCATGTGCGAGCGTTCCTCCATCTACGTACTCCAGTTCTCCACCGACAGGTACACCGTGTGCGATGCGAGTGGGCTTGACGCGATGCTTTAAGGCCAGTTCCGCAATAAAGTGAGCCGTAGCTTCGCCTTCAACGGTCGGATTGGTTGCCAGAATGACTTCCTGAATGCTGCCTGTGCGAAATAGATCTTCAAGTTGCGTGAGGCCAAGCTCTTCAGGACCGATACCATCCAGAGGAGACAGGTGCCCCATCAGGACATAGTACACGCCCTTGTAAGAAGCGGATTGCTCGACGGCTACCACGTCTGCGGGGGACTCCACCACACATAAAAGACCATGATCACGGTTCGTGTTAGCACAAATTGGACAGAGCTCCAGCTCAGCAAACATGCGACAGCGCTGACAGTGACCAATGTCTTTACTGGCAGTCTGCAACGCAGCCGCCAAACTTAAGGCCCCCGTACGGTTACGCTCCAGCAGATGGAATGCCATACGTTGCGCTGACTTCGGTCCCACGCCCGGCAGCACACGTAAGGCCTCAATTAACTGCAGCAATGAAGGTGGATAGTGCATAAATGTGTGATCTATGACACTGCTATCAAAATGGTAACTTCATGCCTGGTGGTAATTGCATACCGGCCATGGCCGTCTGCATTTTTTCCTGACTGGCACGAGCGATTTTCTGAACCGCATCGTTAATAGCTGCTGCTACTAAATCCTCGAGTAAGTCCTTATCATCATTGAGAAGGGAGGGATCCAACTGTACACGGCTGACTTCATGCTTACCGTTCATGGTGACCTTGGCCATACCGCCACCGGCCTCACCCGTACATTCCAGTAACGCGACCTCAGCTTGTGCACGCTGCATGTTGGACTGAAGCAGTTGAGCCTGCTTCATCATGTTGCCAATTCCACCTTTCATAACCTTAACTCTCCGCTTAAATCTTTAGATTTTCTTTTTAGATGGGCTTAATAGATTCTGGCTGAACCACAGCACCAAATACATCCACCATACTTTTCACATTAGGATCTTCGTTGATAGCCTGTGCGGCCATCTGCAAGCGATCTGCTGCGGCAGCCTGCTCGCGTTTAGCCGGTGTATCGATCACGCTTTGTCCAGCCTCACTAACAAACTCTAACTTGACGTCTTCCGCTAGCGCCGTACTTAATGCCTGTCGCAACTTATCCTCAACCGTAGGTCGACGTAGATGCTCACCATCCTTATCGAGCACCAATTGTAGCTTTCCTGGTAACCGAGCTTGCAAACTACAGTGAGCGGCTAGTTGAGCTGCAATACCACTGAGATTCGCTGCACGCATTATGGATAACCAATCCTGATGCATACTCGATACGGGTGTTTGTTGTGTACCACTGGAAGCAGATACCGTAGAGGCCGGATTTCTAGGAGAAACAGCAACGCTCACACTCGGGTGAGACTGCGACATCCCCTCTTCCAATTGGCGGAAAGCAAGCATACGCAACAAAACCATTTCGATCCCAGCACGGGGTTCTGGTGCCAAATCCAAGTCGCGTCGCCCTATAATTGCAATTTGATAGAACAGTTGTACATCTTCAGGCGTGAGTAACTCAACCAAGGGTTTGATTGTCTCGGCCTCGTCGGTTTCGTCATTCTTTAATAAATCGGGCACCGCTTGTACTAAAGCTATTTTTTGCAGTAAGCCAGCCAATTCAGCTAGCACATCACGATAGTCAGGAGCATGCTCATCCAGTGAAGCGATCTGTCGCAGGACCTCACGAGCATCTCGATGAGCCAGTGCTGTAACCAGCGCAACAATGTGACTGCGATCAATCGTACCTAACATGGTGCGTGTATCGGTCGCATTCAGTGCATTGCCACTAAAGGCAATGGCTTGATCTAGTAAGCTCAGCGCATCACGCATACTACCCTGGGCAGATCGTGCGATCAGACGAACGGCGTCAGCGTCGAAGGTGATTTTTTCTGCAGTTAAAATTTCGTTGATACGTGCCGTGATGATGCTCTGCGACATGCGTTTCAAGTTGAATTGTAAGCAGCGTGATAAAACCGTCACGGGTAATTTTTGAGGGTCAGTGGTCGCCAGCAAAAACTTAACGTGGGGCGGCGGTTCTTCAAGGGTCTTAAGCAACGCATTGAAAGAATGCGTGGACAACATATGGACTTCGTCAATGAGATAGACTTTATAGCGACCTCGTGCCGGTGCATACTGGACGTTATCAAGCAACTCGCGTGTGTCATCCACCTTTGTACGCGACGCGGCATCGACCTCCAGCAAGTCTACAAATCGTCCTTCATCAATCTCACGGCAGGTCGAGCACTGACCACAGGGATTGGAGGTAACGCCAATTTCACAATTAAGCGACTTGGCAAAAATACGTGCAATCGTGGTTTTACCGACACCTCGGGTACCAGTGAATAGGAAGGCATGATGCACGCGCCCTGATTCAAGCGCATTCACGAGCGCCCGCACCACATGTTCCTGGCCAGCCAGCTCGGTAAACCGTTTAGGACGCCACTTACGGGCAAGAACGAGGTAACTCATGCGTTGCAATAAACCCGATATTTTATTGAGCGGCGACTCGCCATGAGTAACAACCGACTGAGGGTGGTGGCCCGCGCCAGCGACTCTTCGGCACTCGACATCACCGTTACCGTTGCTCCCTTCCGGGCCTGGCGGGTTTCGCGGCTAATCGTCGCGAAGAAACCAACGCGAGCCACCATAAACTAAAGCGCCTGTAATCGGTTCACTGTGAAATGACCCAATCCAAGCGCCTCACTATACCAGTCAGCATCCATAGGGAACAGCAACCACAAGAAACAACTCTTTTTGGAACAAAAAGGGTTGTGATCTTGGCGGAGAGGGTGAGATTCGAACTCACGAGGGCCGCGAAGCCCCGCCGGTTTTCAAGACCGGTGCATTCAACCGCTCTGCCACCTCTCCTTAACAGATATCCCAGTGCGGGCGCGCATTGTACACAACTCTGGTGATTCGTCACGCCCTGAACTCACGGAACTTTACTCATATTTAACTTGTCTAACGGCTAAGTACGTTATAGTTATCCCTGAATGCTGGGTCAATTGGAGTCGTAACATGTCAAACACCCCTGTTCAAGTCTTTAGCAGTACTGGCGAGTCGACAATGGCTGCCAATAAGGTACTGCGCAATACCTATCTACTGCTCAGCGCCACCCTTGGCTTCAGCGCCTTGATCGCCAGTTTGGCGATGGCCTACAACGCCCCTGCTCCCGGCACCCTGATCACCCTGGGTCTATACTTCGGCCTACTGTTTGCCACACATAAATTGCAAAACAGTGCTTGGGGTATTCTGTGTGTGTTCGCACTTACCGGGTTCTTAGGGTACACACTTGGCCCAATCATCAGTGCCTATCTGCGCTTTTTGCCTAATGGCCACCAAGTGGTGTTGACAGCTTTAGGCACTACGGCCGTTTCCTTCGTGGGTCTTTCCGCTTACGCGATTAAGAGCGGTAAGGATTTCAGTTTCTTAGGTGGATTCTTGACTATCGGTATGCTCGCTGGTTTTGTCCTTGGGCTGATTGCGATGTTCTTTCATCTACAAACACTGTCCTTGGTCGTTTCTGGAATGTTCGTCCTAGCAATGGGTGCATTCATCCTTTTCGAAACCAGCAGCATTCTTAATGGGCAGCAAACCAATTACATTACTGCAACCGTATCTTTGTATGTGAGTATCTATAATCTGTTTACTAGTTTGCTGCACATACTTGGTGTTGCCGGCATGGATGACAACTGATTCACCCATTGATTCAATCGAATAAAAAAGGCCAGCAATCGCTGGCCTTTTTTTGTTAAGTAGCCTGACCTGACTCAACTGCTGATAAATTCACACAAATAAGCAGCAGGCCCTGAGACGGCCTGGACATCAAATCCGCTATTAGCCGAAATTTCAAAGGCAGTACCCGCTGGATAATTCTGCCAGTCAGCCCCCGCAAGCTTGACACGCAACAAGCCACTTACCACGGTCATACGTTCAGCTGCCCCCGTACCAAAGTGATATTCGCCAGCAGCGATCACACCTACCGTCGCGCGCAAGCCGTGTCGCTCAAAACCGATGCTCTGAACACCACCATCAAAGTAACTGTTATGTTTTAACATATGCTTTATCCTAAGTTATTGAAAAATATGATGACGAATGCGTTCGATATCTTGTGGCGTGTCAACCCCCTGCCCAGGTTGAGTTACTGCGGTTGCAACCGCAATATTCATACCTGCTTGCAGCGCACGCAATTGTTCCAAACTTTCAGCTAACTCAAGAGCGCTCGGCTCTAATTGCGTCAAACGTAACAAGGCTGCAACCCGATAGGCATAGATCCCCAAATGACGTTGAGCTCCCTTGAATTCCATTTGACTGCTAAGTCCGGCAGGGGCGCAATCACGATACCAAGGGATAGGGGCACGACTGAAATACAGTGCTAATCCAGTATCGGCCTTCACCACTTTTACCACACTGGGATTTAAAAAATCCTCCAGTGAAGTAATTGGCGTGCTGAGCGTTGACAAGTGTGCCTGTGGGGTGTCCAGCAATAACTGGGCGACTTGGTTGATCAATTGTGGGGGCATTTGCGGTTCGTCGCCCTGCACATTCACCACAACCGTATCGGGTGACCACTGCTGGCACAACGCGACTTCCGCTATACGATCCGTACCCGATAGATGATGAGTACCGGTCATGATTCCCATCGGTTCGATACCCCGAGGGTTACTGAGCACCGACATGATGCGCACATCATCAGTGGCCACCAGCACTTCGTCAGCTTGACTTTGGCACGCCGCATCCACCACCCATTGCACCATCGGTTTACCCTGGATTTCCAGTAAAGGCTTACCCGGCAAGCGCGTCGAGGCATAACGCGCAGGAATGACAACCTTAAAACTCATCAGGAATTCAACAATGGATCATCCACTTCAAGCTGCTTAGCTTCATCTTCCAGCATCACCGGAATGCCATCCCGAATGGGAAACGCCAAACGATCGGCACGACAAATGAGAAATCCGCCTTGTTTGTCAAACTTCAACGGACTCTTGCAAATGGGACAGGCCAAAATATCGAGCAATCTTGAATCCATATCTATGATCTCAGTGTGTTGCAGCAAATTTTTCAACAGCCTGCTGCACACACATTAGCAGTTGGGACCGATCTGAATCGTTGAAGTGTACAGTGATGGTTACTGCCCAATGACGCAAATCGGCAATATGTTGGCATTTTACGGCATCTTTCTCGGTCATGAGAACCGGTAAATCATCACCAAACTCAATGTCCTGTTTGCGCAGCAGTGCATGATCAGGATAAATCCGGCTATCAACCCTGAGACCACATTGCTCTAAAGCGGCAATAAATGAGTGTGGATGACCGATTGCCGTTACCACATGCACCTGCTGACCGCATATCTCATCAATCGAACGCACCACACCTGAATGGATAGCACGCAGCGAACCTAACTTAACTTGGTAAGCAATCGTTGGTATTTTGAGGTCGGGTAATTGTGCACCGCCACGCTGATTAATCATTACAAGATCAACCTGCTGCAGCCGAGACAAAGGTTCACGCAGTGGACCAGCAGGTAATAAATAACCATTACCAAAGCCTCGACTGGAGTCCACCACCAGCACTTCTGCGTCGCGATGTAACCGATAATGTTGGAGTCCATCATCAGAAATGATTAACTCTGCACCGGCTGCAATGGCTAACCGTCCACTGGCTACCCGATCCGATCCTGCAACAACAATCGCGCCAGTATGCTGTGCAATTAATACCGACTCATCTCCAACCAACTTCGGATCACTCTCGGCAGTAACGCGCTGTGGCCATGACCTGGCCTCTCCTCCATAGCCACGGGTAATGACCGCCACGGTAGTGCCCTG
>CANGJP010000067.1 GCA_947454465.1 Pseudomonadota bacterium
GGCTCAGACTTAAGTTCAGGATTCATTTTCTGATCAACGGGCTTAGGTTTTTCCAGCTCCTCAACTTTTGGTGGAGGCGGGGTTATTTTTTGCTCGATCACCAGCTTTACAACCCGCTCAGGTACAACGGTACCGATATTTTTGGACTTATCCTTTGTCGGAATTAAGGTGATCGAGACAGCAAGTGATACAAAAACCATGAGGCAGATACGTACAATTTTACGGAACCGCCGCTCGACCTCCGCCGTGGGCGACCACGGTAATTCATACTGTCGGTAGTAGGGTTGAGTAGCCATGATAATTACACTGCCTGATCGCGTTCTAACACAGCCAGGGAAACCTTACCGTAATTAGCTTCAGTACAGGACTGAATGACTTTCTTAAGCAGGTTATAGGGAAGATTTTTGTCACTCAGAATGGTCACTTCACGCTCGGCAATACTGTTTTTTTCTGTATTAAGAACACGTGCTGACTGAGTAGATAAGACTTGTTTCAACGGTTCAATCACATTACCAGTGGTAGCAATGATATCAGCCATGCTGATAACCGACTGCCCATCTACCAAAACCTGATCACTGGTGATCATGACGACAACACTGTCGTGAGGCTTGATCGATGAAGTAGACTGGGGTATGGAAATATTTTTGCTATTTGGCAATATATCTACGTCCGCCGTATGGACCAGTAGAAACACAACCAAGATGGTCAACATATCTATAAATGGCACCAAGGCCATATGACTGTCACTGCCATGCTTACGTTTACGATGCCGCTGCAGACGATATGGCTTCATGTTGGCGCATCCCCCACTGAAACATCAGGGAAAAGCTCTGTCTGAACACTACCATGGTCTTTGGGGGCATAGGCGCGTACCGCATCCATGACGTGTACTATGGTGTCATAGCTTATATTCGACTCAAGAAGCACACTAACATCGCGCTTGTCTTGGTACTTTGACTTGACCAGCAAGAGAAACTCAGACAAACCTCGCATATCGTAACCAGTAACGGTATTAGGCAAGCTTTTAAGCACCCCCTGATTACGGTCGTTCACATCAATACCCGATGCTCGAACGACCACTTCCAACTGTAAACCCTTCGGCAGATCAGGCACTGCGCTGTTAGCAGCAGGAAAGTTAAGCTCTAGGATACTAGTACGAGTAAAGACCGCAGAAAAAATCAAAAAAAACACTAAGATGACCATCATGTCGATCATCGGCACAACGTTCAGTTCATGTCGACCTCGGTAGCGCTGATGATTGCGCTTGACACGACCAGAAGCTTTGCGAGGCATGAATTAGGTCATCCCACGTGCTGAGATAACATCACTAGCAGGCACATCACTGCGCAGTTCCACTACCGAATTAAGAAACTTAACTGAAGCTATTTCCAAACTATCAATCAATTTCGTTGCCTTGGTTTCAAGAAACATATGACTGAGCAACAAGGTAATAGCACAAACTAGCCCTGAGGCAGTATTGTTCATTGCCACTGAAATACTGGCCGCTAGAAGACTAGCCTTTTCCGCGGGATTAGCCGAAGCAATAGCGGCGAACGCGGAAATCAAACCAATAATAGTTCCCAGCAATCCGGTCAACATACCAATATTTGCCATTGCGGCTAAATAATGAGTACGCTTCTCAACACGTGGAATAATTTCCAGCATGCTTTCATCCATGGCTCTTTCCACATCGTCACGACGACGAGCGTGAGCCAAACGGGCTATCCCATAATTTAATACTGTAGCAATACTGGCCTTAGACTCAGAGGTGAGCGCCAACACTTGTTTCAGATTACCCGCACTGAGATGAGGTACCAACTGATTCCAAAGCTGGCTATTTTTTTGTGTCTCCTTGCTGAGAAACATAAAGCGCTCAATGGCAATTGCTATGCCAATCACAAAGATGAAAGACAGCGGATAGAGAAAAAAACCGCCACCTTTGAAGAAATTGACGATAAATGTTACGAGCTCACCCACGGTACGTACCTCATCTGTCGCAAATCGCGACAATAGATTATGAACAATTTAGGTTTTCAGTCTACTAGCTAACCGCAACCAGACGCTATTACCCACTCATTTTTTCTTATCTGAAGAAGTTTTAGGCTGAATGTCGCTCTTGGAGCCAACCCCTAAAGCAGCCTGATCAGCCAGCGATTTATAATAACCAACTTCACGTTGTAACACCTCAGGATTAGCCGGCTTCAGTACCTCATCCAATAGAGAGCTGAAAGACTGCACCGAAGGATCTCCCGGCAATGGCGCCTTCCAAGGAACGATATACATGACCCTTGGCAGCTCACGGTTACCGGTGACCAGAGTTGGATCTAATACAAGTTGATCATTACCATTCGCCAACACCGAAACTTTTTCAGGAGTAACAAGAATTCTTTGCGACTGGGAAAGCTGGGAATCGCTAGGGACAGATGGCACTTCAGCCGCAACTGTCCATGCAAACGGTAACGGAATTATCAGCATTTGCAGCAAAAATAGCGACTTCAACTTCATGGCTGATCTCCACGGGAGGGATGGGTAGCTGCTGCCGTAATAGCCCTAGCCCTGATGTCCTTAATCCAAGTCGAGACTTTGGGATCAGGATTTTCCAGCAAACCCTGATAGATTTCATATTCAGACAAAGCATTATTAAGCTGCTGCAAATAAACATCATACAAAATGGCAAGATTTAGATGCGCCAGTGCGTAATTAAAATCCAAAGAAATTGCAGCCTGGTATGCCTTTTCCGCGTCTTTGAATTGGCCAAGCATTCGATAGCTGATGCCCAAGCTCGAATATATAGGTGCAGAATTTGGTGCACGGCTCAGCGCACCTAAAAAATGCGATACCGCCAAATCATGACGACCTTGGCTCTGCTCAATTAACCCAAGATTAAAGAGCGGACTCGAATAGGTAGGGTGGCTACTTGCGATTGCTTGCAAAGATAGACCAGCGTGCTCCACATCGCCCGCCTGCAGTGCCTTCATTGCCTGATCAAACTGAATCTGCGCTGCCGACTCTTCTTGACCAGAGATGGGAGACCTCCCCGTTAAATCAGCAGGCCCCGCTTGAGCTAAACAGCATGGAACCGACGCACCCACAACATAAACAGCAATTGCCATGACGACATTGAGCGCCAGCGTACAGCCAACTCGATAAGCAAGACTACTGTAAGTGATAGACATACTCACCACTCACTTCATTACGGTCATACCGTGCCGGAACCAACTGCACGAGGGCTCCATAACTCTTTTGAATCCAATTATCATAAAGACCATCAGGAACACGACCCACGTTGCTTTCATGTAAAGCAATCGCTTTTTCTTCAAATGGAAAAACCTGCTCCTCCAGCAAAACCTCATACTGTTCTAGAGCGTCCACATCCAAATTTTTTGGTCGCTCAGATGCGAGAATATCGACTGCCATTTGACGATATACCTCAGCAATCCCATAAGTGGACTCAGTGGTAACGTCAGCCACCTGATAATCAAGTGACTGCCCGTAAGCACTCAATAGTGCCTCCATAGCAGAACGCTTTGACTTTAATGTCTTCGATAAAGGCAATGTCAGCTTAATATCAAAAAACTTATCTGCCAGAGGTTTCAAAAGAAGCAACGAGGCATGAGCAGCAAGATACTTACTGCGCTCGGTCCGCTCTGAACCTGCCAACTTGTCAGCCATCACTATCTCACGCAACCAGCGCAATTCACTTTTAGAATCATTTTGCATCCGAGCCAACTCCACCAGATGATGTCGTGCCTCAGTAATGTCCTCAAATGGCTTCGGATAGCGACCCACATAATCTTCGTATAAGCGTACGGACTTTGGAATAACAGAAGCGTTCTGCTGCGATATAGCCTTGAAATACAGATCTGCAGCCTGCAAAGTAGCAACACGTCTGACCTCTAATGATTCCCCACGATGCGCAGCTATAGACTCATATTCAGCTGCCGCTTCGATAATTTTTCCAGTCTCTTGATAACCCATGGCCAATTTTTTATTTACTTCTGCTAGCAGATCATGCTCGGGATGGTTTTTTCTAAACTGCTCTAGCAAAGCAATGGCCCGCATCCACTCATTACGCGTAATCAGTATCGCAGCAGCATCATATTCAGCTGTGGCGCTTATTTTAGAATAAGGCGCCAATTCTCGCGCCCGCAAGAAATCATCTACCGCAGAAGAGCTATTGCCCATCAACTGCTTAGCTTCAGCCTGCTTATAGATTGAGGCAGCAATACGATCATTGATTGCAGACAGATCATTGTCATTATTTGCAAGCAATTGCCGGGCCTGAAGATAAGCCGACTCGGCTTCTGAGAATCGACCAAGATCAAAAAAAGAATGAGCCATTAAAATAGCAACCGTACGACGCTGTTTTAATTCGGCGACCGGCTGTTTAGAAAGTAAATTCTGAGCAGTTGAAATGGTATGCTCGAAATCATTGATAGCAAATAAATCTTCAGTAGCTTTGGTTAATACCGTATTAACCTGAAGATCAGCAGGATATGTTGACGCAAACTTCAATTCACTTTCAATGAAAAGACGATGCCATTGCTCACGGGCTGCACCTATTAATTCAGCTTCATATTTCTTATAAGCAACAAGCGCCGCATAGCCAGCCACGGAAGATTTATTGTGTACTGGATATCCGTAAGCAGTCTGCTCATACTCAGCAACAGCCTCAGCATAATGGCCGGCATCGAACAACAACTCACCCAGCAAAAAACGATTGGCAGCCGCAAACTCACTATTAGGAAGCTCACCCAGTAACCTTTTATACCACTGGATCGCAAGCATATAATCAGCCTGTTTTTTCGTCTTATTAGCTTGAGCATGATAGTACCGAGCCAACTCCTCAAGATGCTCACTGACTTGCACCGTCACCTCAGGCAACGTATCGAGCGCATGCTTGGTCCAGAACGAACCATTAACCCCATACCAATCAACAAACAGTTGCTTTGATTCTAATACTTTGGCGGTAAAACCCCCTTTTTGATAAGCATCAATCGATTGACTTACCAGATTAGGCGCATGCAGCGATTGTGGATCGTGTTGCGCAAAGCCAAAGAATGCTTTTGCAGCATCCTGATAGCGCTCTTTTTCCAAATAGAGGTCACCTAAAGTACTGTACAAGAACTCGGCATATACAGGATTCCCATGCTGTTTCAACATTGCATCAATACTTTCAGGACCCTGCTCATCCGATGCCATAACCGCCAGCGCATGGAGGATGTCGTCCTTAAGCTCACGCTCGGCTCTAGACAACGCAGCCATGTCACGTAATAACCCATATTTATCAATCAATAACCTATCCAGCTCGAGTAAGAAACAGTACGTACTGTCATCCACAGCACCAAGCTTCAACAGAGACCAACCCTGCTTGTATAAAGCCTGATCATAAAAAAGGCTGCCATTTTTTAATTCAACTACTGCCGCATAGGATTTAGCTGCATCCGCGAAACGTTTTTTACTAAACAAAATTTCTCCGCGGCGAAACTGAGCCTCAACAAACCAACGAGACTCAGCATGTCCATCAATTAACTGATCCAATACACCCAATGCCTTATCTGACTCACCGGCACTCTCGTACGCACGTGCTAACTGATAGAGGACCATATCCTTGTTAGCATAATCGGGGTAGAACTTAAGTAACCCTTCATAGAGAGCAATTGATTCATGTAATTCGTTTAAAGAGGAGCCAACTACAGATCCCTCTTCTTGTATCACTTCAATAGTTTCAAGATTGATATCGGCGAGCCGACGCATTGCCTCTGATCTCAGCCTTGAATCAGCGTTTTGCAACTCAAGAAAAACACGATAGGCCTGAGCAGCTTGCTCCCTTGTAACACCAGCCACCGGAGCAGCCTCCACTTCAACCCGCTTTCCGGCCAGTGACTGCAGGGAAGAAACAGATGTAGTTTTATCAGCCGCTGCAGCTTGATAGGCATACCCCTCTACAAATAATGCAGCCAGGACAACCAACAGTAACTTGTTCACCATTCGGCAACTCATGGAGCGATCTCATCACTACCAATAGGAGCCACTCCAACCTTGACCCGATCACGCTCATTGGCCGCGCGGTCCAATATAGAAGCTAACGCAAACTGCGCCTGCAGCAAATACTGACCAAGGCGTTGCTTTTGTTGCTCAAGAAGGCCAACCGCTGCCTCCTCTAAATAAGACTCTTGCATGTCCTGACCAGTATCGACATGGGCAAGCACGCTCTGCACACGCGCGCTCAATTCATCAAGATTCATTGAAAAGACTTGATCTTTCTGTGACAAGCTTTCTTTGGACGCCCTAAGTAAGGACTGCTTTTGCTTAGCCTCCAGAAGCAGCTTTTTTAACTCATCGATTTGTTTCTGCCGCTCATGCAATTGATCTAGATAAGCCGAATCCATATCAAAACCTGCATGCTTATTCTCAATATTTTTAATCTCTAATGATAATTGAGCCAACCTGTTACCCAGTGGATCAGTTTCTGCATCATCTGGAAAAAGCAGCATAGAATCAGCCTTCTTTAGTAAAGCTGCCCGCCTGAAATCCAACATATCCTTGTAGATATCCATATTTTGACCCCACCCTTGCAGATCAAACTTCATCACCTGCGTATCTTGATAATTTCGTAAGCCTTGCTTAAAAGCATCGGATGCTAATAGCGAATACAGCAATTGATTTTCAGGTAGTTTAAGTAAAACAGAGGGTTGCTCTTTCAAGACATAACGTCCCATCTGATCCATTTCGAAAAATGCATTCAGCAAAACACCACCCCGAATGGAGCGCATAGAATCATCTAAACGTTTAATTTCACTCTGAAACCGATCTACCGCAGATTGATAGAGTTTAACGGCCTTTACGTCTGCCCCAAGACGGCTATAGGCATACGGAATAGCCAAACAAGACTCATATACTGACGGATCGAATGAATTACGCTGATTCAACTCCTGCCATGGAACCAGCGCTTCGTTAAATTTTCCGGCGGCGGACTGTGCCCACCCCAACACCAACAATGCTTGGTTAGATTCGGGCCCATCCAGGCGAATACGCAATAACACCCGCTCGGCTTCTTCAGGTTTATTTGATTTTATCCAGTGCAGCGCTAAGGCCAAATTTGCTTTATCACGCAAGGCCAGCAACTCATCACTACTCGACACCAAGGTACCCACCCTATCCAGGGGCACAGTCGCAGCGTTGATGTCACCATGACGCATCAAGGCAACACCGAGATTAAATTGCGCATAAGCAAACGATTCAGGATCAATCTGATTTTGTTGTAAGGAACTCAATACCGAAATCGCCACTTCATAACGATGCTGCTGAATTAGAACCTCACCCAATAATAATTGACGCTCAGTCTCGTGGGCATCGAGCAGTGGCCCTTTTATAGCCCTCAGTGCCTGCTCAGCTTCACCCCAATAGCCACGCTGATACCAAATCTTGGCCAAATAAAACCAGGCACGGTTTCGTATAGTCAACTCAACATCATCATTTAAAAGAGTTTTAAATATATACCCAGCCTGAATATGTTGGCCAAGTGATAAATA
>CANGJP010000068.1 GCA_947454465.1 Pseudomonadota bacterium
ACGCAAGCCTGCCTTGGCATCGCCCGGGGCTCCTGAGTTTAATTCTTTTACAAAAGCACGCACATCGACTTCGGTGACTGCACCGGCTAATGCAGCCTCTTGAAAATCATAGCGCTTAGGTTCGTCGTACTTCTCACGATGCTTTTCAAACCATGCACTGAGCTGCTTATCATCAGGAGTAAATAATTTTACGTTAGCGTCAATCACACTAAGCGCCTTAAAAATGACACGCTCTCGAATGGCATCATCGCCCTTATCCACCTGCATAGCGAGGCCTTCACGATACAGTACCTCGTTATCTAACCAAACACGATGCAACGCTTCTAATTCTTTCTCATTCGGGTCTCTGCCACGTGACTCTTGAAACACTTCTACGGCTTCACTATCGACACTTGGACCTATCACAATGGTATACAGATCATCTTGACGACTAATGAAATAGTGATCAGCAGCAAACAACAATCCGCCAAAAACCATAAAATGCAACAAAGGCTCATTCAAAAAACCTTTGATTATATTAGTACTCGTTAAGAACTTATTAATTGGCGCTTCAGAAGATTGCATAGTCATGTTAATAAATAATTTTATAGAGTTAATATTACTTTTAATCATCCACCTTTCATAAAAAAATAATAATCGAATAAAAAGTCATAAATATGACAATCGGCTATCTTCATTTGAACTGTCATGAATAAAAAAACTCCGTGCGATGTACATCGCACGGAGCCACACACCAACATCCTTGATTGATCAAATAATCAAGAGTCTTTACCTAGCTAGCCATCCCTATTATTAAATCCAATCATCATTATTTCCATAATAAACAAGACTCACTGAATTACTTCACACCCGCAACAACGGTCCCACCGGCAACTTCAACATATATTGGATTGCTGTAGAACCACAGATCAGCCCATGCTGCCACATCGTAGGCCACAGCCTTCTGACTAGCAATCGGGTTAGCAGTTCCGGTCGATGGAGAGGTTGCAGTAGGCAGATGGGATGGACACCCATCATACTGAGTCGAACCCGTTACCGTACAAGGTATTCTCAGCATGGTTGTATCACTTGCATTGGTGTAAACGTCTGCCAAGGGATTGCCATTGGCATCAGTTTCATAAGGTACCGATGCAGGTAGATTACTACCACGCAGGCGTACATACTGAGATGCAGACACAGCAGGAATACGATAAGTCATCTTCAAGAACTGAGTTCCATCAATTGGCGATACGAAGGCTGTCCACTGTGACGAACCATTACCATTGAAGGTTTTGATGACTGCCGCAGATGTATTCTTAGCTCCCGCTGGCACCACTGATAATGACTCAGTCGTACCATCTGCATGTAACCAGTTGGTATTACGAGGCCATTCACCTGAATAGTCAGAAGAGCCCGGTGTCTTATAGCCAGTGACCAAGCCTCTGATCATATCAATATGATCAAGTACCGGCCGATTGATTGGCTGTGATACACCAATCTGGGTTAGCGCAGGATTGTTGAAAGTGTATGGCGAATAGTTAGTGCCAGCAGGGTCTCTCACCACGATTGACACAACAATTTCAGCACCTGAACGCACCTTTAGTTTTTCACCCATGGTGGCGCAACCAGCTACATCGATATCGGTGTTATTGGTTGCAGCACTTACTGCCAATGCTTCTACAGAACTGCTAGTACGTGCAGCGACTCCTGGATACGAAGCACAGGCAATAAACGCCATGCGGTCAATCAACTGACCACTGGATGCGAAGTTATTACCCGTACGTAATCCATCGACAATCGTCTGAGGACGCAACTTATCCGTGCCATTGCGCACCATGGTGTAGTTACGTTGATATTCACCAGGGTAGAAGTCTTGGGTTGAGCGGCGATCGTCTGGACCAAAGCTACCGCGGTTATGCCAATCGGAGCTGGCAAAGAACCAGTAATTACGGCCTTCACCCAACAAGGCATCCCACACGCCACCTACCACGGCACCGTACACACCGGTACCACCGTAAGTCGTGCCACCCACACTATCTACTTTGGTAGTAGTGTCACTGAATGTATTGCGCTTGACTTGATACTCACCACGATTGGCCGAGGCACCATGACCTGGTTGCGTTTCAAACCCGAATGCCACAGTGGGTGCTGCGTTATTGAAATTACGCAAGTGTTCAATGTTAAAACCTTGATTGCCATTGGCATCGAAGGGGCCGGCACGTTCCAAGTGTGTCGGCAGGTAGTAACTCTGGTTGGACGCATAACTTGCCATCCACTTTAATGCTTCAACTGTCTTGTTATGACCCTTTGTACCTGTACCCGTACCCGAAGCAGGCACCAACTTCATGGCGGTGCTATTCCAGCTTACATCAGAAGCATTCAGACTACCTGGAACAGAGCAATCCCACTGGTTCAGGACACTGCCCCTACTAGTATCGGAATCATTACGATCAAAACAGTATTCCCATTTTGCGAGCATGGTGCCATTACCCAGCGCGGTATAACCGGCACTGCTTGGCAAGGTATAAGTATCCAATGCGGCAGGAATCTGACCCGTAATCACCGATACAGAAGCATGCTCATGCCCTGCTACTACCGATTCAACACCCAAAAACAAGGGTTTATTCTGATAAGCGTTGAGGTATTCAATCAATGGATATTGGTACTCTTGCATGGACTGCCAGCGCCACATGTTTTTGTTAGGCGATGTGCCACTTGAAAGACCTTTTGGCGTAACCCCGGATTGCTCCCAGGTAGTGTAAGGACCACCTGAGCCCATCGCAGCAATACTGCCAGTCGTGCCTGTACCAACAAAAGATCCATTGAATGGATAATTAGTCGCATCATAGCTATAGGCAGGCGTCGCCAAAGTAGAGTCTTCAATCAGCGTGCAATTGCGGTTACCGTTACCACCGTGACCTGCTTGCACAAACCAATCCAAACCCCAAGGCGTGTCTGTTCTGTCGGTTGATTTCTTAACCAACTTTTGCATCGAGATGGACCCATCTGAGCAGGTAGAATGGTTATGAACGTCACCCGCCACATATTTACCAGGGGTCTTCGCCGCACTGGCAACATTAGGTACCATCAAAATGACACTGGTACTGATGGCCGTGGCGACTGCCAAGGCAATCTTATTTTTACTCAATTTCATTCTCATCATTGTCTCCAAATAATTCAGTCAAAATGAATTCTGAAAAAACAGTACGTGATATTTAAGAAGAGCCTTAGGCTACTTTCTTACGACGACCTATCACGCCTAAAGAACCCAGACCAGACAACAACAACCAGACCGCACCCGGAACTGGAACCGGTGCCACGGACACATTATCGAAACCCGCTACATTGGCAGCGGCACCGAATTGAATGGAGTGCGCCAGACTGGTCAACTGAGTAGACGCAGATTCCCAATGGCAGAAGGCAGAATCGCTACAACCGGAGGTTGCATTAGCTAGCAAATTGAAGGTGTATAGAACAGAACCGGTCGCATTCAATGCGTCATAAACGGTGACCGTGGTATCAGCATTGGTCGAGTAATAAAACGAAACCAGATCAGTAAATCCATCATTTGAATTTAGTACCGCATCAGCACCGACCGGCGTCATGATAGTTCCCGGTGAAGGAGCATGGGTAAAAAACTCACCATTTGTTCCTGACCCGGTACCGTCATTGGATAAAGCCACGGCATCACCTGTGAAAGAGATACCGTAGTTTGTTCCGGTCACACCGGCAGCATCGGTACCGCCATTATAGAAACCATCAACTGAATAAAAGCTGGTTGCACCTTCAAAGTCCAATGTAACTGGTGCCGCGAAAGCAGAAGCAGTGGACAGTAGCCCTAGCGCCACTACCGAAAAAATTTTTAAATTCATAACCCGTTACCTCTCAGAAAATTATTTAAAGACCCGACCTGATTCCGTACTAAAAATGCCCGTTTAGTATTGTTCCCGCGCATCAATCATAGGAAATGAGGCATGTCTTGATGGTTACCTTTAGATGAACGATTGATATGTTTTTCGAAGCCTTTTTTCGTGAGGTAATACGTTTTATTTCAGTGTCATACAATGGCGCTACAGTTGTGAATTATCACTGTCATAAATAACCGCCAAACTAGGTACCTATGCCAGAAATTATTGATATATTTCCGACCCCCGTTATGCGCGTGCAGTCCGCGCTTAGTGCCTCACTGGTCAGCCATTTAATCGCTTTTTTTGAAAAAAAAGCTGTGCTGAATAACAACACCTCCCCCAATCTCACTCATACGGAATTACTGCAACCAAGTGACAGTCCTTTATTCGTTGAGGCCGCCTCACTGATTACGCCAAACCTAGTTACCTTCGGTACTGAATTGTTCGGTGAACGCATCGGCTGGTCTATCAAAGAAATGTGGGTTAATTTTCTTGAACATGGCGGTCATCAGGCCATGCACAACCATGCCAATAGCTTTATTTCTGGCATTGTCTATTTGACGCCAACGCATGCAAGTTCACACACGGTATTCATGAAATCCCCAGGGGGTCACGATTACACGTTTAAGAACGACCATAAAGGAACCATCACCAACCAATACAATGCTGACAAATGGATTAGCCCCGCACCACGTCCCGGCGACATGATGCTATTCCCGAGTTATCTCTTACATGCCGTACCACCTAATCAAGGCGAAAAACGCATCACCCTTGCCTTTAATGCCATACCTGCACAATTGGACTCATGGGGATACTTGATCAAGTTCAGTGGCTAACACTTAAAACTAAAACAACATGACAAGTAGTTACCTACAGCGCTGGCAAAAGCCACTGGCGCTTTTGATCATGACCCTCTCAGGTTTTGCTGGACTTGGCTACCAGATTCTGTGGACACAACAATCCTCTTTATGGCTCGGCCATGAATCCGCCGCTGTACTGGCCGTAATCACGGCATTCTTTGGTGGACTGTCGTTGGGATCATTATTGTTTGGCTCACTTATAGAAAAATCCAGCCGTCCCATTGACTGGTATGTCGGCAGTGAATGGATCATTGCTTCTTGGAGCCTTATTTTAGCACTCACACTGCAACCCTTGAGTTCGTCGTTACTGAATTGGATAGGCAGTGAACCTACACCGCTATGGCAATGGTCAGTGACATTCATAGGCACATTTTTTTTACTGCTACCTGCCACCATCACGATGGGTATTACCTTGCCAGCCATGGAGCGAGTCACTGCCGCAGCTAGCACAGAGGGACGGTCAGTTGCGCTGCTATATGCCTTCAACACCTTAGGCGCAGTGCTTGGCGTGATAACCATTGCCTTCTGGTGGATACCTCATGAAGGCTTACTAAAGACAACCCTATTGTGTGTAGCAATCAATATTATCTGTGGCACACTATCATTAAGCTTACTCAAACCCGGCCCAATTATTGAGTCTAAAGCACAAGCACCTATCGAACTAATTAATAAAAATATCAACAATAAAAATTGGATAGCACTGACGCTGACAGGCCTGCTCGGTATTGGCTATGAAATAGTAGTCATACGAGTTTTAAGTCAAGTGACGGAAGATACGGTTTACACCTTTGCATTATTGCTCGCCGTATATTTAATTGGCAGTTCCATCGGCGCCGCCGCGTATGATAAATGGCTAGGTAAACGATCCACTATTAGGCATTTAGAACAACTATTATTAATTTCGCTTTCAGTATCTTGTCTAATTGGTAGTGCCAGCCTCTGGGGCGCTGAATCGATAAAATCATGGGTCTTAAATGGGTTTGGACACGGCATGCAAGCAGCGTTGGCGGCAGAGTCACTGCTGGCGCTGTGCGCCTTTGCCCTACCTACTCTTGTCATGGGCGCTTTGTTCAGTCATCTGAGTAATCGTGCCCACCACTCAGGGATTAGTTATGGACAAGCCATTGGATATAACCTGCTGGGTGCGACACTGGCACCTGTAATTTTTGGTGTCATTGCCATCCCAACCCTAGGACTCAAGTACGCGTTATTGAGCATTGCCATGGGCTACCTAGCTCTAGCTGCACGGTCTTTAAAAACCATTGCTGCAATCGGATTACTCACCACAACAGTGACCCTTGCAGCCCACTGGGTACCGACTTTAGCCTTCATTGATGTACCCGAAGGCGGACGAATTATCCGCTATGAGGAAGGCATATCGGCGGCTGTCAGCGTCGTCGAAGATGCGGACGGTGTAGCTCGATTACGCATCAACAATCGACAACAAGAAGGCAGCAGTGCGACGCTACGGGTAGATGCTCGACAAGCCTTACTGCCCATTCTGTTACACCCCGAACCAAAGCAGGTTCTATTTCTGGGCCTAGGAACAGGCATCACGGCATCATCGGCAGCCGCATTCCCTGGACTAAAAGTAGACGCTGCTGAACTTTTACCTGAAGTAATCAACGCTTCATCGTTTTTCACACAGAACTTTAATAGCAACGAATCTGCATCCCACCTAAACATTATCAACTCGGATGCACGGCGATTCGTTCGAACACATCCACAACACTACGACGTTATAGTGGCAGATAATTTTCATCCAGCCCGCAGCGGATCAGGTTCACTTTATACTGTGGAGCACTTCGCCGCGATCCGAGACCGCCTCATGCCACAGGGAATTTTTTGTCAGTGGTTACCCCTCCATCAGTTAGACCTAGAGACCCTGCGCAGCATCATTAAATCTTTCATTAGTGTTTACCCATCAGGATGGGCCATGCTGGCCAGCAATAGCCTTGAAACACCGGTAATCGGATTGGTGGCAACACAGGACTCTAAATATTTTAATTTAGATACCATCAAGTCTCACATCGCGAGCAATACACTACCCGAAAAATTAGCTCATACTGGTATCGAAGACGAATATGCGCTGCTCGGTAGTTTTATCGCAGGACCTGTAGCGCTATCCCGTTTTTCCGAAAAGGCTTTACTGAACACAGATAACCATACCGTGGTGACCTATAGCGCACCAAAAATCACTTATGAGCCCGATTCCTTACCTCGTGACAGATTGCTGCAAGTGATCGATAGCCTGTCCGTTAGCTCAGATGAATTAATGCACTTCAGCACTAGCGAATCTTCTATTAAGCGTCTACAAGCGTACTGGATGGCACGCAATAAATTTATTAAATCAGGTCGCGACGTGAAGCCCACCTCGAACGTTCTCAACATGCTCATTCAGGTAAAAGAACCGCTGCTGTCTGTACTACGCATTAGTCCTGACTTTAGACCTGCCTACGATCCGCTAATCACGATGGCTGACAGCGTCGCTAAAATAGATCCTAATGCGGCTAGATCGCTGCTCAATCAATTGATGATTCTCCAACCGGAACGGCCCGAAGCAGCGCTGCTGCTGCAGCAATATCAATAGCGTGGTACAAGCCCTGTACGACCAATTTCGTCTAC
>CANGJP010000069.1 GCA_947454465.1 Pseudomonadota bacterium
AGAACTTGCCAGCATTGAAGACGTTGATCTGTCCAACAGTTGAGCATCCAGCTCTTCAATTTGACGCTCCAGTAACTTACGAATCGAATCCGGTGGGTCCAGTGATAACATCGTTTGGAACCGATCGCGCGCCACTTTGAGATTCTGCATTTGCAATGCGATCAAACCACCATACCATAAAGCACGCGGATGCTTTGGATTCAGCTTCAATGCATCTTCCACCAACTTAGCAGCACGGCCATTCACTGCGTTGGGATCTAACAGCACGAGCGCCTCAACCCAACCGGTAATGGCATCTAAATCTTGACCATTAGTCAACTGATAAGCCTTTTGATAAGCCTCGGCACCTTGGTTGAACGATGACGCAGCAACATAAGCACTGCCTAGTTTGATCAAGATAGTCGCATTATCAGGATGCGCCTTAGCCTGTTCAATCAAGCCCTTAATTTCCAAGGCATCAGTTTTTACAGCAGTAGCTTGGTCAGAAAAAGATTGATCATTTTCATTCCATTGAAAATCACCTTTGTAAAAATACATACCCAACGCAACCATCACTACAACCACACCAGTCTGAATCACAATGCGATTCAGACGAAAAACTGAGGGCTGTTCCGCCGCGTCGGTATCTATTCGCAATAAAGGCCGAACCACGAGAACCACAGCAAGAATCAACATCACCGCACAGGCAATGATAAAAATCATCATGCTTGATCGCTCTGTTTACGATCCTCATCACTGTCATCGAGGATATCGATTGCCATCAGCGAGCGCTTCCTAATTACACGCACTGCTACGACCACACCTAACAAAAGCAGTAACACCGGCCCCAACCAGAGAAGCCAAGTGCGCGGCTCAAACGGTGGCTTATATAGTACGAAAGCACCGTATCGATCCGTCATAAATTTAACAACTTCATCATCACTCTTCCCTGCTGCCAGCTGCTCTCGTAACTCACGCCGTAAATCGGAAGCTAAAGATGCTCCCGAATCAGCAATGGTTTCGTTTTGACACACCAGACAGCGCAACTGATGTGTGAGCGTTTCATAGCGAGACTGCAAACTCAGATCTGCAAAGGGCTGCGCATCATCCACTGCCCACGAAGAGCAGAAAAATAGAAAACCAAATAACAAAAAACTTATTGCTTTAAGCATATGACTCATTTTATTCGACCATCAATACGGGGCAAGAATTCATGCTCCCACACATCCATCGTCAGACTACCAATATGCTTATATCGCACCTTACCCTCTGCATCGATCAAAAAAGTTTCGGGAGCGCCGTACACACCGAAATCGATCGCAACACGTCCTTTCTCATCAAATGCAGTGGCCAGATACGGATTACCAAGCTGCGCCAACCAGATTTGTGCAGATGTCAATTCATCCTTCCAGTCCAGACCCACGATGGGAACCACGTTCTTTTTGGCAATCTCGAGCAATACTGAATGCTCTTTACGACACTCGACGCACCATGTTGCCCATACGTTTACCATGTGTTGCTTTCCAGCAAAGTCACTACTGCTGACCTTCTGAGTGGTATCTTCTACTCTTGGTAACGAATAAGTTGGAGCGACTTTTCCAATCAATGGTGATGGTACCTGGCTGGGATCACGACTTAGCCCGACGAAGAAGAAACCAACCAGAATTGCGAAAACACCCGCCGGCAATAAAAACTTCCACATCATTATGGCCCTACCTGAATAGGTTGACTGATGGTTTGTTTCGCCACCATCTTACTGCGATAACGGCGATCCATCACACCAATCAGTCCGCCCAGCGCCATGATTAAAGTACCTAACCAGATGAAGCGCACCAATGGTTTATATTGAATACGCACGCTCCACACGCCATTGCCTAGATCATCACCCAGCGCAACAAACAAATCTCGCTGCCAGTGCGCGTCAATACCCGCCTCCGTCATGGGACTTGTGCGTACTCGATATATACGCTTTTGGGGATACAACACCGTCACTTCCTCTCCGTTTTGGGTGACCTTAACAGTAGCCTGAACGGCTTCGTAATTAGGACCTGACACCGATTCAGTGTTAAGCAGGGTAAATGTATAGCCCGCAATGTCAGCACTTTGTCCATCACTGAGACTCGTATCCTTTTCAATGGTGTATGTCGATACGGTTGTCACGCCCAGCATAAACACGCCAACACCAAAATGCGCCAGACTCATGGCCACTATACCTGCAGACAATGAATAACCTGCACGCAGTCGTGAAATAGGTTCAATCAAGGAAGACAGCAATACCCATCCGCCAGCAATCAACCCTATAAAGCACAACAGCGAAAATCGCTTGAACACCACGAGCGTCAAGAGCGCCGCAAATATAACGGCCACAACCAAGGCTATCAGCAATGAACGCTTCAACGAATTGAATTTAGCTTGCTTCCATCCGGCATGCATACCAATAGCTAATAACAACACCAAAGGTAACATCGGAATTAAAAAGACCACTGAAAAATAGGGTGGCCCCACAGAAATTTTACCGAGATTTAATGCATCAACAAACAATGGGTACAACGTACCCAGCAGAATCAATCCAGCCGCCACCACTAACAGTACATTATTGAATAGCAAAAATGATTCACGAGAAATCACTGCAAACCCTGCCCCTGACTTCAGGTGCTGCGCGCGCCACCCGTACAGCGTTAGCGCCCCGCCGATACATATCGTTAGGAAGGCCAGAATAAATAACCCACGACTAGGATCGCTGGCGAAGGCATGCACCGATACCAACACACCCGAGCGTACCAAGAACGTTCCGAGCAATGACAATGAAAAACCGAAAATAGCCAGCAATACTGTCCAGCTTTTAAATAAGCCTCGCTTCTCAGTGACCGCCAACGAATGAATCAATGCTGTACACATCAACCACGGCATGAACGAGGCATTTTCGACCGGATCCCAAAACCACCACCCTCCCCATCCCAGTTCGTAATAGGCCCAGAAACTACCTAAAGAAATGCCCAAGGTTAGAAACAACCACGACACTGTCGCCCAAGGTCTAACCCAACGCGCCCATGCCGCATCCAACTTTCCCTCTAACAACGCTGCCACAGCACATGCAAAAGGAACCGCAAGGCCTACATAGCCGGTATAGAGCATAGGTGGATGCGCAACCAAGGCTGGATCCTGCAGCAAGGGATTCAGATCGGCACCTTGTAATGCCGCTGGCAACAAGCGCTCAAAAGGGTTGGATGTCGTGATAATGAACAGAGAGAAGCCAGCACTAATTAGTCCTAGAATACCCAGCACCTTAGCCGTGAAGAACGGCGTCATGGATCGATTAAATACAGATACTGCAAAAGACCACACTGTAAGAATCAGTAACCACAGCAACAAAGAGCCTTCATGGGCGCCCCAAACAGCAGCAAATCGATAAAACACAGGTAGTTCAGTATTGGAATTGTTGGCTACGTACAAAACTGAAAAATCATTCCGCAGAAATGCGTCCGTCAAACAACCAAATGAAAACAGCGTAAATACAAACTGCCCCATCACAGCCGAACGAGCGGCCGCCATCCAATGCTCCTGCCGAGCGTACGAACCAACCAACCCGAAGAAAGCCTGCACCAAAGCCAAGGTAAAGGCGAGAATTAATGCAAAATGTCCCAGTTCAACGCTCATAGTTATGTCATTCGCCTATTTGTAATTCGAACAGCAGGATCATATAACGCTAAGGAGTGATAACTGGCGCGGGAGATGTCGATGTCTCCTGCATACGGCGCACATCGTGTGTTTTTTTCAAACTCTCTGCCACATTAGGCGGCATGTAATTTTCATCGTGCTTAGCCAGCACTTCGTCCGCCAACATCAACCACTGGCCTTTTTCTAGGTCAGTGGAATAGACTAATTTACCACGCACAACCACACCCTGACCTTCACGGAATAAATCAGGCAACACACCGGTATAACGTACCGTCACTTCATGAGCGAAATCAGTGATAACAAATTGAATTTGCAAATTACCCGGCTCACGTTTCACGCTGCCCTGCTCCACCATACCTCCTAGACGAAAGGTGCGACCTTTAGGGGCCTTACCGGCAGACACATCACTAGGCACAATGTTGTATTGCACATTGCTATTTAACGCTGTCAAAAGAAAACCAGCGGCAGCAGAAACAGCCAGCAGTATCAACCCAACAAAAATCATACGACGTTGGCGTGGCGTCATGTATGCACATCCGATACTGAGGTTTGTTGCTGCTCCATGATCTGCATACGGCGCTTGGCGTGCCTGAGTTCGATCTGCCACTGACGGCGCACTACAAAGATAAGAAACACCAAACCCACCATGGTCAGACCATAACACGACCAGACGTAGATACCGTATTTACCCATTTGAAAAGCAGCCGTCGACATCATTGCACCTGCTTGGTTAACCACTGGGCATGACGTTCACGACGTAAAATTTGTGCACATAATCCATCACACAAAATGGCACCAAAGAACATCACAAAAGCCAATAACATGACCAACAAAGGCATAACCATCGACGGATCAATAGATGACTTACCCCAAATAGACAGCGTTTTACCCTGATGAAGGCTATTCCACCACACCACAGAATATTTAATGATAGGAATATTTACCAACCCCACCAAGGCCAACACTGCAGCAGCACGATCAGCCCGCCCAATATCATCGAATGAGGCACGAAGCGCCATATACCCTAAATACAAAAACAATAGAATGAGTTCGGTGGTGAGCCTAGGATCCCAAGCCCACCACGCACCCCACATCGGTTTACCCCAGATGGCGCCAGTGACCAACGCCAGCACAGTAAACACAGACCCCGGCAAGACACAAGCCGCCGCTACTGCGTGCGCCAACTTCATGCGCCAAATCAAACCAATACCCGCTGCAATAGCCATGATGCTGTATACCATCAGGGATAATGAAGCCGCAGGAACATGCACAAAAATAATTCGGTAAGCATCCAATTGTTGATAATCAGGCGGCACAACAAACAATGCAGCATAACCAGCCCATAGCATCATCGATAATGACGGCCACAATAACCAAGGACGCAATGTCCGAGCAAATGCGTATGCAGTGGGAGGCGATGCTAATTTATGAAACCAGACCCAATTCATTCAAATAACCTATAAACCAACCGTGAGTATCAATTTTATTATTCAACACCGATACGAATCGCTGCAGCCATTGCAAAGGGTCCCAGCACTAAACCCAGTAACAACATAGCAGCCAAGACACTGAGTGGCCCTGTGACCACGTCACCCTGCAAGCCAAAATCCAATGCTTTGGCACCGAAAATCAATACTGGCATCTCCAAAGGTAAGACCAGCATCGCCATTAGCATATTACCGCGCCGCAACCCGACCGTGAGTGCGGCACCAATCGCACCGAGCACACTCAACAGGGCTGTACCAAGAGCTAACGTTAATATCATGAGCCGCCAATGATCAAACTCCACCCCTAATGCCGTTGCCACCCAGGGAGCCACCAGAACTAAAGGAAACCCCGTGAGCAACCAATGCCCCACGGTTTTGGCCAACAGCAACCATGGCAAGGGTTGACCGGTTAACACCCACTGCTCCATGACACCGTCTTCTAAATCGGGTCGAAATAGTGCCTCGCCAGCCAGTAACGAGGCCAGCATTGCCGCAACCCATAAGATGCCCGTAGCGATACGCCGCAGCTCGGATAATTCAGGACTAATCGCCAGAGGAAACAGCGTGATAACCACGACAAAAAACACTAACGGCTGCAACACCTGATCCCAACGTCGAACTGCCAAACGCAGGTCTCGACGGAGGATCAACGCAAACTGCGTGAAAGGAGAAAGGGTATGACCAGATACCGACATCAATGCAGCATCCATTCGCGACGAGCCGGATGTGCAGCCAGCAAGGGTTGATGAGCCGCCGTGATAATGGCACCACCTTGCTGTAAATGGTGTGTCATCAGACCTTCCAGCATCGCAACACCTTGAGCGTCCAGATTGGTAGTGGGCTCATCCAAAATCCATAACGGTGAATTGGTTAGGACCAACTGAGCCAGCGCAACCCGACGCCGCTGACCCGCCGATAAGACGCGAACCGGCAATTCAGCACACTGAGGAATCCCCACAAGAGTTAACGCATTTAGTACCTGAGCTGAAGTCACGTGCTGCCTTAAGCCCATAGCAAATTCGAGATTCTCCTTTGACGTTAAATCAAGCTTTAGTGCTTGACTATGACCTAGATACAGTATGGATTGATTAAAGGCCATCAACGCCCGCTGGGTCGGCACACCATTCCACAGGCATTCTCCTGACTCCACGGGCAACAAACCAGCCACACAACGCAACAAACTGGTCTTACCGGCTCCATTGTGCCCTTGTATCTGGATTAACTGCCCCCCTTGCAGAGAAAAGGAAATGCCCCGCAACAAGTGATGATCACCCCGCCACAAATGCATATCACGCACATCGAGGCGCATAGCGTGATGACGGAGCACATAATCAGCGAACATGGTGGACGATCGGCCCTTCAAGCAGTAAAACTTCTGCCATCTTATCAGAGCGCGCCATCCAACCTAAAAAAAGACCATACAAATGGCTACGACAGAACAGAATTTCCAGCTACAATCGCCGTCCTGCTCGAGCGAGGCTGTTCTGCCCGCTCATATCACTTAAAGTGGATACGCACCTGGCGGTGTGGCGGAATTGGTAGACGCAGCGGACTTAAAATCCGCCGGGTAACACCGTACCGGTTCGAGTCCGGTCACCGCCACCAGTGTTTTAGCCATTTTAGACACTCTAACACCGTGTGCGGACGTGACGTCATCAGCCACCCCGAAATCATAGCCTCCACTTTTAGGCTTGATCAGGCCTCATAGGGAGCGCCCTTTCCGGAATAAAGAGCCAAGGACCTTGCTGCTACCCTCGGTGTCGGTAAGTTACAGCCCTTTCCAATACAAGGTATTGGGTTCTTCTATCTCAGATGTGTTGGTATTTGGCAGCTTTGGGAAGAAATCAATTCCTGTAGCGAGTTCAACAGAATATACAGAGACCGCGTAGTTTTTAAGGTCAGCTCTTGGAATTGAAAGCCCAATTTTATTTGGAATCAGAAATCCTATCGACTTCCAGTTTTTATGGTTGATGATGACCTTAAAAATCCTAGTAGGAACCCCGACCTTACC
>CANGJP010000070.1 GCA_947454465.1 Pseudomonadota bacterium
ATCCATACCCGCCATGCCATCGGCTACAGGGGCACCCGTGCCGGAGGGGCCCGATTCACCAAGTGCATTATCAACCACCGCATCGGAATGCCAGTATGGATCCAGCGTGATGAACAGGGCGTCACCCCAAGTCCATGCGTAGTAATCATTCAGCATACCAACGTGCTCTACCGGTTCTTTATCGCCGGTGTAGAACTTGCCGTCACCGATGGTGGGCTGTGGGAAATAAGTATTCCGTGCTTTACCCGCCCAAACTGCTGGACTGTTTGCGGTGCCATTTAGCAGGTACTTGGCCGCTTGTTCATGGTTGCCGTTGACTAGAAAAATAGGGGTGGCGGCGCCATCTTGACCTAAGTAAGGACGTTGATTGATGTATACCTGCGATACGATCTGTGGTGACAATGGTGCCATGCCACCGAGTTGATCAATACTGAAGTCATCGCCAAGCGTGATGTAGAAATCGGGTTGATCTTTGCGCACATTTGCCATGGTGCGTTTGTATAGTTCAGCATCAAACATGTTTTTTCGTTCTGGATGCGAGTCGGCCTGAACTGCAAAAACGAAAGCGCTGCCTGGCGGACGTTGTGTTTGGAAGCTGTACTCGGTACCGGTTAGGTAAGCACTGCTGCCGGCTTGCTTGTAACGCAGACGATAGTAATAACGCGTGTTGGCTTTCAGTTTATCTATTGACAATTCTACGGGCACGCGTGCTTTAGCAGTCGTAATGCCTGTTTTGCCTGTGTAGTTAGCAGGGGAGGTGCCATATTCTGCGTAGATTTCCTGATCGTTTGGTGACAGTGCGCTGACGATGATCGAACTGTCTGTAGGACGACCTAACACTTGGGTCATCGCGGCTACTGTCGTACCTGCGGTGATGTCATTCTGAGATTGCTGTGCCCCAGATAAAGCTGCCCATGCGCAGAGGCCGAGCAAAGACAGACCAATAAGTGCTTCACCATAACGCGTGGCCGCAATGTTGCGAGTTGAATCTCGCGATGTGAGCTTATTCATGAAGATCCCCCGAAGTATTTAAATTCATGCGATGACTCGTTGTGCAGCGTTGCTTGATTCAACAGGCACGACCTGAAGGAAATATCTTGCAAGCAGCAGTTGGACGATCCGCTGACCGTCCACTTTAAGTTATTTTATGGTTATTTATTGTCTAAATCTGTTTAGAGCGTGGTGTCGGTTGTTCACTTGACCACTATAGTATCCCCTACGGTGATGACCATTAGATCTTTGGCGACTTGCAGTGGGCCTTTGTAACCGGCTGCGCGGGTTCGGTCGGTAGGATCAACGTAATTCGGTGCGATATGTGAAAAAACGGCAAGCTTAGGCGCGACCTTGGTGAAAATATCGGCAGCCTCTTCAGGTGTAGTGTGATAGGCGGCAACGGCATGACCAGCGCCTGCGGCGGAGTCGGGCGGTCCCGCAATAGCGGGGGTCCCCATGCCCGTTACAGCGGCCATACCGGTCGCCATGCCCGTTACTTGGCCGCCTAGTGATGCGCCACCCTGAACAAATACTTCATGGATCAATACATCTGCGCCCCGTGAGAACTGTATGAGATTGTCAGAGGGTCGAGTGTCACCTGACACCACTACAGAGTGTCCGGCGTAATCGACACGGTAGCCGAAGGTGGGGGTGACCGGGTCATGTTTAACTCGGAATGCCGTTACGGTAACGCCATTATTTTGGTAAACCACGCCTTCTTCGATGTCATGAGCATCGATTATGATTTTTTCGGCAGGCCATTTTTCAACCAAGTCACGGCGAATGTGGGTGTTGGTTGCAAATGCGGTAGATAGCGCTTGTGCAAGGCCAACGGTGCCGGTGGGTTGGTCAGCGCCCGTGCCAGGTCCCCATAGCGACAGTTTGGTGCTGCGACTGTTCCAACTGCTCATCCACAAAATGGGTAGGCCTTGGGTGTGGTCAGAATGGAGGTGAGTCAGAAATACCTTATCCACGCCCCGTATGCCGGCCTGAACTAAGCGTTCTGGCACGCCGCGCCCACAATCGATCAACAAGGTTTCGCTGCCGGCTTGAATCAGCGTGCCGCTTTCGGCCCGCTCGATAGACATGGAGGGGCCGGATGTACCCAGAAACGTGACCACGAGTCCTTGGTTAGAGTTGGCTTGTGCAGCTGGATTGGGGGCCTGAGCCATCAACGTACCACTGATAAAAATGCCACATGTAAGCAAGTAAATGGAGGGATATTTCATGTTGGCCTTCTTTAATGGTGTGTGTTGGCAATAGCGATTTTGCTATCAGCATGATGAAAGATTGTGCAAACAATTAGGCAGGATTTGTAAATGGCCATGACCAGTTGCGTTATTGGGATCTGGTATCCTGAGATGCTGTCTATTGGGCCATGATTTGATGGTTCAACGTCAATTGTTATAGCAGCCACTATCAATAATGTTTAAACATATGAATATTGCCATTATAGGTGCGGGATTGTCTGGGCTTGCTTGTGCAGATCGTTTGCAGATGCAGGGACATCGAGTACAGCTTTTCGATAAGGCTCGTGGGGCCGGTGGCCGTATGTCTACGCGCCGTATTAGTACTGAGTGGGGCGAGGTGAGCTTCGATCATGGTGCTCAGTATTTCACAGTGCGCGATGCCAATTTCAAAACCGTTGTAGATCAGTGGCAATCATCTGGTGCTGCTGCGCCTTGGCCTGTGGTGGGGCCTGATGCGTGGGTGGGTACGCCGTCGATGAGTGCACCTATTAAGTGGATGGCGACACGTCATGACGTAACCTGGTCGATTCGTGTTGAAGCCATTCAACGTCAAGACAACGGATGGGTGCTCAGGGGTGAAGGGGCGCCGCATACTTGCTTTGATGCAGTAGTGATTGCGGTGCCAGCAGAGCAAGCGGCGGCATTGCTTACTCCGATTCAAAATGATTTTGCTACTCTGGCTAAGGCGACCGTTTCTTCACCGTGTTGGACATTAATGTTGTCTTTCGCAAGCCCTTTGCAAACTAGGACTATTACATTACGCGATGATGCCATTATTGGTTGGGCTGCATGTAATTCGGATAAACCAGCGCGTACTGGGCCACAAAGTTGGGTGATTCAGGCTTCGGCGGCATGGTCGGAAAAACATCTCGAAGATTCACCCGATGCGGTACAAGCGATGCTTATGCAGCGGTTCGCGGAATGTTTGGCGGTAGAGTTGCCGGTACCGTTGATCGCGGCCACGCATCGCTGGCGTTATGCCCTATCTGGCAATGCAGGATGCTCGGCGTTGTATAGCCCAGGTTCACAGTTGGGGGTGTGTGGTGATTGGTTCTTGGGACCAAGAGTGGAGTGCGCGTGGCTTTCAGGCCAGGCCTTGGGCATGATGATTGGTGCCTCAGCAGGCAAGCATCTGTAGTGACACTGATGTGCATTAAGACAACCAGAAGGATTCGTTATAGGATTTGTTTATCGAGTGTTTGAGGCTTTGCATTTATTTTCAGTTTGAGGGGTGTGCCAATCAGGCCTGATCCCTGTAGGCTCGGGATACAAATGAATTGCTCGCTTCAGTCGTCAATCTCTACACCGTTGTATTGTTGATTGAACCGTTGGCTCAGGGTTGATATTGATGGTTTTTTAGGGGGTATTAAATGAAAACACGCCAACTCTGGCTTGCCGTGTCATTGGTAGCCTTGGTCGCGGCCGCAATTGCACAACAAAAGTACCGGGACCCGCGTAGCTTTGAGTACAAAGAGGCGTTGACAGATACTAAAGCCGTGACGGCCACGGATCGATCGACGGGCGGTTATGGAACCCAGCCGCGTGGAACCGATGATCCCCTATTGATTGCTCAAGAGTTGCTAGGTCGGCCTACAGACAAGTCTGTCACCGTGAACGTGGCAGCAAGAAAAGATCTGGATGCCTACTTTGAATATGGCACCAAGTCTGGTGTGTATACCGGCAAGACAGCGGCATTGAAATTAACCGGTGGGGTGCCGGCTAATATTTTGATCAATGATCTTAAGCCCAATACCCGTTACTTCTACAGGATGCGTTACCAAGAAGCTGGAGCAAAGGAGGCTGTTGCACGTGCCGAGCATTCTTTCATCACACAGCGACCACCAGGCAGCACCTATACTTTCGTCGTTCAGTTTGATCCGCATCTCTTAGCCGCTAACGACATGGATGCTTACAAGTTATCGCTCAAGAAAATGGCGGCTGATAATCCAGATTTTATGATTGACCTTGGAGATACTGCGTTTATTGATAGGAATAACCCTGAGACCATGGGAGTGGCGGCATTTCAGGCGCATCTGACCAATCGTAATCAGTACGTGCGTTCTTATTTTGATTTAGTGAATCACTCAATACCGTTGTATCTGGTGTTGGGAAACCATGAGGGAGAATGGGCCGCTAGATTAAACGGTACGCCTAACAATATGGCGGTCATGCATACCTTGACGCGTAAGCAGTACTTCCCTAATCCTGAACCGAATGGGTTCTATACCGGCAGCAATAGAATGGAGGCGTACGTGGGTTTGCGACAGGCGAACTATGCGTGGGAGTGGGGTGATGCTTTATTTATTGCGCTTGATCCTTACTGGAATGCTCCGAAGGCACCCGAACTTGCGGGTGATTGGTGGACCACGCTCGGCAAAGAACAGTACGACTGGTTGAAGAAGACCTTGGAGACGAGCAAGGCCAAATACAAGTTTGTGTTCTCACATAATCTGATTGGTGGTGTGAACATGAAAGGCCAGATGCGTGGCGGCATTGAAACCTTGAAGTACCTCGAAATGGGTGGGTACAACCTTGATGGTACGTGGGGGTTTGACAAGGCACGTCCGGGTTGGGAAATGCCTATTCACCCAATGCTGGTTGCTAATAATGCCACCATCTATTTTCATGGCCATGATCATTTGTATGTGAAGCAAGATCAGGACGGTATTGTCTATCAGGAGGGGCCCGTGCCTGCGCGCAGCGGCTTGTATGACGCTACTGATGCTGCCAAAGACTATAACTATACCCACGGCAAGGTTGTAGGCGGCAGTGGTTACTTACGTGTGAAGGTATCGCCGGACGAGGTGAAGGTTGATTACGTTCAGACCTATTTGCCGAATGAAGAGGATGCTACGCACAAAGACGGTATGCTGGGCGATAGTTATACGATCAAAGCACGTAAGTTGTGATTATCGGTGTAATGCGTCTCCTTATCTCTGTTCATGTCATGGCTTATTAGCCATGACATGAGGGAGCAAATTACTAGCCATGCATGTTCTGCAGTGGCACGTAGTGACGAACTTGGTTATGCATTAACGCTCGTTTGAATATGTAATGAGCTTGATTCTGGTGGTGGTATTTGCAGCGGAGTGTCGTTTTAGGGCGACTTTCAGGCCTGATGCTGTTTAATAGTTGCTACTAATTTAGTATTTAGTTGGCTCCCCGGGACGGGTTCGAACCGCCGACCAACGGATTAACAGTCGAAGGAGTGCATCAGATGGCAACAATTCACAACACTGAATATCAATAGAATCAACTGGTTGTTGTTCTGGTCTTTTTTGGTCGTTTCCTGTTTTTTGACGATCAGTGTCCCGCCAGTGTCCCATGAAAATGAGATGTAATTTATGCACGCCTTGGGGAGCGGATGGCACCATTGTTTTTATGGGGGGGTAGGGCCAGTGCGTTTTGGTGCCTACATATCAACGGCCGAGCTAAATTTTTTATTTTTTTGAAAATTAGCTTAGTCTTGGTAGGCATTAATAAAGGTACAGGAGTGCAGATGACATTTTTCGCCATCATTATTTCAACCATCCTTGTCTTGACCGTCTGGCAAATAGACAAGCACCAGAAGTGGTCTGTAGTCAGGAAGTGGCTAAAGCGATCTTCCTTGGCGCTACTGCTCTTTGGGGTTGGTTTCTACGTCTACATCCAGATTAGTGATTCAATCCAACAAAAGAAAAGCGAGAAGCTGTCCCAAGCAAAAATCGTGATGCGTGAATGTATTGCTGGTGATATCCAAAGGATGGAGGCTCTGGTCAGTAAGGCCGTGGGTTCGCTGAATGAAAATATGACGATAGATCAAGCCGAATCTGCTTTGAAGGCCTTTACTAACAGTGTGTCATCTTCAGTTTCAGGGAATGACATTAGGGAGATTTTGGTTTCTGCAAGTTTTTTAACTACTTGTAAGCAGCCTATTGGAATTGATGGGTGGGAAGACGCGCCCTTTAGTATCACCTTAAATGTAACTGGGCCGCGCATTGATTCTGGTAGTGGTGATATCAAGTGGGATAACAAAATCACTAAACTAACAGCATGGCAGACGAATGCTCCTGCTGATTACACTTTGCCTGCCTACGATAAGAGCTATGCAGCAATGCGTTTTAACCCTGATGAGTTCCTAGATACGAATAAAAAATCAAAAGCTAAAAGTAATTCTTCGGCCAACCCCTTCGATCAGTTTGATGACTCAAAAAACTTGGACGATGGAGCGGACTACTGCGCGCCCGGATTGAGCAAGGCCAATCGGCTTAAGCGCTTAGCTAACCTTGGAAAGGTTAGGCAAACAGGCTCAGAAGATTACGAAATAGAGGGTTCTTCAGCCCATTTCGTTGGTTTTGTTGATGGCTCAATGTATTCGTGTAGATGATTCATGTGCAAGTTAAGTTGCCGATTCTATGAAATAAGGAGAAAGGAATGAGCGATGAGACGGTTAGTATTGTTTCTATTGTGGCCTTAGTCTTTCTTGTGAGTAGTTGCGACTCAGTTAAGTTGACCCCGAAGTTGATCGAAGCGGATGGCCAGACCTATCTAGCTTGTAGTGGTTTGGTGTGGTCTGGGACAGAAGGAGGCGGGCTTCTTGGCAATGGTTCTGTGCTCAAGGTGAGTTTCACAGATGCTGAGGGGCTCAGTCACAAGATCATGGGTATTAAAAGCCTTAAGGTGAGTGATATTCCAAAGATGGAGTATGCCCCTATGCCTCCAACCAGTTGGTGGCCTGATCCGAGCGGTAAAGATAAGGATGGAAAACCCTTCGAGGAAGGAGTGCCTTATTATTGGGATGCTGGGTATAGCATGATGCTAAAGAATGGTCTTTGGACTCCAGTGAAACGATACAACACAAGTTGTGAATCGATTGAGAAGAAGGCTGAATTAC
>CANGJP010000071.1 GCA_947454465.1 Pseudomonadota bacterium
CGCACCGTCCACCCCCCAATTGGTTACATAGGCATACTTACCTGATGGATCAATGGTCACTGAATAAGGCCCCGCACCTGTGGAGACCGAGGCGGGAGACAATGCTGTCAATGTTCCATTACTGCCGATCCCATACTGCCAAACGGTGTTATATAAATAATCCACAGCGTAGAGATACTTCCCTGATGCATCGATGGCGAAGCTGTAGACGGAAGGACATGGATTTTTACTTACACAGGGTAGCGTTACGTCCGGAACCGTCATGGGGGTTAATGCGCCACCAGCATCGATAGTGAACTGTGATATTTTGTTTTGAGAAGGCGTCGTGTTGGTTCCACCGGCCTGATAAATCACATACGCATATTTGCCACTAGGATCTACTTTGATCGAAACAGGTTGTGCCAGTGTTGCAGTGGTATCTGCAGAGGTAAGGCCACCGGTAGCCGTGACAACAAAACGGGAAATGGTATTACTGGACTTATTTGCAACATAGGTAACTGTAGTGCCGCAAGTGATTGAGACATTAGTGACATTCGCAGCACTCACAACACCCGAACCGTTAGAAACCGAGCATGGGTTCCCCGCCGTTTGGTTACTCACCTTCACAGCATAAGTGCTTCCAGATAAAACTGTATTATCAAATACAAATGTGCCATTCGTATTAGGTGTCTTAACATCGATATCATTATTCACTAGGGTGACAGAGGAACCGGTTAGCAAGCCAGAAACCGTACCTCCCACTGAATAAGGCTTACCAACACAACTAATGAGCACATTAGTAACAGGTGCACCAGTAATGACACCAGAACCGTTTGTTACGGAGCATGTCTGACCTGCAGGTTGCGTGCTCACAGTGACAGAATAGGCACCGGAGGCCAAGGCCGTTGGAAAAGTAAATGCCCCATTTACTGACAACACTTTTGTGTCATTGGCATTATTTGAAAGGGTCACGGTGCCATTCAGGCCAGAGACATTACCTCCTATGGTGTAACTCGTTAAGCTTTCACTTCCACAGCCAAAAAGTTGGGTGGCAATCACAGCCAATAGCAAACCTGTAGCAACGCGTTTCATCAGCATCAATCCTCTTTAAGCTTTTTTTGCAGTCAGCATTCCAATCTAGATCCATTTAATCGAAATTAACGTGATTCAATTTGCCATTTTTTGATGCCCTGAGCAAATTTACATGCATTAAGTTAAACACATGACACGAAAATGCCCATTGCGGAGTGAATATGTCGCATGACCGCGCAGAAGCGAAGTTTTAGCCAAGGAGTTGAGTTTGGTCGGGGCGAGAGGATTTGAACCTCCGACCCCTTGCACCCCATGCAAGTGCGCTACCAGGCTGCGCCACGCCCCGACCCAGAGCGACTGATAAGGCTTGCATTACAAGCCATAAAGAAATGATGATGAAATTTGATCTTGTTCGAATTAAACAATCAGCGTCTGAGAATTTTTAAAATGTCTTCAAGCTCAGTGCGCAATTGACGGACGACTTGCTGGGTTTGCGTTGCATCAACGCGCGCCTCTTCACCCTGAAGACGACCACGCGCGCCACCAATCGTAAATCCCTGATCATAGAGAAGACTGCGAATTTGTCGTATCACCAAGACATCTTGACGCTGATAGTAGCGACGATTGCCTCTGCGCTTAACGGGGCTGAGTTCTTCAAACTCCTGCTCCCAATAACGCAGAACATGGGGCTTGACCATGCACAACTCACTGACTTCACCGATGGTGAAGTAGCGCTTGCCTGGAATCGGCGGTAATTCGTTGTTATTCCCGGGTTCCAACATACGCTTCTACTCTGGCTTTAAGTTTCTGACCTGGGCGAAAGGTGACTACTCGACGAGCGCTAATGGGTATCTCTTCACCGGTCTTGGGATTCCGCCCTGGACGCTGATTCTTATCTCTTAAATCGAAATTACCGAAACTGGATAACTTGACCTGCTCACCGCTCGAGAGGGCATTACGAATTTCTTCGAAAAATAGATCAATCAATTCGCGGGCTTCGCGCTTATTTAGTCCCAGTTGATCAAACAGGGCCTCTGCTATTTCTGCCTTAGTGAGTGCTGCCATTGCTATCAGTCTCTGAGTCGTGCATCCAACCGCTGCGCCAGATGGTTGACCACCCGTGTGACCACGGCATCGACTTCCACATCAGTCAGCGTCCGAGAAGTATCCTGCAAATTTAAGCCTAAAGCTATGCTTTTCTTACCTTTCTCTACTCCGGCGCCCTGATAAACGTCGAAAATATTCAGCTCTTTGAGCAAGGGCCCCGCGGATTGGCGGACTAAATCAGCTATTTCAGCGAATTGTGTCCCCTCTTCAACTTGGACTGCTAAATCCCTGCGCACCAATGGAAATTTGGATATTTCTTTGAATTCAGGTATTTGCGTAATGAACGTAACTGATAGGTCAAGTTCAAAAAGCACGGGTGGATAAACCAGATCGAGTGACTTCACCAACATAGGGCTCAATGCACCTATCCAGCCTACTGACTTACCCTCGCAAACAATGCGTGCGCTCTGACCTGGATGCAAAGCGGGATGAGTCGCTTTTTCAAAAGTGAATAGGCACGCCCTACCTGTTAATACTAAGAGAGCCTCAATATCAGCTTTAACGTCATAAAAATCGACCTGAGTACTGGGAGCAGCCCATTGCTTAGACAGCAACAGTCCTCCTGCCACCCCGGCAATCACCGTTGTTTCCTGACTTCCATCACCAGAGAATTGCCGCCCCGTTTCGAATAGACGCACACGGGACTGCTGACGCTTCTGATTCTGTTGAAAGGCTTGAATCAGTCCAGGCCAGAGAGATAACCGCATCACTGCCATCTCTGCAGAAATGGGATTACTCAATGTCATCGCTAGCGCATCGGGCAGGAGTGCAGTTTGCAAGAGTGGATCGGTGAAACTGTATGTAATGGCTTCCTGATACCCCCTATCCACTAGCAACAGCGCACAACGCTCAACAGGTATTTGCGTTTCGGTAATAGGTTGCAGGTGGGTAGCTACCGTTTCCGCTTTGGCTGGAATGCGATCGTATCCATAGATACGAGCCACCTCCTCGATCAGATCTTCTTCAATAGACAGATCAAAGCGCCAGCTCGGCGGCACAACCTGCCAAACCATAGGATTTTTCGACTCGCTGATTATGCTTATACCCAATGAGGCTAGAATACCTGTTACTTCATCAATCGAGATGACATGACCTAAGACGCGATCGATGCGCTCATGCCTTAATGATATTGGCCGTCTAACAATTGACGATTGACCCGTCACGTGAGTTGGGCCTGCTTGCCCTTGCGCACATTCCAAAATCAACTGAGTAGCTAATTCAATCGCACGCTCTTGCAAATTAAAATCCACGCCTCGCTCAAACCGCTGTGAAGCATCGGTAACCAATCCATAACGACGCCCTCTTCCCGCAATAGCATCCGGCTGGAATAATGCCACTTCAAGCAAAACATCCGTCGTGACATCACTGATGGCAGTAGTCAGTCCGCCCATCACGCCAGCCAAAGCGACGGCTTGATGATGATCCGCAATCACTAACACATCAGGTTTCAACGTAATAGTTTTGCCATCTAGTAAAGCAATCTGCTCATCCGCACCAGCCTGACGTACCACAATACCGCTTTGCAATTTAGCCAAATCATAGGCATGCATCGGCTGACCTAGCTCCAACATCACATAGTTCGTGATATCGACAATGGCATTAATCGAACGTACCCCTGAACGCCTCAATTGTTCTTGTAGCCAAAACGGTGATCGCGATCCTGGATTGATATTCCTGATAATACGAGAGACAAACTTAGTGCACCCCTCGGATTCAATGACGACGGGGAAAACCTCATCATGATTAGCTTTGATTGCAGGTTGCTCTGGCATGGCTAACTGAACACCATGTTGTGCAGCCACCTCACGTGCGACACCCAAAACACTCATGCAGTCACCCCGATTGGGCGTGAGATTGATTTCAAAAATCACATCATCCAGTGACAGCGCGCGAACAATATCTTGACCAATTTGTAAATCGTCGGGAAGTTCCAACAGCCCCTGACTTTCCTCTGCCAATCCCAATTCTTTGGCTGAACACAACATACCAAAAGATTCAACACCACGTAATTTGGCTTGCTTGATTTGCATGCCGTTTGGCAAGGTAGAACCCACAGTAGCCAAGGGTACGTTGATATTGGCACGAACATTACTGGCGCCACAGACAATCTGCACTTCCTGCTGACCATCGTACACACGGCATACAGTTAGCTTTTCCGCATCTGGGTGCTTCGTGGTGGCCAAAACTTTAGCCACCACAATACCCGACATTGCGGGTGCTACAGTGGATTGCCCTTCTATTTCAAGACCTGCCATGGTCAGTGCATGCGATAACGCCGGTACATCCTGTCCGGTGTCCACCCATCGCGATAAACTCTGCAGGCTTATTTTCATGCCGGACTCAGTTAAACTGCTTCAAGAAATTAATGTCGTTTTCAAAATACAAACGGATATCCGTGACTTTATAACGTAGCATGGTCAAGCGCTCGACCCCCATACCAAAGGCATAGCCGGTATAGCGTTCAGGATCAATATTCACTGAACGCAACACATTGGGATGCACCATGCCACAACCGGCCACTTCTAACCAACCTGTCTGCTTACACACCCGACAACCCTTGCCATCACATGCCACGCATGAAATATCTACCTCTGCAGAAGGCTCTGTGAAGGGAAAATAAGAGGGCCGCAAACGCATACCCACATCAGCTTCAAAGAAAGACTTCATAAAATCATGCAGTACCGCTTTGAGATTGGCGAAACTGATGTGCTCATCCACCACCAGTCCTTCCACTTGATGAAACATGGGCGTATGAGTCATGTCTGAATCACATCGATACACTCGACCTGGAGCAATAACTCGAAGGGGGGCATGCATTTTTTGCATCGCTCGAACTTGAACAGGTGAAGTATGGGTTCGAAGAAGGCGTCCGTCACCAAAGTAAAAAGTATCGTGCATAGCACGAGCCGGATGATTGCCCGGTATGTTGAGCGCTTCGAAATTATGCCAGTCATCTTCGATTTCAGGTCCATCGACCACGGTGAAACCAGCTCTGGAAAATAACTTTTCAATACGCTGTCTAACACGCGTAACAGGATGCAAGCCGCCCACCGCTTGACCGCGACCTGGTAACGTCACGTCAATTGTTTCACTGGCCAATTGTTTTGCAAGCTGCTCACTCTCTAACCCATCTCGACGAGAATCTAGTGTTGCGGCAAGTTGCTCTTTAGCCGTATTAATGACTGCGCCCGCGATGCGGCGTGCCTCTGGCTCCATTTGACCTAAACTTTTTAGTTGATTGGTAAGTTCACCTTTTTTACCAAGCAATCGAATGCGAATTTGCTCAAGATCAGCAAGATTGCTGCAGGCACGAATCTCTGCGGTGGCATGAGCCACCAAAACTTCAATATCGTTAGATGCGACAGTCATGATGTGGTGCGACCTGAACAATCAATTATTAAAAACACAGTAGCAGTGCAGGTGTTCTAATCCGTGCGGTCAACAAAAAGGCCGCGCCAATCGATCAAGAATGGCGCGGCCTGATGCTTGTGATCCGCCTTATTTGGACAGAACGAATGCGCAGTTGTTAGGCGGCGGCCTGTGTAGCAGCCAGGGCTGCCTTAGCACGCTCAACAATGGCACCAAAAGCCACGGTATCGTGAAGCGCCAAATCAGCCAGCACCTTACGGTCGATGGCCAATTCAGCGGCAGCAATACCGGCAATTAACTTGCTATAGGACATACCGTATACGCGAGCAGCGGCGTTGATTCGCGTGATCCATAGAGCACGAAAATCACGCTTTTTAGCACGACGGTCACGATAGGCATATTGTCCTGCCTTGATGACTGCCTGTTTAGCAGCGCGGAATACTTTACGACGGGCATTGTAGTAACCCTTCGCTTTCTTAAGAACTTTGTTGTGTCGGGCGCGAGCAATCACACCCCGTTTAACGCGAGCCATGTGTCACCTCCGACTTAAATGTTAGGCAATAATTGATCTAAACGACCCAAATCGGTCTTGGACACCATGCTTGGTGACCGCAACTGACGCTTACGCTTGCTGGGCTTCTTAGTCAGAATGTGACGACGATGGGACTGGGCTCGCTTGAACCCATTGGCAGTGGGGCGAAAACGCTTCGCCGCTGCCCGGTTGGTTTTCAACTTAGGCATTTACATACTCCTCAACTTTTAGCCTGTTTGATCTACAAACCCAAGGGCGTAGCTCTTAAGGCGGGACAACAGCTCAGATTTGTTACTCTGAGATTATCTGTTGCTCACTTCTTTTTAGGCCCGATCAGCATGACCATCTGACGACCTTCCATCATCGGGAACTGCTCAACTGTGCCCACTCGGGCCAAGTCTTGCTGAACACGATTTAGAAGCTCACGTCCGATCTCTTGATGGGCCATTTCTCGACCACGGTAGCGTAACACCACCTTGGCTTTGTCCCCTTCTGTTAGAAAGCGAATCAGGCTACGTAATTTGACCTGATAATCACCCTCTTCCGTACCGGGACGAAACTTAACTTCTTTAATCTGTATCTGTTTTTGATTGCGCTTCGCCGCATGCGCCTTCTTGTTAGCTTCGAACAAGAACTTACCAAAATCCATC
>CANGJP010000072.1 GCA_947454465.1 Pseudomonadota bacterium
GAACGCATTGAATGAGGTCGCTGATGTCCATGCATCCTGATTGAACCAAGGTGTAGTGTCTAAGAAGTCATTATTCGACGTCACCACCAAAGCGGCTTGACCATTGTTCGCATTAGGACCAGCCTTTGAGGCCATGATGGTCCAAGTGATGACATCCGTTGAATTGCCAGCGAGGTAGGCTTGCAGATTGGGTGCGACATACCCATTCAGACCTTGAAGCGTAGATTCATTCAGTGGCCCGGTCACATCAGCACCCACAACTGAATATTGTTCAGGGGTGTCAGACTGTAATTGCGACATGGTACGCAGACTGCTGACGGTTGGGGTCAATTCAGAATAAAAGTAGTTGCCATCGGTGCTGTTTTTTAGCAAAAGGATCAGTGAACTGCCGGTGGCTGCAGTCGATACGGTATTCACATTTGCTGCGGTAGCCAAACCACAAAGAATGACCGCAATCAGAAAGGCTACTGGTTTAATTAAGGATTTCATCAAGCGTCTTTTCCTTCCGGAATTTGAATAACCAATACCGCTTGCAACTTTCTAATTAAGAAGCAAAAACAGCTCGATGCGATATTTGGAGAGCCCTTAAAACATCAAGGACATAGGGTTACGGTTTAGACAACGCGCGGCCATATAAACAACGATTTAAACCCAACATGAAACCCGTCAGAAATGACACCACAGTAACTATTTTTTGATTTTTTTATTAATTAAATCCACCACAAATGCACAATGTATGACATACGTCATTCACCCTGGATAGGATCCGATATGAAAAGGACCACGACTACTGAAAGAACTCAACAAAGATAACCCAGTCAGCCCCTATTAAAATGCAGTGAAGCTCAATACAAACAGAACGTTAGCAAGACATCGTATTATTTGACTTTCACTGGTAAATTCAGATGTACCTCTAACTCATCCTTAGATATTTTTCCATCAACTCGATGTCCATCTGCAAAGAACAAGGTTGGTGTTGAGTTAACTTTATTTTTTAAACCCAATTCGAGATTGTTAGCTATCACAGACTGTTGGCAATCGGTATACGCAAGCACCCTATTCATCATCCAATCCGACCAGGCCTTAACCCGATCCGCCGCACACCAAATATTGTTAGCCTTATCCCGCGCCTGTGGATGTAGAGATTCCAGCGGATACAGGAACGTATAGATGGTGACGTTAGAAACACCCTGAAGCTCTTTTTCTAACTCTTGACAAAAAGGGCAATCTGGATCTGAAAACAGGTACAAGCTGCGACTGCCATCGCCTTTGACGATTTTGATGGAATTTTCTAGTGGCAAAGCTGAAACATCAACTTTGTTTAAATCATTCCAACGTTTTCGGGATAAATTTTCTTTGGTTGAAGTATCGATTAACTGACCTGCAAACAGCACACTGCCATCAGCATTGGTATAAGCCAGTTCTGATTCTGTGACGACCTCATACATGCCTGGCCATTGAGGAGATGGCAAAACCTTTTCAAACTTAACGTTGTCGAAACTTTTTTCCAACTTAGCTTTTATCTGGTCCATGGACAGTCCAGCCTTAGCTTTATCAGCAGCTAAAACCGGACCTATCGCCCCCAGAGTCAGCAAAACCAAAGTCATAAACCGATGACGGAACAAAAATTGGATGATTTTCATTTTCGTAATAAACATTACTATTCAGATAGTTGACAATTAATTATAACGGCGAGGCACTGATCGTCATTCATACTTTAGAAATATTTCACTGATATGGCAGGTGACGTTTTTTGATGAAAATACCCGGTACTTCCTTCCACGATTTAATTTGTATCACGTGGCAGAGTAAGTAACGGTTGACCCATTTTAATAAGACTACCGTTCACGATACCGTCACATAAAGCAAATCCAGACGGGGCAAACACAATAATAGTTGATCCATGCTCAAACCAGCCCATCTCCTGCCCTTTTTTAAACGAGGCGTGACAACGTATCTTGTTAGGTCCGCGATATTTCAAATGCAACAGCACATCCAAAAAGTGCAAGCGGATACTGGCCACCAATACGGCCGCCACCGGCACCAGCGTAATAGGCTGCCCGTCTGGTGCCAGTTCCATCTGAATCACAGCACGCTCATTTTTACAAAACAGCTTCTCGACTCGCTTGAGCGCAATGGGATTGACGTTCCAGGTATCACCTGAAACATAATCAACTTGCTTTACCGTACCGTCATACGGGGCATGAAAACGGTGGTACATGGTTGATGTCAATCTCAGTGTCACGTAAGTGCCATGACGGTACTGCTCCACCAAGGAGTGATCCACCAGCAGATCCATCAGCGCGTAAGGAAATCCCTTGGCCTGCAATACCTGCCCATCCTGGATTGAACCGCTCATACCAACAATGGCATCACATGGGCTGACCAAGATCGAGGGATCCTGATCCACAGTTCTCGCATCTGACTTTAATTCTCTGATGAAACAATCATGCAAACTCTTGAAATGCTGATGCTTTGCCTCACTGAGATCCAAATCTGAAAACAAGCGCCATACAGCAATGGAGGCATTTCGTACCCAAGGCTGCTCAATTTTACTGAACCACCCCATAAAGCGCGTCAAAGCCTGGCGCGGGATACGATTTGTCAGTAAAAAATTAATATCTTCATTCTCAACAATACCGGCAATGACACGTCGCAAATTCATAGGTTTGTCACAAAACTGAATTAAGGTTTGATGGAGGTATTTCGTGAAAGTTAATCCGATTGAATTCATCCTTGGCGCAACAGCTCTGGCTGTCTTGACCAAAAAGGTCATTACCCGACTGCAATTGTCTTGTGCAAAACATCCTTCGCTTGCGGGACATTCGCGCATGGCGCGGCGCGTCGCCAGTAAAATTCCTTTTTACGAATACGACGATACTCGATACTTCCGTGTCGACGGAGCACCGTCGTCGATTGCTGAAAAACGCCGAGCAGGTTTTTTTCGGCTTGCCGATGTTTATGGTGAACGCTTCACTAAAACGGTCAGCTTGACTAAAGAGGTCACTCCGCACATTTCCGATCTGCAATTCACCAGTCGCTATCGTGTTCCCTACCAGTTTAGTCGCTTGGTACGAGCACATTTGTCGGGAGGCTCGTTTCTGCAATCTTCCAGTGGCGTTACGGTCACCGATCTGGATGGCAATACGTTTTACGACCTGACGGGCTCGTACGGTGTTAATGTCCTGGGCTACGATTTTTACAAGCGCTGTATTGAGCGCGGGATTGACCACGTTCGTGAACTGGGCCCCGTACTTGGCGCCTATCATCCACTGGTCGCCTCGAATGTAAAAAAATTGTGTGCACTTTCTGGCATGGACGAAGTTTCGTTTCACATGTCGGGCACGGAAGCTGTAATGCAAGCGGTCAGATTGGCCCGCTACCATACACGGCGTACTCACTTGGTTCGTTTTTGTGGTGCCTATCATGGCTGGTGGGGCGATGTTCAACCAGGCGTCGGGAATCCTATTGCGGCACGAGAGACCTATACCCTGAAAGAAATGGATCGTGATTCGCTGCGCGTACTGCGCACACGTAAAGACATCGCGTGCATCTTGATTAACCCTCTGCAGGCCTTGCACCTGAATAAAAGCGCGCCAGGCGATTCCACACTGGTAGACAGCTCCCGCACCGCTCATTTTGATCGCAAAGGCTACACAACATGGCTGCAACAACTGCGACAGATTTGTGATGAACGAGGGATTGCACTGATTATCGACGACGTTTTCATGGGATTCAGGTTGGCCGCCGGTGGTACACAGACTTATTTCGGCGTGCAGGCCGACATGGTGACCTATGGCAAAACTCTTGGAGGCGGACTGCCAGTGGGTGTGGTATGCGGACGCAAGCAGTGGATGAAACGCTTTCGCAATGAGCGGCCAGTGGATATCTGCTTCGCCCGCGGTACGTTTAATTCTCATCCCTATGTCATGGCCAGTATGCATGAATTCCTCAATGCGCTGGAAACTGAGGAAGTTAAAACCATTTATAGCCAACAGACTGAAATTTGGGATGCGCGCGCACAAAAAATCAACCAGCAACTCGAAAGTGCAAACCTCCCGGTTCGCCTGCATAACCTGTGCTCGGTATGGACTGTCAGTTATACACAAGCATCCAACTACAATTGGATGCTGCAGTTCTATTTGCGTGAACAAGGACTGGCACTGAGCTGGGTGGGAACCGGACGTTTTATTTTCAGCCTTAACTACTCTGAAGATGACTTCAATACTGTCAGTGAACGAATTTTGAAGGCAGCACAGCAAATGCGAGAAGATGGATGGTGGTGGCATGATGGCCAAATGACCAACAAGCGAATCAAGCGAAGAATACTCAGTGAGATAGTGGGCGCGTGGTGGAATGAAAAGCGATCGCCCCAACGAGACAACCGCTAAGTCTATACTTATGGATTTAGCAGCCATCAACTTAATAACAGCCGATGACTGCGTTAAGTCCCACACTCTGTCGAACAGAATAAAAATTAATCTGTAAATATGACTTCAGTCATTAGTGTTGCGCATGCCTGGGATCAATCAACTCACCACGCATCAAATACAACGGCGCCCGATAGTACAATTTCACATCATGAAAAGGGTCAGTCAGGATCTTAGTCAACCAGACTATGCCAGTCTGAATATCTTTAATGAAAAATAAATGGAAAGTTCTGAACAGCAACCCACCCATTCCTACGTACAACCAAATCATACCTAATTGATGCGTAAAACCAGCAACATCACTGTAAGGGGCAACCAATCCAAATAACGTAGGTTGCAAAAAGAGCACCACTGGCGAGGCCGCCCAAACGACCATCAGCACTACCTTTCGTTTGAGATTGTAGCCGACCTTTATGTCTTCCTTGTGTTCATGAGTAGCCTGATTGACGTGATCGTATCCTTTCGGCTCAAAGAAAAAATGGCCTGACTGCCTACTCACCATCGACACCAACCACGCCATTAATGCCGCGGCCGCAGGATCGATAAACAACAGGATATAGGAAATAATGAAACTAGAAGCACTGATCAAGTGCAGAGTCTGATTGATTCGGCTATGGTGATAGTATCGGTGATCGTCCCAACGCTGTACGTACAGCGCTTGCATAAATGTGGTCATTATTAAGCTTCTAGTATTGAGATTGACTGATCGATTATTTTTAATTTTTTTCATTACATGTAAATTACTGATTTGTTACATGCTGATGATGCATCTGTACCGCACTAACAGGCTGAAGATTACTCAGAAATTGTATCGTAGCGTTTTCCCATGAATACTTAAGGGCATACTTGCGACAATCATCCGGATTCAACTTCAACGCAAGCTTTGCAGCCTGCTCAAGATCATCATGAAGCATACCGCTAATACCCTGCTCCACCACATCAATAGGACCTGTAACAGGATAGGCTGCAACTGGCACACCACATGCCATAGCCTCCAATAACACCAATCCAAAGGTATCTGTTTTGCTAGGGAAGACAAATACATCAGCACTAGCCACGTACTCCACCAAAGCCTCACCAAATTGGTACCCTGCAAACTTCACTAATGGGTACTTCGCCGTGAGTGTTGCCAATGCTGGACCATCGCCCACCACTACTTTGGTCCCAGGCAAGTTTAAACTTAAAAAAGACTCAATATTTTTTTCAACTGCCACACGACCGACATAAAGCCAAATTGGTTTCGGTAACACTAAAAAATCTTTACCAACCGGTCTAAATAACTTGGTATCCACACCTCTCGACCAGCGAACTATATTAGAAAAGCCCTTAGCTTCTAATTGATTTTGCATGCTTTGAGTCGCCACCATGGTACGACTTGCCGTACTATGAAAACGACGTAAATAGGCATAGGACCATGCAGCAGGAATCGGCAACCTAGCTGAAAAGTACTCCGGAAATTGAGTGTGATAGGCCGTAGTAAAAGGCACCCCATTTTCTAAGCACCACTTACGAGCAGAGTGCCCCAAAGGCCCTTCGGTAGCGATATGGATTGCATCCAATCTAAATTCAGAGAGTAATTTATTCATCTTGGCATAGGGAAACCAAGCTAACCTAATTTCAGGATAACTAGGACATGGGAATGTCTTGAATAACCCAGGCTCAACAACCAGAACCATTCGCCCCATATTCTTTAGAGTTGCCACAGTCGTTTTTAACGTTGTGACCACGCCATTAACTTGAGGTGACCAAGCATCCGTAACGATAACGATTCGGTGCGGAAGATTAGGCAACATGATCTAATGACTCTTCAAGAACATCTTCCCTGCTCACCGTAGTATTGGTCATCACACGCTGTCGATCACTCCAATGCATTAGCGTGATCTCACCTCGAATGTCCTCAACAAGAGTCGTACAACTTTCCTGCCAGTCACCGCAATTCATGTACTTTAAGCCTTCAACATCAGCAATTTTTGGCCGGTGTATATGGCCGCAC
>CANGJP010000073.1 GCA_947454465.1 Pseudomonadota bacterium
GGAGCAAGTGGCTGGTTGGAAGAAGATTGCTGATGCCGTACACGCCAAGGGTGGCAAACTCTTCATGCAGTTCATGCATTGTGGGCGCATTGCTCATCAGCTTAATTTACCTGCGGGTGCACAAATCGTCGCGCCTTCTGCCATTGCAGCAGCGGGTGAGATTTACACCGATGCCGAAGGGATGAAGCCCAATGGAATTCCAAAGGCGATGACTGCAGCAGATATTCAGTCAACCATTGCTGAGTTTGTAAAAGGTGCACGAAATGCCATCGCGGCGGATTGTGACGGGGTTGAATTACACGGCGCCAATGGTTATTTGCTGGAACAATTTATTCGTCCCAACTCGAATCAACGTAGCGATCAATACGGTGGCTCCATCGAGAATCGTGCGCGTTTTGTATTGGAAGTTGTCGATGCCGTGATTCAGGCTATTGGTAAGGACAAAGTGGGTATTCGCTTGTCACCGTACGGCGTGTTTAATGACATGCCGTTGTATGACGCGATGGAGGCGGACTACACCTATCTAGCGCAGCAACTCAATGCACGGGGTTTACTGTATATCCATTTGGTGGACCATTCAGCAATGGGTGCACCCTCAGTGCCTGACGCGATGAAGGCCATCTTCCGTACTCAATTCAAAGGCACGTTGATTCTCTCTGGGGGGTACGATGCGACACGTGCCGAGAGCGATTTGGCGGCGGGTAAGGCTGATCTAATTGCAGTGGGGCGTCCGTTTTTAGCGAACCCTGATCTGGTTGCTCGCTGGAAGGCAGGATCGCCAGTCAATGCACCTGACTTCGCGACCTTCTACACTCCTGGTGAGAAGGGTTATACGGATTATCCAGCTGACATCACCTAGCGTGTTAAGTCTAAACCGGTATCACACCCAGTATCCTGTAATGCAGGAAGAACAGGATGATAAGGTAGGTCACGATGCCGGCAATGATGCAGACCAGATCGTTGAATTCTGAACGGGCGCCGAGTGGCAGGAGGCGTATTCGGCGCTTGAGTGATATACGGTTCAGTACGGCCCAAGCCATGAAGCTACCAAACAAAATCACTTCATGCAGCATCCCGTTGGCAATCAGATGAGCCAGTGCCCATAGTTTGATGGCTACTAAGTCTGGGTACTTCAGCGTGCTGCGAATGCGACAGGGTAGAAAGGTGGCATAAAGCATCGGAAAAACCCCCAGCATTAACACATCGGTTATAGGCTTTGTCCATGCAGGCGGAATGTAAAGTATTGCCGGGGTCTGGCGGGAGATAAAAAGTCCCCAAGAGATTAAGCCGATGCTTAACAGTGACCCAAAGGAAATGATCAAGCGCCAGCTCATTATGCCGAAGTGGTGCCGTTTTCTTTCCCGCCATCGGGGTGCAATAATTGCCAGTGAATGCAGTGAAAAAAAACAAACAAGGCCAAATATCAAAATTAGCATTATGGATTCAGTAACCGCGTGTGACTAAGTTTTGGACGTTTCTATAGTTTAATCGAGTGGTATGGCGTCGGTGTTGTTATTGTCATCTATTGAATCATCGGTTGAATCCCTCAATAGATCTGGCCCACCCACGGCCATGAGAATACGTGCGCGCGCCTGATCGCGCAGTGCCTCGACCTGATTGCGATCTTTACGTGCTGTGTGTAAGGGTAAAGCCCCTAGCACTTCGACGCTGACTTTTCCGGGTTTTGGCCAGATGCTACCTGGACGTAGAATGCGGCGGGTACCATGTAGTGCAATGGGAACAACGGGAAGTTGTGAGCGTTGAGCGGTGACGAAGGCACCTAAATGGAATGCCTGCAGGCCCGCGCGATGCGTGAATGTGCCTTCAGGAAAAAACACCATCGACTGCCCCGCTTGGGCACCGCGCAGTATGCGTCGTGTATCTATTCCGCCTGCATGGCGGTTGGTTCGATCAACAAATAAGGCACCGATACGTTGCAGTAATAGGCCGGCCAATGGCACTTGGATCATTTCCTTTTTGATGACAAAGGAATAGTGGGCAGGTAGTACCGCTTTCATGACCACGCCATCCAGATAGCTACTGTGATTGGAAACAACCACGCAGGGTGTGGCGGGCAGTAATGTGGGATGATCGAGGGTGAAACGGATGCCAACCATACGCAGCAAACAACGGGCAATAAATTTGGTTAGGCGGCGCCGATTATTCAATCCTGGAAGCAGTAATAGACATAGCAGGGTAAAGAGACCCAATAAGGCCATGCCAAGCCATACATAGACCCCATAAATCAAACGCAGAACAGCGTTTAGGGGATTGTTCATTGCGCGAATAGAGCCAATGCAGTGAACAAGTACAGGGCTTTTAGTGTCTGAGAGTGATCGAATAGGCGCATTTTCTGTGAACTGATTCTCTTTATGTTAATCCAGAATATGTTCTGTGATTGTCATCACAACTGCAAATTTCCTGCTGAGCATACTGCGTCAAACCCCATAACGGGAAAACATTGACGAAGTGATAACCACAGTTCGGATGCAGTCGGGAATAACTTACATGAGCGCATTACCTAAAAATTCGGTTTTTTCAAAGTCTGAGCAGATTGTGTCAGGAAGAAAGCCATCAGCAAATACGACCGCCATTGACCGGTTTCTAGATGCCATTTGGATGGAGCAAGGGTTGTCGCCCAATACGCTGTCAGCTTATCGGGCAGATCTAGTCGGTCTGGATCGTTGGTTGCAAGATCATGGCAGCAAGATTGAAGCTGCTACACGTGCTGACTTATTGGCGTTCATGGCTTGGCGTGTTGAGGAAGGGGCCCGGCCTCGCTCTTCTGCACGTCAGTTGTCGAGTTTTCGGCGTTTTTACCGCTATTTGTTGCGTGAAAACGTGCTTAAAGAAGATCCAACATCACAAATTGCTATGCCTAAGATTGGCCGTGCATTGCCTAAGTCGCTCACCGAGGCTGAAGTGGATGCCTTGCTCGAAGCGCCTACAATCAAAGATCCGCTTGGCAATCGTGACCGAACCATGTTGGAAGTGCTGTACGCCACGGGTTTGCGCGTGACCGAGTTGGTGAATCTGAAGTTATCGCAGGTCAATCTTAATCAGGGTGTGGTGCGCATTTTGGGTAAGGGTGGGCGCGAGCGTTTGATTCCGCTGGGCGAAGAATCTGTTCGGTGGTTGGCCCAGTTTGCGCAAGGTGCACGTATGGAAATACTCCTAGAGCGTCAGTCAGAGTATTTATTTCCAACACGTCGGGGTGATCACATGACCCGTCAAGCTTTCTGGCACATTATTAAACGCTATGCCTTGAAGGGTGGTATCAACAAGGAGTTGTCACCCCATACGTTGCGTCACGCTTTTGCGACGCATCTGTTGAATCACGGTGCTGATTTACGTGTGGTACAGATGTTGCTCGGACATAGTGATCTATCAACGACTCAGATTTATACGCATGTGGCGCGTGAGCGTATGAAGGAACTGCATGCTCAGCATCATCCACGTGGCTGATGCTACAGTGCTGGATGGCGACGTAAAAAGGCCCGCAATGCGGGCCTTTTTGTTTCCGTTAGAAACGGGTGCCGATTAACGCTGCAGCAGTTTGAGTTTATCGGGTTTGCCGTCCCAATCTTTGGCATCGGCTGGTGGAGTCTTACGTTCGGTGATGACTGGCCAGTTCTTAGCCAGTTCGGCGTTGAGTTTCAAGAAATGCTCTTGGCCTTTGGGCACTTCTTCCTCAGAGTGAATGGCCTCAGCCGGACATTCCGGCTCGCACAGGGTGCAATCAATACATTCATCGGGATCAATCACCAGAAAGTTTGGGCCTTCATGGAAACAATCCACGGGACAAACTTCGACACAATCCATGTATTTGCATTTGATACAGTTTTCGGTGACGACAAAAGTCATTGAGATCAACTCCAGAAATCCGCCGGGTGGCGCCGCGAAGGGGCGCTATTCTGCCAAAGCGTGAGCAGAGCGCAAGCTAAGGATTCAGTTTGCCTTTAAGATAGGGTATGCATATGCAGCAATTCCCGTCCAGCTGCCCGGTCTTCCAGAAACTTTTCTAGGGTAAAACGGACGCTTTGGAAGGCCAGTTCATTCCAAGGAATCTCGGTTTCGCGCACCAGCTTAACTTCTAGACTTTCTGGGCCGACACCGATGTCTAGGCTGCGTAAATGAGCACGGAACATCATGTGGACTTGGTGGGTATGCAGGACAGTGACCACGGCCAGTAAGGAGCCAATGTGGACGTCTGCCAGCGCTTCTTCTTGGGCCTCACGGGCGGCACCTTCGGCTACGGTTTCGTTATTTTCCATAAAACCCGCCGGCAGCGTCCAGAATCCCTTGCGCGGTTCGATGGCGCGGCGGCAGATGAGAATTTGGTCTTCCCAGATCGGTATGCAGCCGGCAATGATAAGTGGATTCTGATAGTGAATGACGTGGCAGGCTGTGCAGACGTGGCGCGGTAAATGATCGCCAGTCGGTACCTTGATTTCGACAGGTTGGCCGCAGTTGGAGCAGAACTTCATTGCTGATCGGTTGGTAAGCTAGGTGTAATGATTATGGCAGGGAATGCACAATCTGGCTTGCATCGAGCCCCGCCCATCGGAATACTGGTGCGTCTTCATGTCGTTTATACAGTTGGAGTGTATCGGGTGATCCGTGCTTAATGCTGCGTTTATCTGTGATGCCGTGCGTACCCCCTTTGGTCGTTATGGGGGGGCATTGGCCGAAGTACGTCCCGATGATCTCGGTACCGTGCCCCTGCGCGCTTTGATGGCGCGTAATCCGGGTGTGGATTGGGAAGGGCTTGACGACGTGATTTTGGGATGCGCCAATCAAGCCGGTGAAGACAATCGTAATGTGGCTCGCATGTCGTTGTTATTGGCGGGACTGCCAATCAGCGTGGGTGGGGTCACAGTGAATCGATTGTGCGGTTCGGGTCTGGAGGCTCTATCGCAAGCGGCGCGTGCTATTCAGTCGGGTGAAGCGCATTTAATTATTGCCGGTGGTGTGGAAAGCATGACCCGAGCACCTTTTGTCATGGGTAAGGCGAACAGTGCTTTTGCTCGTGCTCCACAACTTGAAGACACCACGCTTGGCTGGCGTTTTATTAATCCGTTGATGAGGTCGCTTTATGGTGTGGATGCAATGGCAGAAACCGCAGAGCACGTTGCAGCAGAATTTGGAATTTCCCGCATCAATCAGGATTTGTTCGCGTTACGCAGTCAACAGCGTTATGCGGCGGCGCAGGCGAACGGTTTGTTTGCTGAAGAGTTAGTGCCGGTGCAGGTTCCGCAGCGTCAGGCAGAGCCCAAGGTGGTCGTTGTGGATGAACATCCACGTAGCAATACCACGTTGGCAGCTTTACAGAAGTTGCAGCCAGTGGTGCGTACCGATGGCACAGTCACGGCGGGTAATGCTTCTGGCATTAATGATGGTAGTGGTGCGTTATTGATTGCCAGTGAATCTGCCGTTAAACAATTCGGACTGACGCCGCGCGCACGCATACTTTGCACCACGACGGCAGGCGTGTCACCGCGCATCATGGGCATGGGGCCGGTACCCGCAACACAAAAGTTGTTATTGAAAACGGGTTTGAAGATTCAGCAGATGGACGTGATTGAATTGAATGAAGCCTTTGCTGCGCAGGCGTTGGCTGTCTTGAGGCAACTAGGATTGCCGGATGACGCACCGCAGGTGAATCCAAATGGAGGTGCGATTGCGATAGGACATCCTTTGGGTGCCAGTGGAGCACGTCTTGCGATGACAGCAATGTATCAATTGCAACGCAGTCAGGGTCGTTATGCTTTATGTACGATGTGTATTGGTGTGGGGCAGGGTATTGCCATGTTGCTCGAAAGGGTTTGATTGATGCGTGCACAATTAGATCCAACGGCGTCGTATTTAGCATCTCCTAGACGTGCAAAGATCTTGTCCTTGCAAGCTGCAATCTCTTTGTGTGTCCATGATGGGGATACGGTTGCTATGGAAGGTTTTACACATTTGATTCCATATGCGGCGGGTCATGAAGTGATTCGTCAGCAGCGCCGACATCTTACCTTGATTCGTATGACGCCAGATATTTTATATGACCAGTTGATTGGAATGGGTTGTGCCGATAAGTTGATGTTCTCGTGGGGAGGTAACCCGGGAGTGGGTTCGTTACATCGCTTCCGTGATGCCGTGGAAAAAGGTTGGCCACATCCCTTGGAGATTGAGGAACATTCCCATGCAGCCATGGCTAATGCATATGATGCAGGTGCTGCGGGTTTACCTTGTGCGGTATTTCGTGGCTATCTTGGTACTGAATTGCCCCGTGTGAATCGCAATATTAAGTCGATTGAATGTCCTTTCTCTGGGGAGAGGCTTGCAGCGGTGCCTGCGATTCGCCC
>CANGJP010000074.1 GCA_947454465.1 Pseudomonadota bacterium
GCATTGTGCCCACCCTGAAAACGCACGACGGCACTGACACGATCGGTAAGCAGATCAACAATCTTGCCCTTACCCTCATCACCCCATTGGGCACCAATCACAACCACATTTTTTTTCATGAAAATTTCCAAACCATTATCAATAGCACTGACCTTAACCGGCACTGTGACGCACAAAGTACAACAGAACAAGTCCAGCCAACATGCTCAACAAACCTAGCGTACGCAATTGTTGATTACTCAAGCCGACCATACTGATCAATGCTCGACGTAATGCATCGGGGTTAAGAAACGGCATGACCCCTTCCAGCACGAGGTACAAAGCAAACGCAGCCAGTAAATCAGACCAACCAAACATGACAAGCGATTACACGCAGTGCACTATCGTGCACTGGGCTTATTCAGATATTTAAAGAAGTCACTGTCTGGTGATATAACCAGCACATCACCCTGCTTACCCAACGACTCGCGATAAGCCTGTAGACTGCGATAGAAGGAATAGAACTCGGCATTACGACCGAATGCATTGGCGTAAATCTTAGCAGCCTCGGAATCCCCTTGACCACGAATAATCGAAGCATCCCTCGTTGCATTAGCCAAGGATTCGGTTCGCTGACGTTCTGCTTCGGCACGCAACTGAGTGGCAGCACCGGAACCTTCGGCGCGCAACTGAGCAGCCTGCCGAGCGAAATCCTGACGCATACGATTGAATACAGAATCGCTTACCTCGTCAGGCAAATTAATTTTCTTAACACGCACATCAATTAATTTCACACCTAACTCACCAGCATTAGCACCAGCCACAGCAAGCAATTCATTAATAAATTCCGCCCGCTCTGCAATTACCACCTGTTGAATAGTGCGCTTAGCAATCAATCCTTTAAGACCATCTTTGACAATAGCTCCTAAACGACTGGCCGCCACCTCTTCATCTCCGTTAGTCGATTTATAAAATGACTCAACGTTATTAATTTGCCACTTCACATAAAAGTCGATACGCAATATTTTGCCTTCACTGGTCAAAAACTGTTCTTCTGGATAATTACGCGTCAATATTCTTTTATCGAATTTCTTCACGTTATTAACGAAGGGCAACATGAAATGAAGCCCAGGCTGATAGTTAGATTGCAAGATTCGACCAAATGCCATACGCATCGCCAATTCGTTCTGCTTCACCGTAAAAGTAAACACCACAAGCAGAACGATTGCGGCAAATAAAGACACAACAATTGTCATTGCACGATTAGCCATTAACGTGACCCTCGAGTGCGCGCATCTTGAACTGCAGTTGAGTTCTCAACGGTCGTAGGACGACTTACAGCGCCCGCACCGTTAGTATTTGTTGTTGCATTCATTAAATCAGCTCGCCGCTGTTCAATCAGTTTATCCAACGGCAAATAAATCATGTTGCCATTACCCTTAGTGTCTACCAAGACCTTGGTAGCATTTGCATAAATTTGCTCGACGGTTTCAAGATAGAGACGCTCACGCGTCACTTGCGGCGCCCGCTGATATTCTGGCAATAACTTCAGAAAACGCTCTGACTCGCCGGTAGCATTGGCAATTTTCTGAGCTTTATAGGCCTCCGCCTCTTGAATTAAGCTTCCCGCATTACCGGTCGCCTTAGGCAAAATATCATTAGCGTAAGCCTGCGCCTCGAGTGAGTAACGGACTTTGTCTTCTCGCGCTTTGATGGCGTCTTGTTGCGATGGGGCAACTTGCTCTGGCACTTTAACGTCTTTCAAATTGATACTGGTAATTTCTAAACCCGTCTTGTATCCATCCAAGGTCTTCTGCACCAGTTCTTTGGTGTTAGCGGCAATCGCCTGACGACCTGACTCCAGTACTGCATCAAGCTTGGCCCGACCGATGACTTCCCGAATAGCGCTTTCACTCACTTCATTCAATGTAGCAAGAGGATCTCGTACATTGAACGCATAAGCTACAGGATCAACACGACGAAACTGCACTTCTAAATCAATATCCACCAAGTTTTCATCACTGGTCAGCATGCGCGTCTGATCGCTAAAACTATCGATGGAAGAAATATTTACCACCTGCATGGCCTCAATGGGCCATGGTAAATGTATCCCAGCCCCATCACCGACCGTTCGGTTATAAGAACCAAAGCGAGAGATCACCCCACGCTCTGCGGCATCATTGGAATAAATACCGGTTGCCAACCACAACGCAACGACGATTAGAAAAATGAAACTGATCGCACCAGACTCCGGATTATTCCCCTGTCCAGCGCCGGGCTTATTTGCAGTGCCACCTTCACCCGCGCCGCCAAAAATAGCCGCGATTTTTTTTTGTAGGTTACGAAGTACTTCATCAAGATCAGGCGGACCCTGATTGGGGCGCTGCCCCCAAGGATTACGCTTACCGGACGAGTTATCACCACCGGGTTCATTCCAAGCCATGAAAAATTTGCTCCAGAAAACAGACACCCTTGCCAATTAAGGATTCGAGCGCACGGCCGCGCATTGTAGGAACGTGAAGGGAGTCATACAAGCAAGACTTGCAGCCTGTCACTCAACAAATTCAAGCATAGCAGGCGAAATCCCCTCACTACGACAAAGTTGCTCTAGCGCCAGTGCCGGCATCGACACATCCAACCTAATTTCCCCATCCTCAGTAGCAGATTCACTTTTCACTGCCCCAACGGCATACAACCTGGCACGAGCACGCCCTAGATTCGCACCCTGACCAAGCTTAAGACGAATACGACATTGAGCAATAGTCGGCCCGAGAAACTTCCCCATAGCTGAAATCAGCAAATCAGTGCCCTCACCAGTGCGCGCGGAGAGCCAAATTCGTCGAGCCTGCCCCACTTCGTCAGACTCGACACGAGCGGACTCGCCCACCAAATCGCACTTATTGAATATTTCAATCTGTGGAAGCTGACCTGCGCCCACCTCCTCAAGCACGGAATTCACTTGCGCAATTCGTTCAGCGCGATCCGGATCCGCTGAATCGACAACATGTAACAATAACGTTGACTCGCGGGCTTCCTGCAAGGTGGAACGAAATGCCGCAACCAATTCATGTGGTAATTCACGCACAAACCCGACGGTATCGGCTAGCAGCGCAAACCGCGCATCCGGTAATTCAATTCGTCTTAACGTCGGGTCCAAAGTGGCAAAAAGCTGATCAGCCGCATAGGCATTGGCACCGGTAAGCCTATTGAACAATGTGGATTTACCAGCATTGGTATAGCCCACCAATGCCACGGTCGGAATGCCGTTGCGCTTACGATCCTGACGTGTGGTTTCGCGCTGGGTCAAGACCTTATCCAATCGCGCGTTAAGATTTTTAATTCGTACGCCTAACAGACGGCGGTCAGTTTCTAACTGGGTTTCTCCTGGACCACGCAGGCCAATCCCCCCTTTTTGCCGCTCCAGATGGGTCCAACCGCGCACTAAGCGCGTCGAAAGGTGCTTTAATTGGGCTAACTCCACCTGCAACTTGCCTTCAAAACTGCGGGCACGCTGCGCAAAAATATCGAGTATCAGACCCGTTCGGTCCAGAACGCGGCACTTCAGTAGAGCTTCCAGATTACGCTCCTGACTGGGTGAAAGTGCATGATCAAAAATCACCACATCCGCCTTCAGTTGTTCAACTTGAGTACGGATTTCTTCAGCTTTACCACTGCCAATGTAAAAACGAGGGTCAGGAACTCGGCGATTACCACCGATCAGAGCTAAAATTTCAGCTCCCGCGGAATGGGCCAGCGAATGGAACTCACTGAGATCTTCTGCTGTTGCAGGGGCACCAATTCCCAAACGAACCAGCAAAGCTCGGTCGCCTGTTTGTGGCCGCTCAAACAAACGAGACCTCCAGTAACAAGATCAGGTTAGGCGCTTTAACTGGAGGTTTTATCGTTCAAACCAAATACTTAAGGCGCCTCGCCTTCAAGCGCTTCCCCTTCACCAGGAATGTGTACAGCACGGGCTGGCACCACCGTCGAAATGGCGTGCTTGTAAACCATCTGGCTGACCGTGTTCTTAAGCAACACTACAAATTGATCGAAGGAATCGATCTGGCCCTGCAACTTGATGCCATTTACCAGATAGATGGACACAGGAACCCGCTCCTTCCGAAGAGCATTCAAAAATGGATCCTGTAAAGATTGATTACGAGACATATGTTTTATAGCTACTTGATAATAAAGGACGTTTTAACGCCAACAAACTTAAAATACCAACCAATTTAATGAGAAATACAATGCCTTCAAAAAGAACCACCGAGGCGGTTTGTGGCTGAAATACAGCCTTTTAACTGGCTTTTTGCACGGGAGAAATTCTAGCACAAAGGGTTGGGCAGAAATGGCAGAAGCTAACTTAAACACCGTACTATTTTTTGTTCGCACCGCCCTAGCGCATCGCCAGCCACACTATCTACCCACTCCAAATCAGCTTCCGACCTCATCCAAATCAACTGCCGCCGTGCAAGATGACGCGTCGCCAGGATACCCTGCGCAATCGCTTCATCCAGTGAGTAGTTTCCCGATAGGTATTGCCACAATTGCCTATAGCCAACGGCGCGAATTGAAGGCAGATCAGTACTGAGATCGCCCCGCCCATACAACTGACGGACCTCTTCTAGAAATCCCGCGGCCATCATATTGTGAAATCGGGCCTCAATCCGCGCATACAGTGCCTCACGATCAACAGGACTGAGCCCGATGGCAATGAAGTTCACTTTCGGCAAGGGAGGCACCGCCTCAGACTGCACACTGGAAAGAGTCCGCCCCGTCAGCGCCATCACCTCCAGGGCACGCTGAATACGTTGCGCATCATGAGCTCCAATACGTTGTGCTGCGATGGGATCAAGTTTGGCTAATTGGGCATGAAGCGATGGCCAACCTTCCTGCTGCGCTCGCGCTATCAACGCGGCACGAATCTCGATATTAGCTTCAGGCATCTCGGCGATGCCGCGCAATAACGCTCGGAAATAAAGCATCGTACCGCCCACCAACAACGGTATTCGTTGGCGCGCATGAATATCAGCAATTAATCCACTGGCATCACGAACGAACTGCCCCGCAGAATAACTTTCCTTGGGGTCAATAATATCAACCAGATGGTGAGGAAACTGCCGCAACTGCTCCGACGATGGCTTCCCTGTACCAATATCCATCCCGCGATAGATTAAAGCCGAATCAACACTGATTAACTCCAACGGATAGCGCCGTGCCAACTCGATAGCCAAATCGGTCTTACCCGCAGCAGTGGGCCCCATCAGCAAAATAGCGGTTGGCTGTTGAGCTGTCATCGGCCACGCAGAAATAAACGGTCCAGTTCGCTCATTGATATCGACGTCCAAGTAGGTCGACCATGCACACACTGATCGCTGCGCACTGTACGTTCCATTTCACGCAATAACGCGTTCATCTCAGGAATCGTGAGATTACGATTTGCACGTACCGCTCCATGACAGGACAAACTACCCATAACTTCATCCAATGAACGTTGAACATGCTGCGAACTACCATACTCTCGCAAATCAGATAACACCTTTTGGATCAACTCATTGGCATCCCATCGTGCAAGCAAAGCAGGCACGGCCCGTATCAAGATTGAACCTGGGCCACGTCGCTCCACCTCCAACCCTACCTTGGCCAACATGTCGATGCACTCCTCGATCATCGCGGCATCACTGACAGGCAACGAAACTGCAATCGGCACTAACAAAGGCTGACTTGGAACCTGCCCTGCGGCCATAGCCGCTTTTAATCGCTCATATGTGGTTCGCTCATGCGCCGCATGCATATCCACCAATATCAAGCCTTCCTTAACCTGCGAAATAATGTACACACCATGCAACTGCGCCAGCGCGAACCCTAGGGGAGGAATGACGGCTTGAATAGGCGCACCCACCTCGTAAAGAGAATCAACTGTACTGTCCTTTGCGTCACTGTTTGACTCACGCACAGCAAATGACAGGTGAGACTGGGTTGGGTATTCCCGGTACTGACCCGCCCCCTGAGTCGGCCAAAACCCTGATGATTGTGAGGAATGATTTGGCAACAAAGCATCCAGACTGGTCGGGGTCACATGATTTGTTGCCCCAC
>CANGJP010000075.1 GCA_947454465.1 Pseudomonadota bacterium
ATCCGAGTTAGCAAAAAAAATTTAGTTACAAATCCTGTATTTTGCGTGCCGTCATTTTTATAAAACGTGACGCATGCAATACCAGTCTAGCTATCTAAAGCCTACTTTTACGCTGACTAATAAGGGCAAAGATTCAATTGAGGGAATCATGGTCTGGAAACCTGATGTAACCGTTGCCGCAGTGGTTGAGCGTGAAGGTCGATTCTTACTAGTTGAAGAGTACGTTGGGCAGCGTATGGTAATAAACCAGCCCGCGGGCCACTTGGAAGCCAATGAATCACTAGTTGAAGCTACAATTCGCGAGACATTGGAAGAAACCGCATGGCGATTTGAGCCAGAAGCTCTAAGCGGTATTTACCTCTGGCCACACCCTGATCGTGATGTGACTTTTTTGAGGGTTACTTTCACTGGTCGAGTTACAGACCATTATCCCGACCGCCGTCTAGATCATGGTATACGCAGAACATTGTGGCTAACGCGAAGTGAAATCGCACAGCGATCAGCTCAGTTACGCAGTCCATTGGTTCTTCGCTGTATTGATGATTATTTAACCGGCATAAGGTATCCGCTGGACCTGCTTACACATTTAGTCGATCCAGAACATCTAATCAAAACAAAAACTGGCTGAATCAATCCGTATAATGGCAGCATGACTGCCCTCTCTTCCTCATCGTCGCTTGTTATTGTTGGAATGTCCGGCGGAGTTGACTCCTCCGTGGCCGCTTATTTGCTATTGCAGCAAGGCTATCGGGTCGAAGGTTTGTTTATGAGTAACTGGGAAGAAGATGAAGATGGATATTGTACAGCTGCTGAAGATTTTCAAGATGCTCGAAAAGTTTGTACTCAGTTGGGTATTGCCCTCCACAAAGTTAGCTTCGCAAATGAATATCGTGATCGTGTGTTCGCCCACTTTTTGAGTGAGTATCAGGCTGGTCGCACACCTAACCCAGATGTACTGTGTAATCGTGAAATTAAATTCGGTGTCTGCTTCAACTATGCCAGACGTTTAGGTGCTGATTTTTTTGCAACTGGTCACTATGCACGCGTGACACATGGATCTATACCCCGGTTGTCACGGGGAATGGATCCAGGTAAGGATCAAAGCTATTTTTTGCATGCCATGCCCTCCTCTGCTTTGAATAAAACTTTGTTTCCTGTCGGTGAATTACAGAAAGATAAAGTCAGGCAAATTGCTAAGCAACTGGCTCTATCGACGCATGACAAGAAAGACAGTACAGGCATCTGCTTTATTGGCGAACGTCCATTTGCCGAGTTTCTTTCCAAGTATCTGCCTGCACAGCCTGGTGAGATTCGCAGCAATGAGGGTGAATTACTCGGTCGTCATACTGGCTTGATGTACTACACACTAGGCCAGCGTCAGGGTTTAGGTATTGGGGGTAAGTCTGGGCATGAGGAGGCGCCTTGGTTTGTAGCCAGAAAAGATTTGAAACTGAACCAGCTTATTGTGGTGCAAGGTCATGATCATCCTGAGTTGCAGCAAAGTACCCTGCATGCTGTTGAGTTAAGCTGGATCGCTGGTCATCCACCTTCAGTGGAATTTTCCTGTACTGCCAAAGTGCGTTATCGGCAGGCGGATCAGCCTTGCAGTGTCACCATCCAAGATAATCGCTCTGCCCGAGTAGAATTTGGTGTACCACAAAGGGCCACGACACCTGGTCAATACGTCGTGTTTTATGAGGGAGATGTGTGCTTAGGTGGCGGTGTAATTATCAGTTGATTTCAGGAATCTCGCCGCTCCTAGCAGTCCCGGCATCGGATGTGTGATCACCTGGATAGGCACTGACTCAACGAATATGGTCATTCGACCTTTGCTTAAGAATTTCTCTCTAAAAGAGCTGCTTCTTAAGAATGGAATAAAACGTGGAACCATGCCGCCCGCGATAAAAACCTTTCTAGCACCGTGCATTAAGGCGATATCACCAGCCACACTACCGAGCACGCTGCAGAAGCGAGCTAATGCACGACGAGACTTCAGATCATGCCCATCAAGTGCAGCTTGTACGATATCCGCTGGATTTAAGAAGGTGGCGCTAGGATTAAGTGCTACTGAAAAATCTTTGTCATCTAGTGCTGCATAGATGTGGGATAAACCTGAGCCACATAATAAGCGTTCTGTTGAAGCACGGCCAAAGCGCGCAGTCAGCCAGCGTGAAATAAGATATTCCTCATCATTCAGTGGTGCAAAACTAACGTGCCCACCTTCAGTGGCAACTGCATTCCACCCTTGTTTTGAATCACCCACTAATAATGCAACGCCAAGGCCCGTCCCCGGCCCAAGAATACTCACTGGTCCGTTACTAAGAGCTGAATAAGTTCCATGTAAAGTGACCGTGTCCTCTTGATTTAATGCAGGGATTGAATGAGCTACTGCGCCGAAATCATTCAGAACATGTAGTTCGTCGAAATGAAAATGTTCTTTAAGTTCTTTCTGACTGAAGGACCATGCTCTATTGGTCAGGCGTATCTCATCTCCTGTGACTGGCGAGGCTACGGCAATCGCAGCTTTTGTCGGTTTAGCGCTAACTAATTCGATGTAATGTTCGGTTGCATGCTGAAGACTTGCAAAATCGGAACAATGGAACACCTTCAGTGCAGTCAGTACGGGTGAAGATTGATAAGGATCAATCAATGCAAATCGGGCATTAGTTCCGCCAATATCTGCAACTAGATATGTACTTTGCATACTCATAGTTACCAAAAACGACCTTTCATCAGTTGATTGATGCAGTAGTTAAAATTGAGCTCCCAAAGCTTTTCTTTGCTCAAGATCAACCGATATTTGGTGAATTAGTTTTTCATCTATTTCATAAAACCACAGGGCCGCTACAGCTATGAGGGCCGCGATCGCTGGAATGATGCTTACCATCAACATGATACCGTTAGTTGTTTCTGCCGACTGAGCAACATTTGGAACGTAGCCATATAAAGCCAGTAACCAGCCTGCAGCGCCACCACCTAGTGCCCACCCAAATTTCTGAGCAAGAGATGCCATAGAAAATACTAAGCCAGTGGCGCGCCTGCCTGATTTCCATTCAGAGTAATCCGCGGTATCTGCATACATGGCCCAAACTAATGGCGCAGTCGGTGCAGCCAGTAGACTAATTAGGGCGTGACCACCCCACACTAGCGCAATATTTTCAGGGGGTACCCAGTAATAGCCTATGGTGCAGAGTGCGGTAAGCGACATAGAAACCATATAGAAATTACGTTTACCAAAGATCTTCGAGAGTGGCGAAGTGAGCATGACGCCAATGACAAACATCCCGGCACCCGTAGTCATTACTGGGCCAAAATACCCTTTTCCATTAGGCACGACGTAGTCGAAGTAATAAAACATGACCGTGCTGCGAATGTTCGCGTTGGTGAGGGCCGCAATACCTACAACGCACAGTACAACCCAGGGTTTATTTTGGAATAGATCCTTTAAGTCTTGTTTCAATGATCCCTTCTTCTTAGGCTCTGGATTGACGCGCTCTCTGGTTAATTTGAAGGTGATCCAGAAGCAAACGATCGCAATTAGTGAATATACAAGCATGGCCATTTGCCAGCCCTTTGGAGAATTAACATTGCCACCAAAATAAGTGACCATTGGGATGGTGGCGTTGATGATGATAAAGACCGGTAAAATAGCTAAGACGAAGCGGTACGAACTGACGCTAGTGCGTTCTTCAGAGTTTGGGGTGAGTACGCCTAATAAAGCAGAGTAAGGAATATTGATGGCTGAGTAAGCGATCAGCATCAAAGATAAGGTGACATAAGCGTAAATGATTTTAGCAGTGCCTTCAAAATTAGGAACAGTAAAGGTCATGACCGCAGTAACTGCCATAGGAATGGACATCCAAATCAAATAGGGTCGATAGTGCCCCCATCTCGTATTCGTTCGATCTGCGATTGATCCGATCATGGGATCAATAAATGCGTCGGCAAGTCGGGTCACGAGAATCATTGTGCCCATGGTTGCGGCACTAATTAAGAACACATCCGTGTAGAACTTGGCCATAAAAATAGAGAACATTTGCCAGAAAAAATTAGATGCAAAGTCACCCATGCCATAGCCAATTTTTTCTGAGACGCTGAGTTTTTTGGACGCTATTTGCATAAATACTTCCCCACTTATTTTTTAAGGGTGACTATCTAATGAATTGAGCTTTACTGATGTTAGAGGTAATAAAATCTCTGTACCAAAGCGCACTGTCTTTTGGCAGCCTGCGTTGCGTTTTATAGTCAACGAATATGATACCAAACCTTTTGGTGTATCCTTCTGCCCATTCAAAATTATCCATTAGGCTCCATACAAAGTAACCACGTACATTTACACCTAGGCTTATCGCTTCTTGCATCGCCGCGATATGTCGTTTGATGTATTGAGTTCGCTCTTTGTCATGAATGCGATCGCCTGATGGTTGATCATCATAAGCCGCACCGTTCTCCATGATGTAAATCGGTGGTAATTGGTAATCTTTATCCAATCTTACCAATAGATCTGTTAGACCTTGTGGATATACCTCCCACCCCATGGCAGTGATTTCCTTGCCAGTATTGGCACTTTCAGTTGGGGGGGTGGCGCATGCAATGCCTCGGGTATAGTAATTGATGCCAAGAAAATCTAGGGGTTGTTGAATCGCTTGCATATCACCTGGCAAGACATCTGGTGCATTTTCGCCAAGATAGGTAAGGATATCTTGAGGATAACTACCTTTGATCAGTGGATCCATATACCAACGAATGAGTAGACCATCGTCTAACTGAGTTTTTTTACGGTCAGCTTCACTGTCGGTAGCTGGATATATGGGGGATTGGTTTAAAACAATACCTAGTGGGATTTTAACGTCATTCTGACGCAGTGTTTTTAGCGCGAGGCCATGACTGAGCAATAAATGATGTGCAACTTGCATCGCGGTTTTTGTGGACTTAACTCCCGGAGCAAACATGCCGCTTTCATGGCCTAAAATAGCAACTACCCAAGGTTCATTGTGAGTAGTAATTGAGGCTACTTTGTGACTAAATCGTCTGGCGACTTCAGATGCATAATTGACAAAGTGATTCACTGTTTCACGATTTTCCCAACCGCCTTTGTCTTGTAACGATTGCGGTAAGTCCCAGTGATATAGCGTGACGTGTGGCGAGATACCTTTTTCTATCAGTGAATTAATTAAGCGACTGTAGAACTCGAATCCTTTTTCATTCCATGTGCCCTCGCCTAGCGGCTGAACCCGCGGCCAAGAAATTGAGAACCTATAGGAGGGGATTTTTAACGCCGCAATCAAATTCACATCTTCTTGCATGCGATGGTAATGATCGCATGCAACATCGCCGTTACTATGGTCTTTAATAGTGTCTTTCTGACGACAAAAAACATCCCAAATAGAATCTCCACGACCTTCTTCTAAGGATGCGCCTTCAATTTGGAACGCGCTGGTCGATACTCCCCAAACAAAAGAGGATCGCTTGTCTAACGATTGAGGGAAGTTGCTATTGGATTCAGTCGCTTGGTTTTTCATAAAAATATTGGTTGTTTTAGCCAAGTTGGCGTTACTCTCAAAAAGAAAGCGCTTTCAAATTGCTTTATAACACGTCATCTTGGCTTCAAGTCAAACATTAATAGATAGTTTGGTTAAGTGAGGCGATCAAAAAAGTGACTAGACGATAAGTGGTTGTGTGGATTCACGAATAGATAAGCGAACCGTGGGTGACCATGGAACAGGCTTTCGCCCTTCTATCAAATCAATCATGGCGCGTGCTGCATGAGCCCCAACTTCGTCAATGGAGCGGTGTAGACTGGTAAGTGGTGGAATTGTGAATGAGGAAGCGTGTAAATCATCAAAGCCAATGATAGAGATATCATGAGGGACTCTGAGTCCACGACGATACAGTGCCAACATAGCTCCGAACGCCATTTCATCATTGGCCGCGAAG
>CANGJP010000076.1 GCA_947454465.1 Pseudomonadota bacterium
ATTTTCACCATCGCTTCTTGCACCGGGCGTCGATCGCGAATGCATTCTTCCACACCCAACTCGGGCACAAAGCCAAAGCGCCGATGCACGCTGGGGTTGCGCAAGTCTAAATCGACCAACAACGCCGTGCGGCCTGTTTCAGCAGCAATGGCAATGGCAAGGTTTATGGCGGTAAGGGTTTTACCGGCCCCTTCATTAGGGCTCATCACGGCCAAGGTATTAGCACCGAGTTGCTCCATGCGACGCAACACCTGAGTACGCAGCATCTTATACGGGTTACCCATCACCCCACCGGCTCCGGGTGGCAGGATACGCTCTACTTCAAGGTGCGATCGATCCGGCTGAATGACCGGCGACTTGAAAACAATGGTGTCGGTAAAGTCATTCGCGCCACTGGGCGTGCTGACAGCAGACCCAAACGTTGGCTGCATGACAGACGATGAGGTATCCATGTTCATGGTGCTTACCTTTACTTCATCAATAAACGGAGTTTTGCGTTCCATATTTCTTAACCTACCAAGCGTCGCACAATGACTTGCCACAACACATCCAACGGACGGTAGAGCATATGCACCAGAATTAAAGCCACCACCAGACCCACGGCGCCACGTATCAATAGACGACGTCGGCGCTGCTCTTGCTCCACTCGGTCTGATTCAATTTCAATCCACGGCACCACGGCCAAGGGTGGCACACTCAGCAGCAACTCCAAATCGCGACGGTTACGCACGCTGGTATCTAAGTTTTCGATGAGCACCACCACACCGACCGCACTGGCAACGGCCAACATAAAGCCCAACACAATAATAACAATGCGATTTGGGCTGGTAGGCATTTCAGGCGTTAAGGGTGGTTCAATCAAGGTAAAGCGTTCGCCTTTGCGTTCGCTTTCTAAGTTTTGCGCCACTTCGGCTTCCATTTGTTTTTGGTGCACTTCGCGATATTTCGCTTGGGTGTTTTCCAAGTCTCGCATCAAGGTGCCGTACTTGCGCTCCACTTCCGGGCCGCTGGCCAAGCGACTTTGATAGTCGGCAATTTGAGCCTTTAAATCGGTTTGTTTCTGTATTAATGAAGCACGTTCCACCACACTGGCTTCACGCTGCGTCTTCAATTGAATGTAAGCAGGGTTATCAGCGGCCGCATCCACGGCTGATTTTGTTTCAGGTGCTGCACTGGCCTGCTGCAACTGTGTCTGCAACGAGGAGATTGAACGCTGCAACTTGACGACATCCGGATGATCAGCGGAATACTTTTGGCGAGCTGCCGACAGTTGTGCCGTGGCATCGTCCAACTTACGCTGCAAATCACTCAGCGATTCTTTCTCATTGACGGTTGCCTCTAGCCCCGCCACCTCACGCTGCATGCGGATGACATCTGGATGCCCTGCCCCGTACACCCCTTTTACGCGTGCCAGCTCGGTACGCAAAAACTTCAAACGGTCAGACGGCGATAACACGCGCTCACCGGTAGAGGTATACACCTGAGAGGTTGGATTAATCAGCGCCAATTGCGATTCTAAATAGACAATTTGCTGATCGAGTGAACTCAAGCGTAAATCCAAATCACGCAACTCTTGCTCGCTACGATCCATAAACTGAATGTTCAGCTGGGTTTTCTCAGGCAGATCGTTCAGGTGCTCTTGCTTAAATTTTTCCAGTGCCCCTTGCTGAATGGTAATTTCTTTATCCAAGCGCCGCGTTTCATCAGACAAAAAGCTAGTGGCATCGGCAGTGCGTTCTTTACGGCTATCGATATTCTGTTGCAAGTACAACGACACCAATTCATTGGCTACTTTGGACGCCAACCCTGGGTTGCGATTTTCATAACTGACCGTAAAGGCAATGGTCGCCTTGGTAGGAATACCAGAACGCGGGTCCAGCACGTTAGCGCTGATCATCTTGAAGCCCACGTCATCCTTCATTTCTTCTAACACGTATTCACGGGTTTTATATTTACGATCATCCGGATACAAATCGTACTTTTGAATGATCTTGAACAAGTTCTCGGTGGTCATCACGCGCTGCGAAATCACCTGAATACGCTGATCGGCATAACTGGTGATAGTGGATCGCACCAAGTCTGCAGGCAGTTCTTGTTGTTCAATCAAAATGGTACCGGTGGACGTATAGGTTGAAGGCCAGACAAATGCCGTGATCAACGCCGCCAACGCCACCCCTGCGAAAATACTCGCCATTAAGGTCGAGCGACGTCGCAACGCCATCCACCACTCGGTCAGAGTCATTCCGTGTTGATCAGTTTTTTGATTAATTGCCATGTATCCGCCTCTTTCAATTCAAGCGCCGCGCCAATCCATTCCAGCTAATGTTTAACGCGGCATGATGTCGATTTGCCGCCACGTCCAACCCTTGTACCTGCTGACGGGTAAAGCCAGCTGATAACGAGACTGTCCACGTTGGGCTGTACAGCCAACTCACACCGCCCGTGAGATCACGGTAGTTCACGGAGTTCAGCTCAAGACTGCCATCGGTAAGTACGTTGCGGGTACGCACCGAGATCAAGGACCAATTGGTGGCCCAGCGTTCGGTTAAGGGTTGATTCCAATCCAGCCGTGCTTGATCACGACGACTGAGTAAGCCATAACCACTGGGCGTAACATCTCGCGTAAACGATGTAGCTAAACTCATTAACTCTGACTTGCGTGTCACACTGACGCTGTAATCCGATCCGCTGGCCACGGCATACCCCGTTCGCACCTGCGAGGGGCCCCAATAGGCTGTAGCCTTCCAGCGTGGAGACATCATCACGCTGTAACCCAGCACGGCGGCAAGATTAGTTTTGTTGTAGTCCAGACCCGCAATGGTGTTCGCTTGGCTAGGCACCTGTAATTTACCTGCGGTGGTCTGCAAGAAAAAACTCGATCGCTCCGTCAATTTGTAATTGACATTCAGCAAGGCCGAACCGTAGTTGTAATCGATGAGACCAGTACCTTGTGCGTCCAAGTATCGGTTGGTGGTGGCATACAACTGAAGACTGCCATCAACAAATTCATTGAAGGCATGTGTGGTGTTGAATGTGGCTGCTGAAGTTCGATGCTTCTTATTAACAGCCGCAAAACCGGTCAACCCCAACTCACTGGTTAAGGTGGTGTCTTGCGCTGCCGACAAGGTCAAACTGTTGATGGCAAGCTCACTGGTAAACTGGCCAAATAGCGTTAAGTAACGCTCGGTGCGATTTAAATTGGTTTCACTCTGATAACGCGTGGCCAACAAACGGGGATCGGCTCGAAACACCACCTGATCGGCTTCAAACTGCAACTGAGCAGACAGATCTGCAGCGCTATACCACCCACCGATGTGAGTCTCTGGCGTCAGCAGCACGTTGTCGTCATAACTGGTACTTAACTGTGTTCGACCTGCTGCAGTCCAAGCGCCCGCATAAACCGGCACGACCGCACCTGTTGCCATCAACCAAGACGTTGAAACGAGGATGCGGGCCATTCGGTTCATCATGCGAATATCTAAAGACGCACCACAGCCCTAATTTACGGCACCACAACCGTGTCGCCACTGCGCAACACGATATTGGTTTCAAGGGCCTTGCCCTTCTCGATCAAACTGTAATCGAATCGAATCGCAATCGGTTGACCGGATTCGTCACGACGCAAAATACGAATGTCTGACAATGAGGCATAGGGCGTGGTACCCCCTCCCAAACTGAGAGCCTGCATCACATCCAGTGATTTACTAAAAGGGAATTCGCCAGGACGATTCACTTTGCCCAGCACATAGATATGATTGCCGCCGATTTGCTTGGTGGCCACCGTCACCACGGGATCAGGAATATAACGCTCAATCTTCTTACTGATCAGATCCGCCGTCTGAGCGACGCTCAAGCCACTGACCATTAAATCGCCTGCCAACGGAAAGGAAATGCCACCGTCAGGCCTGACCAACACTTCAGCCTGTAAGTCAGCTTCTTTCCAAACAGAGACCTGCAAAATATCGCCAGGTTGAATCTGATACGGCGCGTCTTCAGCGTGAGCAAACGAGGTGAATGCAAGTAAGACCCATGCGGATAAACAGTATCCAAGCCAGCCATTCATCTTAGAACTCGAAACAGCATCACAAGAAATTTTTCTTCTTACCATCGCGTTACACTCCTGACAATCCAGCGACCCTTGTCACTCGACACGTTAAACAGGGCCATCAAACACAGTCATTAAAAAGCCATCTCAATTCGTTTACTGCAGGTTAGCCACGTTCAAACACATGACATGTTTTATTTGTTACAGCTGCAGCCTTCAACTTATCCATATTCATCTAATTCATTGCACACAACACTCACACCCGTGAATGATAAGGCGAATGATCAGAAGAATGATCATAGCCTATATTTACTATGGATATGTGACACTCATCGCAGTACCTACGATGCATTCGAACAGGTATGTTCAATAGAAAAGATTTTAATTGCAACGCAGTTGCAACACATCACTCAACATATTCTCACCTGTGCTTTCGAGATATCACCTACATCCATCCATCAACCCCAATGACTTCACTTAATGGCGTCAAGTATCGGTCACTGCGCATAAAACTTAAGCCTATTCGATTAAGACATAGCGTCAATACATACCCACCGGAAATACAAAAACCCACCAGCCATTGAAGACTGGTGGGTCAATAAAGACAGACTCTTTAGAATGATTAAGCGGTCAGGCGGCGACGACCCATCAAGCCAAGCATGCCCAGTCCGGACAACAGCAGCGGCAAAGCACCCATGACAGGCACTGGAGACGCCACATTCAAGGTACCCGTATAGCTGCCGCCCACGTCACCACTGACGATACCGCGAACTTGCAACACATATGTACCGGCAGCCAAACTAGTTTGAGCAAGGACTGCAACCTGCCCGATATTAGAAACACCGCTAACAATGGGAGATGTGGTCGCCTGGATGGGCGTAGCCGAAGGCGTGCCAATCGTTACCTGATTTAGAGTTTGCTCAACCGTACCCGTCCAACTAAAAAGACGAACATCGAGATTCTCGATTTTCTTTATGGTAGCAAGATCAATGGTTGCCGTGATTGAGCTGACAATCGATGAATTGATCGTGAACACATAGTCATCATAAAAGTCAAAAATCGATCCCGGTATAGTGGCCAAATTACTCGCAAAATCCTTTGAGTAGCTGTAAGCACCATTTGGCGACAAGTTATTGATCGACGAATTAATGACCGTACCAGTAGGTGCCGAAGCCGTTGCCTCATAATTAAGGTTTAGTGTATCTGCAAAGGCACTCGACGCACTCAATGCGGCGCCCATGACGACACAAAACTGAACTCGAGATAAGAAAGACTTAAATGAAGTCATACCCTGTTCCTCAAAAATGAGCGTTTAGGCTCGCAAAGTTAAAATCCAATCAATCCGTGCTCAACACTTACTCTGAAGACCGACAACCACCAAAACCAAAGATGACAATCACTAAAACGTCTTCAGCCTTAAATCAGTTTGACTCGGCACCCAGTTGACACATCAAACTAGATACCGAGTCATGACCCGAGGGTTACCCCTCAATGCCCCAAGGTCTATTAAGAAGTTTTCTTCTTACGACCAATCACACCCAATCCACCCAGACCCGACAGCAGCAACCAAGCGGCACCTGGGACAGGTACTGGAGGTGCAGAGGTGTAGTTCAAGTTACCCACGGTATCCATGGTCACATCGTTCAAGGTGAACGCCCAATTCTTATTACCAGCCGTACTACCGTTACTGACGATCGCATAGAAGTTTGCACTGGAACCCACAGCACTCAATGGATTTGGCGCAATGTTCGTGGTTGGAGTGGTAGCACCGAACCATGTATTGGCACCATAGCCGTTACTCACTGTGGTCAAGTACGCGTTGCTCAGCACGCTA
>CANGJP010000077.1 GCA_947454465.1 Pseudomonadota bacterium
GTATATGGCCGCACAATACGCCATCTAATCCGCGACGCTTGGCCGCATCTACAGCAGAATGCTCAAAGCGTTCGATATACTTCACTGCGGTTTTTGCTTTACTTTTCAAGTAAGCGGCAAGCGACCAATACGGAAATCCTAACTGACCCCGCAACCAGTTAACTCGTCGATTGAGGGATAAAATCGCTTCATAAGCATGGTGACCTACAAACCCCAACCAGGCAGCACATTTAATGTCACTATCAAACTCATCACCGTGCAAAACCAATATATTACGGCCATCAGCCGTGGTATGGATCGCGTTACGTCTTACCTGAAGATTACCGAAATCATGCCCAACAAAATCACGAAATACCTCATCATGATTTCCAGGGATGTAGATTACATTTGTACCCTGTTTTGCCTTAGATAATATTAATCGAACTACATTGTTGTGAGCTTGGGGCCAAAAAAAACTACGCTTCATACTCCACAAATCAACAATATCACCCACGAGATACAAATATTCTGTATCTACCTGCTTGAGAAAATCGTGGAGATATTCAATACGACAACTGCGACTACCCAGATGAACATCTGAAATAAAAACACTACGCAACTTAATAGGTCGCTTCGATGATCGATCAGTCATGCAATGATGCTCTAGAACTAAATATCAGCTGGTACAGCCACCCTAGTGCGGATACCTAAATTTAGAATGAAATAGCAAACAATCGCCATATATTTCACAGTTGCAACTTAGAGTCATGTCAGTACTAGAACTCATCAGCCGCAGTCAGTCTAATTATTAGGTCTCAATGCATCAGGACAGCATGTATAAAAGCCACTTTCTAGTTTCGAGACTACAAAGTAATTAAAATTTTGTGACTCTTTTATGAACAGCACTAAACGGATACTTTTTCAGAACCTCATCTAAAGTCATTCTCACCAACACACTTAGAGCAATACACACTATTCGTCTTTAAGCATCTTAACCCTCTTGCTCGGCTAATCTTGCTCGACCCCTTTTTCGGTGCGTCGCTTCAACAATCTCCACTGGCGCTCTAGCTAAGAATAATTTGACCGTATTCCATCTTGATGCTTCGGATTAGTGACAGTAGTTCGTTACCTTGCTGATAGAACCGTCAACACATCGTTCAAACTGCAACTTAAAGTCGTAACGTACACAACCCTAGTGCCAGCAGAACACACCACCAATCCCAGCACCCGCATTACTCTAAGCGAAGCGCGTTAAGCACTCCGTCTTTCTAGACTCGCACCACCCCTCCTACTTCACGGTATTACTTACCTTTGTCTACAAATCAGCGAAGGCACCTAGGAGAGAGAGAGTGTGTGTGATTAGGGTCAGGTTGATTGTTATTCATTGCTTCGGGTTCATAGCGCCAGACACCTGAAGCGATACGCAGCTTGGAATCTGAGAACAAGACTGAAATATTTTTCTCAGAAAGCCATATAAATACATGTTTTTATTTATTTTTAAAACCAGCTTGGCATCTTCAAGATATCCAAGTGGTGCCGGAGATAGGAGTCGAACCTACGACCTTCGCATTACGAATGCGCTGCTCTACCAGCTGAGCTACACCGGCCCGTCGTGCTTCACACAGGGGCGCGCAGTATACGGATTCGCACGCCTCGGGAAAAGACAAATGAATGCCTCAATAAGGCTTCCCAGTATCGAGGCGAAGGTTTAGCCTTGTCCAATGACTATCAAAGCCCTATTTCCGACCCTAATCCACACCGCCAAGCTGGCCGAGAAAGACTGGCCGACCTTTAACCGCCAGTTGTTGTTGGAGTGTCAGCAATTAGCGCGAGATGACGTGGCCGGTCAACGCTGGTCATCAAAAAACTACCCGGGCGGCTATACCTCTTATAATTCGGTCTGCCGTATGCAGCAATTTTCCCCTACGTTTGCAAAACTTGAGCGCAAACTTAACCGCCACGTCGCCAACTACGTCCGCGCACTGGGCCTCGACCTAGACGAACGACCGCTTGCCATGACTGACTGCTGGGTCAACATCATGCCGCGGCAGGTGGTGCATAGCCTGCACCTGCATCCGCTTTCTACCATCAGTGGCACTTACTATGTTCAGGCGCCCAAGGGCTGCTCCGCCATCAAATTTGAAGATCCGCGCTTGGACCGATTCATGGCAGCCCCACCCCGTCGCATTGACTGCAAAGCCGAACAACGTCCTTGGTTTGTCGTACCCGCCGAAGCAGGCAAATTGGTGCTGTTCGAAAGCTGGTTACGTCACGAAGTCCCGCCCAATCAATCTAAAACAGATCGCATCAGCATCAGCTTCAACTATAACTGGTTTTGAAGCCATGACATTTCTGGCTTGGATAACCAGAAATGGAAGATCAGAGATGATCAAAACCAACCTAATCTGCCCTCACCACAGCATAACGGATCACTGTGGTAAGGAGCCAACATGGATGTCGCTCGTCACTACACTCAGCAAGGATTTACCCTCATTGAATTGATCGTCACGATTTCAATCGTTGTCATTTGCATTACGCTCGCTGGTCCCTCATTAACGGAAATGCGTCAAAACACACTCAGACGCAGCACAGTCAACGATTTCTGGCACTCAATTTTTTTAGCACGTAATGAGTCCATCAAGCGCAACAGCGTCGTTTCACTTTGCAGAAGTAAATCAGGACAAAGCTGCGACAACACGGCAGATTCATGGTCCAGTGGATGGATTGTTTTTGAAAATCTGGATCGCGATGAACCGGCTCAGCGTGACAGCAATGAACCAATTTTGCACATTTATAACGCCAGCCAAAACATCAGCATCCGCTCCAACCGCAGCACTTTCAGCTTTCGACCCATCGCGCAGGGTTCAGTCAATGGCACCATCGTCTTTTGTGATCAACGCGGCAGCCGTGCGGCGCGCGCCATCATCATTAGTCACACTGGGCGCCCCAGACAGTCCAGTGTAGATGCCAGCAATCGCCCCCTAAGCTGCCCTGTTAGCCTCAGCTAAGTACGTGTAAGCTTAGGCAATGTCTACCACAATCACGTCATGAATCCATTCACTCAAGCTCCGATTTTGAAATCATCCGGCATAACGCTGAGGAAAAATATTCTTATCGCCCTATTCATGACCAGTTGCGTCATTGGCATAGCCAGTTTGTACGCGCAGCGGCAAAACATTGTACGAGGCGGTCGATTACACGAGCGTGCGGTGCAACTGGCTCAAGAAATTGCCGCCAAAATTCGTATCGATGCCAACATCAAGCACAACTATGAAACCATCTTGGGCGCGAACTGCGACCCCAAATCCAGCAAAACAGGTAACACCACTGCACTCGTGGCATGCTGGCAGGACAAAGTTGAACAACAACTTACCAACGGCAGTGCACGGATCTGGTTAGATCACACAACACTGCCAGCACAGTACGTGATCATTGTGAGCTGGTCTGAACCGAAGACAGGCACGGCCAGTTATGTGTTGCGCGTAACACAAGCTTCGGTTACGACTGAAGGGGCCGCAACTCGCGCGGCAGGCTAAACATCACTCGCTCAATCTGACCTTCCGATTCCACTGGAAGTTCTCCACCCCATTCGCGAATTCTGGCCACCACACGCTGGACCAGAATTTCTGGAGCAGACGCTCCAGCAGTTAAGCCAACCTTCTGCTTACCAACGAACCATTCTTCACGCAGATCATCTGGACCGTCAATTAAGTAACCAGGTATACCTGCCTTTTCAGCAATTTCACGAAGCCGATTGGAATTTGAACTGCTTGGTGAACCCACTACTAAAATCAAATCACAGTGTTCTACCAAATGCTTCACCGCATCTTGTCGATTCTGCGTGGCATAACAAATATCTTCTTTACGCGGACTGCTTAGAGCAGGAAACCGCTGCTTCAACACCTCTACCACTTTCTGAGTGTCATCTACAGACAACGTCGTCTGCGTAACAAACGCCAATCGCGAAGGGTCAGTAATTGGTAACTTCGCCACGTCTTCGGGTGTTTCTACCAAATAGATTCGCCCCCCAAACGCCTCATCGAACTGCCCCATGGTGCCTTCCACCTCAGGATGCCCCGCATGGCCAATCAGAATGACCTCACGCGCTTCACGCGCATAACGCGTGACCTCCATATGCACCTTCGTCACCAACGGGCAGGTCGCATCAAATACTTTAAGACCACGCCCCTTGGCTTCTTCCTGAACCGCTCGGGACACGCCATGAGCACTGAAAATCACATAGCAATGATCGGGCACGTCGCGCAATTCTTCGACAAACACAGCACCCGCCTTACGCAGTTGATCCACCACATAACGGTTATGCACAACTTCATGGCGCACATAAATCGGTGCGCCAAATAACTCAATCGCGCGCTCAACAATTTCTATAGCGCGATCCACACCAGCGCAAAAGCCACGGGGATTGGCGAGCAGAATTTGCATTGATTACTTATCCTTATTTTCCACAGCGACTGACTTGCGACCTTCGAAAAACGAATCCAGTAACAGACAGGCCGCACCGATACTAATCGCACTGTCCGCGACATTGAACGCAGCGAAACTAAACCCAACACTGTCCCAATGAACATGAATGAAATCGATTACGTACCCCAGCCAGATCCGATCAATGACGTTACCCAATGCGCCACCGAGAATCAGGGATAAGCCTAACGCTAGCAGTGTCTGTTCGTTACGGTGGATACGACGCAGCCAAATGATCAACATGGCACTCACACCCAATCCGAGGACGGTAAAAAACCAGCGCTGCCAACCTGTCGCACCCGCCAGCATACTGAATGCCGCTCCTGTGTTATGCAGGTGTGTCAAATTTAGTATCGGCAACAGCTCGACGGTCTGATAGAGCTCTAAACTTCTCGCTACCAAGGCTTTGGTAATCTGATCCAATGCAATCACGATACCCGATAGCCACATCCAGTTTGACGCCCCCTCATCAGCAGCCTGTAGCAGCCTGGAAAACCAAGACCGGTGCACCGAATAATCAGTGGATCCAGATTCAGACATAACGACGATCCTCACCGACTTCGCCCACGTTAGCAACACAACGTCCGCACAACTCAGGATGCTGTGTGTGCTGCCCGACATCAGCCCGCTTTTGCCAGCAGCGCACGCACTTACCGTGCTCAAGTGCATGGACTTTAATCCATACAGCCGTGTCCGTCACTGAAGCAGCCACCGCATCAGCAGGGCGCTCGCTGGCAGCGAGTACTTTTGCATCAGACGTGATAAACACAAAGCGAAGCTCA
>CANGJP010000078.1 GCA_947454465.1 Pseudomonadota bacterium
AATTGTTCTGCTTTGATAACTCTAGGTAATGTCTATTCTGATATGAAGGATCATCGCAAAGCATTAGAGGCTTTCGATGCTGCAATCTTGATTGATTCGAGAAATGCAGATGCTTATTTTAATAAAGGTAATGTGTTGTATGGTAATAAAAAAGTTGATTTAGCTCTAATTCAATTCCAAGAAGCGTTTGCTCTAAATCCTAGCAATCCGCAGTTTTTGGGCGCGCTACTAGGGGCGCAGTGCGCTGTTTGGGATTTTAATTCCATCGAAAATGCATGGAATGATCTGATGGAGTTATGGGGTGAAGGTCAATTAGTACCAATTGATATGGTGTTGCAGCTTTCTGATAGTCCACAAATACACTATCAATGTGCGGTTAATCATGCTCAGGATTTAATTAAGCGTATCAATATTAAACCATCTGCTTTTGCTAATGGTTCGCACCCGAAAACTGGACGTCGATTGAAAATTGGATATTTATCCCCTGACTTCGGCGAGCATCCGGTTGGAATGTCGATCGTTGAGGTGATTGAGCTTCATGATATAAATAATTTCGAAATATTTTGTTTGTCTTTGTCTGAGCATCCAAAAGGAACTGTGCTGGATCGCTTGAAAAATAATGTCGAGCATTTCATCGGGATGTCGGCCCTCGATTCATTGACATTGGTAGAGCAAATTAATGGTCTTAATCTAGATATTATTGTTGATCTTGCGGGCTATACAACGGGTAGTCGCCCCGAAGTTATGGCTGCTAGAGTCGCTCCTATACAGATTTCGTTTCTTGGGTTCGCCAGTACCATGGGTGCATCTTGGATAGATTATCTCATTGCTGATCGGTATGTGATACCTGAGGACGCTGTGACTGCTTATGCTGAGCGGGTGGTGCAGTTGGAACATAGTTTTTTTCCAACTGATACCAAAACATTACCACCCGTACTATCTACTGATCGACGCCAACAAGGTCTTCCTGAATCTGCTTTCGTTTTTTGTTGTTTTAATAGCGCTCAGCGTATTACTCCAAAAATAATGCAGGCTTGGCTTGAAGTTTTGCGTTCGGTTGATAATTCTGTTTTATGGTTGCAGCGACCCCTCGATGTGGCGATTACTAATATGCAAGCTTTTGCATTGCAGAATGGCGTTGATCCCTCTAGGCTTGTTTTTGCTAAATTTGCTGATTCGCGTCCTGATCATCTATCACGGCACCGTTTGGCTGATCTTTACTTGGATACCTTCCCATATAATTCTCATTCTACTGCTCGTGATGCCTTATGGATGGGTTTACCCATTGTTACTTACTCTGGCCGATCCTTCGCCAGTCGCGTTGCTGGTAGTATGTTGACTACTCTCGGTTTGCCTGAATTGGTCACGTATGATTTTCATGCTTATATCCATACTGCAATTGCAATAGCACAGAATGCAGATAAATTATCAGATATAAAAATCAAGTTGGAATATCAAGTAAAGCATTCTGCGTTATTTAATATGCCTTTGTTTGTGAATAATCTCGAATTGTCTTACCGCTCTATGGTTGAGCGTAATGTTGCGGGGCTTGTACCTACACACATGGCCATAACAGGCGGTGAAGCAATATGGCATTGATTTAAAGTCGACTTAAAATCTGTTTTCGATGATTTAATTGTTAATGTTGATCACTGATACATGAGGCATGCTCGGTGGCCGGCAATTAGACCAGACACCGAGGTTAGTCTAATTTTATTTAGCGCTTTTTTTTCGTTTGCTCAGTATGCCGAGGCTACCGAGACCACTGAGTAGCATCCAACCTGCTGCTGGTACTGGCACAGGAGCGACGCCAGGTGAGCCCGTTTCAGCGCCATTGTTTGAAAGAAATGCACCATTGACACCCGCTGCGCTCACGGTGCTGATGGTTGTGTTATCTAATCCGGCAGTGTTGTCGAAGGTTTTTCCTGCGGTGGCTGCACCAAAGATGACCTTGGCCATTTGGGTGCTACCATTAAACACAATCACGCCATCGCCGGCTGTGCCTAGACCAACGCCGCTGCCGGAGTAATACCCTAGAACCAAGCTAGAGGGCACATTGCTACCAAACCACGCAGATTTAAAGTTATTAAATACGGTGTTGACTGAGGTGCTATCTGTGGCAGTGGTTTCTAGAAAGATTACTGACTGCCCCCCAAGGATGCTCGTCACACCTTGTAATGCAACGCTATTAGCAGCATTGAAGCTGTTGTCATCCATCTTCCAGCCAGTGATATCCACGGCGCTGGAGTCGGTGTTAGTCAGTTCAAACCAGTCTGCTGCGTAACCCGATGTAGTTCCACTGCCTGCTGGATTGACCTCAGTAATCAGCATAGCAGCAGAGGCGCTCTGAGTTGCCAGTATGCTTGTCAGGCCGATACCGGCTAGCACGGCAGCTTTAAAAACGTTGTTACGATTCATGATGGTTACCTTTTAAGTTTGGGTCACGGATGAGATGAACTGATGCTGCGTTTTACTTAACCTTACGACGACGAGTCAGTGCGCCGAGTCCGAGCAAGGCAGAGCCCAGTAATGGCAGGCCTGGTGGAAGGGGGACGGGCGCGATACTTTGATTAACAAAATTGTTTGAACCGCCTAGGTCGGTATCAGACAAGCCGAATACATAGAAATTATTCGTGCCAGCTACAGTGGGGAGAAAGTCGTTGTCATTATTGATCCACAGTGTGTGTAATGTTTGTCCATTGACAATCACATCTTCACCAAAGGATAAGCCTTCAATCTTCGCAGGGACGTTTGCGTCTGTAATCCCATTAGCGTTAAGTGCGGCCTTGATATCCAACACTAGAGTTTTGTTAATGTTAACTGCATAGGGTTGTAAGTTGCTTGCACCAGAAATACTCGATACATCGGTAGCACCCGTCAGATCAATTTTGTAGATGCGTTTCACTACGGCAGTTGAGCCATCTCCTAAACCTTTACCGTCACGCTCAAGCACCATAAATTCATGGTCATTGATGGCGACAATTTCGCTACTGTTGTAGTTTTTATTGGTATCGCTTAAGTGATTGTCATAGGCATATTGATGCGTTTCACCGCTGGCAATGTCGATGGTCACAATGCGATTCATGTTGCCGCCGTCTCCGCCGTCTTGAATCAGCGGGCTTTGCATAAAGCCAATCAACTTAGTGCCATCAGGGCTGATGGCCAAGCCTTCCATGCCTTTATTTGCAACGCGGCCCGTTGTATTGCCAGTGATTTCAGTATTTCCAGATGAACTCAAATTTGGAGCAGCAAGGTTGCTAGGTAGGGTAAAGGTGCGAGTTCTTTCACCCGTAATTCGATTGAACTGATACACATAAGGACCGTATTCATCACTGATAAATACGCTCAAGCCATCGGCTGAAACTCGAATACCCTCTGGATCTAGGCGTGCATTACTTACATTCAATGAATTACCTGTGCCAAATCCATCTGAACGGCCCGTGAAGAAAAACTGGTTACTGGTATTGACCGTAGGAATTGCACTGGGTAGGCCTGCTGTAGCGCCGTAGGTTAATGCCGTTGGGCTATACAGCAAAGTAGTGCCGGTAAGGGTTGGAGTCAGACTAAATGGGAGGGTGCCTGTCGGTGTGGCCGTTAGGCTCATGCTCACCGTATGAAAACGGCTGATGTAAGAGGTGGTGTTATCAACTGCCGTGCCACCTGTGTAGCTGGTTGCGTTGGGGCCTCGATCTGGTAAAGCCAAGAAGGTGTTGCCACCGGCCCAAGCCAAGCCCGAGCCTAGACCGCCCAATATGTTGCCAGAGAGGCCATTTTCTAGAGTACCCGTAAGGCCAGACAGGTCTGACGTACCGGTCAGGCTTCCTGTAGCAAGTAGTATAGGTGCGGCTTGAGCTGTACCCATTTGTGCAATTACAGCCGCAATCATTAAAGTCAGTAATTTCTTTTGCATGGGTCTAACCTTTGATCTGATGACGTTAAGGAGTGTGGTCTGGTGTCAGTGGTGACAATTAAGAGGGTTCCACTTGTGAAGCCTGTCACACAATCTATGATCTCAATGTGTCCATTCGTTGAATGAAATATGTCTATCTGTTGAATATTTTGTGTTCTATTTGTATGACGTCATGTACAAAAAAAGTTTCGCTAAACTCACAGGTTGGGTATAGAAAGTAACAATGTTGGATTAAATTAAGACAACAGACTTTGTTGTTAAGGTAATAGGTTTAGGCGTGATGTCAGACAATCCCTGCAACGTGTTGTTTTTATGTCGAGCTAATGCGACGCTGAGCCTCATGGCCGAGTCATTATTGAGGCACTGGGGCGAGGGCCGGTTTAATGCCTATAGTGCAGGTTTATATCCAGAAGCGGTGATGCATCCAAAGGCGCTGGCTCTGCTCGAAATGATGAAGTTACCTACGTCAGGTCTTCAACCTAAGGGTTGGGGGCAGTTTTCAGACCTTACCCCACCGCGAATAGATCTCATTATTATTTTAGGTTCGGTGTTTCCGGAAGCTGTGGCTCCAAAATGGCAAGGTCAGCCTGTTATCGTCAATTGGCGTCTTGTCGATCCGATTGGTCAAGAAGGGACTCAACGGGTCAGGTTATTGGCATTCCGCAATGCTTTGCTCGAGTTGGAGCAGCGTATAAAAGCATTGATTACTTTACCAGCAAGTTCTTTGGATAAGACTACTCTAGGCCAATATGTAGACGAAATTGGTCGTACAGGGCTTGTACCACGCTAT
>CANGJP010000079.1 GCA_947454465.1 Pseudomonadota bacterium
GCCAGCACATCGCGCTTCTCTAGAATGGCGGGCAGGCTTGCCGCCTGTACGGGTGTCATCTCGGTATATTCAAGCTCGGCCAGTGCTTTGAGTAGTGGCGGGCTGAGATTCAGGTCAGTAAAGGAATTCATGCGCGCATCATCGCATTATCTGACCTATGGATTGAGGGATTTTAATTTATAATTTATTTACTGATTGACATCGCATCTTACCGTACTGCTAGTATCAAAAATAATGTCTTACTCTAAGAGAAACTTGAAATGCCGATCAAACATGCTATTTGGAAAGTAGCTGAGCAGCCTTTGCTGCTAACAAAAACTAAATTAATAAGCGAACAACAACTGGAAGACATGATTATTCGTGAGCCAAGTATTCTTTCAGCAGAATGGATGCTTATTGGTCGCCAGGAACAAACTGGTTTAGGTGGCAGGATAGATCTTCTTGCTATTGCTCCCGATGCTTCTTTGGTCTTGATTGAGCTGAAGCGAAGCCGAACACCACGTGAGATTGTGGCGCAGGCACTAGATTATGCTTCATGGGTTGACGGTCTTACTGCTGATCGTATCCAGCAGATTTATTAGCGTTTTTCTAAAGGTGGTAGTCTTGATCAGGCATTCAAACATCACTTTGGTGTCGATTTGGATGAGGAAATGTTGAACCAGGCACACCAGATAATATTGGTTGCTTCCGAGTTAGATGATTCCACCGAAAGAATTCTAAATTATCTCAATCAGCGTGATATTCCGATCAATGCAATATTTTTCCAAGTATTTCAATATGGTTCCGATAAGTTGCTGAGTCGGGCTTGGTTGATTGACCCTGGCGAAACACAGGTAAACGCTTCCATATCACCCAAGCACATTGGTGGTGATAAAGAGCCATGGAATGGAGAATTTTATGTTTCTTTTGGCGATATGAATCATCGTAGCTGGGAGGACGCTCGTCATTACGGTTTTATAAGTGGTGGCGGTGGTAGTTGGTACAGCCAGACACTGAAGTTGCTTTCACCCGGAGATAGGGTATGGGTAAAGATTCCCAAATCTGGTTATGTTGGTGTGGGGCGAGTGACTGAAAGGGTTGTGACGTTTAAAGAGTTTGTAATTCATACAGATAAAGATGAAAAACCTGCTCGCGAACTACTTAAGTTTGGTGGGAATTACCAAAGAGACGCCGACGATCCAGATAAGGCCGAGTATTTTGTTCGGGTTGATTGGCTTCACTCTGTACCTGAGGATAAAGCATTCAATGAGATTGGCTTATTTGGTAACCAGAACACTGTATGTCAACCGACCGCGCCTAAGTGGCGGCACACTATTGAGCGATTGAAGCAGGTTTTTAATGGCTGGGATAAGTAGCAGCTCAGCCCCGCTTCATCTTCAACAGCGTATCAATATTAAGATCACCTTCGTAGCGTTTGAGCTCAGTGGTTTGCGTCACTGCGCCGTGCATGGCCATGCGATCGGCTAATTCGTTGCCTTCGGTGCCCACGTGTGCGGCAACGTGGGTGAGCTGGAAATCCTGATCTTTGATGCGCTGATGTATGGCGTAGCTGTCTTTGATGAGGTTGAGGTTTTTGATCTCGCCGTCTTTTTTCTGCCAGCCTTTCTTTTCCCAGTTGGGTGCCCATACGCTGATGCAGTTAATGGCGTATTTAGAGTCGCTGCATATTTCGACGCTGTGACCTAAGTTCAGTTCAGTTTCAGCCAAACCCAAGGCTTCATGCAGTGCATTCAGTTCTGCGGTGTTGTTAGTGCCTTGTGGGTTGTACAGGCCATACCACAAATCAGACAGGACGCCATTGCGATACACAACGATGCCAGAACCGGCATTACCGGGATTGGGTTCACACGCGCCATCGCAGTAAATGCTGACATCGTATTGATGGGCGGTGTGTGCGGCGCTGCGTTCGGCTTTAGTGGGGTTGGATGTGTTGTTTGCACGTCGCACGATGTGTGCGCTGCTGTCTTCACCAAAGGCTTGTTCGGCTTCGGCACGCGTGGCAAAGGCCTTGTATTTTGCACCCGCAAATTTATCGACGGATTGATGGGTGGTGGCCCAGTCGTCAAAGACGCCGGTGTGTCGACCTGCCCAGACCACGTAGAATTTTTGCGCCATGAGTTGAAAAGCCTTGTTGCAGTGTTGGTTGGTGTAGCGTGAATAAAGGCGAGGTGGGTGTCAGAGTCGATGGAGGACGCGGTTGCGGTTCAACGGATGTCAGTTTTTCGATTGTGGGTTGTCGGGATGAATCCCGACCTACTTCAGTTACACAGTATAACGATACCGAAGGTCAGGCTCTAACCTAACAAATCTAATGCGTGGGCTGGGATTCATCCCGACAAGGATGATGTGTAGGTCGGGATTCATCCCGACAACCTCTGAGGGCGTTGCCATTCCGATCTGTCGTCCCGATTCATGATCATTCATGCGAGAATCATCAACGATCACCCTTACCGGACATTCCCTTCATGGCTCAAGCTTACTTTCCTGCTCCCTCAGGTAATTCAACGCGTCATGTCCTGTTTGCCAGCCTGATTGGCACCACGATCGAGTTTTTCGATTTTTATATTTATGCCACGGCAGCGGTGTTGGTGTTTCCGCAGTTGTTCTTTCCCAAAGGCGATCCTGCTACCGCGACGCTGCAATCGCTGGCCACGTTTGCGCTGGCATTTTTTGCCAGACCCGTGGGCTCGGCGTTATTTGGTCATTTTGGTGATCGCATTGGTCGCAAGGCGACATTAGTGGCAGCGTTGCTCACCATGGGTTTGTCGACGGTGGTGATTGGTGTATTACCGACTTATGAGTCGATCGGTGTGGCGGCACCATTGTTATTAGCACTGTGTCGATTTGGTCAGGGTCTAGGGTTGGGCGGTGAATGGGGCGGTGCGGTGTTGCTCGCGACCGAGAATGCGCCACCGCATCAGCGTGCATGGTTTGGGATGTTTCCACAGTTAGGTGCGCCGTTGGGTTTTTTGTGTTCCACCGGTATTTTTTTGCTGTTAAGTGAGACGATCAGCGATGAGCAGTTTTTCAGTTGGGGATGGCGGGTGCCGTTCTTGGCTAGTGCATTGCTCGTATTTGTAGGCCTGTATGTGCGTTTGAAGTTAGAAGAAACCCCCGCGTTCCAACAAGCCATGCAAAACAACGAGCGGGTGCGGTTGCCGATGTTGACCGTGCTGACACAACATACGGGCATTTTAGTGCTGGGGACGTTATCGGCAGTCGCCACCTTTGTGGTGTTTTATTTGATGACGGTGTTTACGCTCAGTTGGGGTACCACGGTGCTGGGGTACAGCCGTCAGCAGTTTTTAATTCTGCAAATGATGGGGGTGTTGTTCTTTGCGCTGACTATTCCCCTATCGGCGGTGATTGCCGATAAGTACAGCAATCGCACTATGTTAATAAGCGCCTCGGGGTTGGTGATGATCTTTGGCTTGGTGTTTCAACCGTTATTTGCCGCTGGCACCGTGACCTCGGTATTGGTATTCCTGTGTTTGGGATTAGGATTGATGGGGCTGACTTACGGGCCAATCGGTACGTCGCTGTCGGGATTGTTTCCCACTGCCGTACGTTACACAGGTGCATCGCTGACGTTCAATCTGGCCGGCATTCTCGGTGGTTCGTTCGCGCCTTATATCGCCAAGTATCTGGGGGACAATTATGGATTGCAGTACGTAGGCTACTATCTGTCGGCAGCTGGGTTGGTTACCTTTTTGGCCTTGGTGTTGTTGGGAAAACGCGCCAATAGCGCGTGATGGGGTGATCTAGCCCACTCTGGGCCAAATTGATTGTGCGCATCACCTCTGCATCCGGCTAGAATGCGCGCCCTTGGCTCGGTAGGCGCTGTGGCGTTGCCGTTGCCTTCCTGTTGTATTTTTTGCGTCACCCTTCCTTAAAGTGGTTGCGTGATCGTTCCTTCATGTTTGGTAATTGAATCCATGCTCTCTACTGCCAATATCACCATGCAGTTCGGCGCCAAGCCGCTGTTTGAAAACGTCACTGCCAAGTTCGTGGATGGCAATCGCTATGGCCTAATCGGTGCCAATGGTTGCGGTAAGTCCACGTTCATGAAAATTCTGGGCGGTGATTTAGAACAAAGCTCTGGTGAGGTGATGCTGCAGCCTGGCTTGCGTATGGGTAAGTTGAGCCAAAATCAATTCGGTTATGAAGATCATCGCGTTATCGATGTGGTGATGATGGGGCATGTGGAAATGTGGCAAGCCATGACCGAGCGCGATGCCATTTATGCCAATCCTGAGGCCAGTGATGACGACTATATGCGTGCGGCAGAATTGGAAGCTAAGTTTGCGGAGTATGGTGGTTACGATGCCGAGTCGCGTGCAGCATCATTGCTGACCGAAGCGGGCATTGATCCTTCATTACACAATGGCCCGATGCGCGAAGTGGCACCAGGTTGGAAGTTGCGTGTGTTGTTGGCGCAGGCATTATTTTCTACGCCCGATGTGTTGCTGCTAGATGAACCGACTAACAACCTGGATATCAATACCATTCGTTGGTTGGAAGATACGCTTAATAGTTACAACGCCACGATGATCATCATCAGCCACGATCGTCACTTTTTGAATCAAGTGTGTACGCACATGGCGGATTTAGATTACGGTCAGCTGA
>CANGJP010000080.1 GCA_947454465.1 Pseudomonadota bacterium
GTTCGTGGAACATCGCGAATGGATTAATGCCTTTAATGCTACGTATCACCTTGGTGTGGATGGTTTTGCCATGCCGTTGGTGGTGTTGACCACGTTTATCACACCCTTTGTGGTGCTGGCGGGCTGGACTGCCATAGAAAACAAGCAGACCCAGTACTACGCATCCTTCCTGATTTTGGAAGGATTGATGGTTGGTGTGTTCGCCTCCCTTGATGCGTTGTTGTTCTATGTGTTCTGGGAAGCGATGCTAATACCGATGTTTATCATCATCGGTATCTGGGGTGGTCCTCGCCGTGTGTATGCCACGATCAAGTTCTTTTTGTACACCTTCCTAGGTTCGGTGTTCATGCTGGTTGCACTGATCTATATGCACTTGCAATCAGGTAGTTTTGAAATTGCAGCTTTTCAAGCGATGCGATTGACACTGGATGAGCAGGTGTTGATCTTTGTCGCTTTCTTGCTGGCTTTTGCAGTGAAGGTACCCATGTGGCCGGTGCATACCTGGTTGCCGGATGCTCACGTGGAAGCGCCCACCGGTGGTTCTGTGATTCTGGCGGCGATCATGTTGAAAATGGGTGGCTATGGCTTCTTGAGATTTTCGTTACCAATTGCACCGGACGCCAGTCGTGAACTTGATTGGTTGATGATTTCCTTATCGTTGATTGCGGTGGTGTATATCGGTTTTGTGGCATTGGTTCAGCAAGACATGAAGAAGTTGATTGCCTATTCGTCGATTGCACACATGGGTTTTGTGACGTTGGGTTCTTTCTTAGTTTGGGATATTTATCGCGTTACAGGTTCAACTCAGGGGGCTGCCATGGGTTTGGATGGCGCCATGGTGCAAATGATTTCTCACGGATTGATTTCAGGAGCCATGTTCTTGGGTGTGGGCGTCATGTACGACCGTGTACACAGTCGGGAGATCAGCGCCTATGGTGGTGTAGTCAATAAGATGCCGATCTTTGCAGCGTTCTTCGTATTATTTGCTATGGCCAATTCGGGCTTGCCTGCTACTTCGGGGTTCGTTGGTGAATTCCTGGTAATTCTGGCGGCGTTCCGTGCTGACTTCTGGTACGCCTTCCTGGCTGCGATGACTTTGATTCTTGGTGCGGCGTATACCTTGTGGTTGGTCAAGCGGGTGATTTTCGGTACCGTCACCAACGAGCACGTCGCGCATGTGGAAGATGTCAACGCACGTGAATTCCTTATGATGGCGGTATTGGCAATAGCCGTGCTGGCATTGGGGTTGTGGCCTGCACCGTTGCTGGAAGTGATGAAGCCCAGTATCGATCACTTGGTGCAACAGGTCATGACTTCCAAGTTGCCTTTACCTTTGTGATGAATAGACAGACGGACTGGCAACAGCGCTCGTAACAGAATCAGATCAGTAGCAAAACATGTCAGCGAACCTTAATTTCGTAGTCGCCTATCCAGAAATCTTCGTGCTGGCCGCAGCATGTGTGATTCTGTTGGTAGATCTTTTTCTCAGCGATAGACAGCGAATTATCACATACAGCTTGTCGATGTTGTCGCTGTTGGTTGCTGCGTTTATCACTGTTCGTTATGGCGTCACTGAACGAGTGGTGGCGTTTAGTGGAACGTTTGTTGCTGATCAGATGGGCACTATATTGAAGTTGGCCACCTACGCAGCAACGGCGTTAAGTTTGTTGTATTCACGTGAATACTTAATGCGCCGTGGTCTATTCAAGGGTGAGTACTTTGTGCTGGCTTTGTTTGCGATGTTGGGTGTGATGGTGATGATTTCCGCTGCCAGTTTGTTGACCATTTATTTGGGTGTCGAGCTGCTGTCGCTGTCGTTATATGGCTTGGTGGCGTTTGATCGCGACAATGGCATCGCAGCAGAATCCGCCATGAAGTATTTTGTACTGGGTGCCATTGCCTCTGGCATGTTGTTGTACGGCATGTCAACGATATACGGCGTGACCGGCACGTTGGAGTTGTCGCAAATTGCCAGTCGAATTCCAAGTATCGGTGTGAACAGTCTTGGTCTGGCTTTCGGTCTGGCCTTTCTGGTGGTGGGCGTGGCCTTCAAATTTGGTGCCGTGCCATTTCACATGTGGGTACCCGATGTGTATCACGGTGCACCAACGGCGGTGACATTGTTTGTGGGGTCTGCACCTAAGATCGCTTCTTTTGCGCTGGCCATGCGTCTGTTGGTGGATGGCTTGGGTGGTATGGTCGAACAGTGGCGTCCTATGCTGGTGGTGCTCGCTGTGCTATCGATGGCCATTGGTAATGTGGTCGCGATTGCACAGACCAACATTAAGCGGATGTTGGCGTATTCCACGATATCTCACGTGGGCTTCATCCTGTTGGGGGTTCTGGCGGGGACGGTGCAGGGCTATCAGGCAGCGATGTTCTACACGCTGACCTACGTGCTTACCGCCGTGGGTTCCTTCGGTGTGATTCTGTTGTTATCCCGTCAGGGATTCGAGTCTGATGCACTGGATGACTTCAAGGGACTGGCGAAGAAGTCGCCGTGGTTCGCTGCGGTCATGGCCATGTTGATCTTCAGCACGGCTGGGGTGCCACCGTTTGTGGGCTTTACCGCCAAGTTGGCGGTCATTCAATCAATTATTGGTATTGGCTACACATGGTTAGCAGGCGTTGCGGTGTTTTTCTCCGTGATTGGCGCCTACTTCTACATTCGTGTGGTTAAGGTGATGTACTTTGATGCGCCGTTAGACAGTACCCCTATTCAAGCTGGTTATGCCTTGCGCAGGGTGCTCAGCGCTAATGGTCTTGCGGTGCTGGTGCTAGGATTGTTGCCTGGAGCCTTGCTTGACCTGTGCGCGCGCGTCATCGGTTAACCTTGCCATTCCTTTGAATTTGCATCCAACCCCTGATCGCCCATGGGGCTGTGTCTGCCGTATTTGGCGCGAGTCATTTGCACGCTCCACTCATTAAATTATCTTGTAAAGATGCCCCTGCATCATTAGAATGCGCGGCCTCTGTTGCGGGGTGGAGCAGTCTGGCAGCTCGTCGGGCTCATAACCCGAAGGTCGTAGGTTCAAATCCTACCCCCGCTACCAAACGCCTGGTCTTGGCCAGGTCCTGAATAGTCAGGTTTTGGGCCCCTTCAAGGGGCTTTTTGGTTTCTGATGTGGAGCACTTCCGGCTTGTTCGGGTGTGTTCTGGCGATGAGGGTTGTTATGGCCTGTCATAGGGAAGCTACCGTCGAGCTGCGGTAGCAGGCATGGAACTGAGCACGATCAATGGGCCGCCGGCCCTTTTTTTATTTGTGCAGGAGTCGGAATGCGCGAGCGATTGACCGAACTGCTTGAACCTGTGGTGCACGGTCTGGGTTTCCAATTATGGGACCTAGAGTATTCGGCGCGTCGTGGTGGGGGCTTTTTGCGCCTGTATATTGATGCTGAGCAGGGTGTGGTCTTGGAGGATTGTGCAACCGTCAGCCGTGCGGTTAGTGCGGTGTTGGATGAGCAAGATCCGATTCCGGTTGAGTACACCTTGGAAGTTTCTTCGCCGGGCATGGATCGGGTATTGCGTACGCCGACCCACTTCTCTCGGTTTATTGGCGAGCGGGCTCAGGTTGAAATGGTATTGCCCGTTAATGGCCGTAGAAAGTTTCTGGGGCGATTGCTGGCGGTGAATGATCGTGACTTAATCATTGACCAGGATGGTACGTCGGTGACGTTGTCGATTGAAGGGATTAATAAGGCCCGACTGGCCCCAGTTTATGAATGATGATTGATTTGTCGTTGTCTGATTAGAACTTTAACTCTCGAGTAGGAGAGCGTGATGTCGATGAATAAAGAAATTTTAATGGTCGTAGATGCCGTCTCTAACGAGAAAGGCGTCGACAAGGCAATTATATTTGAGGCGCTTGAAGCTGCCTTGGCTTCTGCTACGCGTAAGCGTTATGGCGAAGGTATTGATGTGCGCATTGCCATTAATCCAAAGACCGGTGATTACGATACGTTCCGTCGCTGGAAAGTCTTCGCCGATGACTCTAATGAACTGGAATTCCCGGACAAAGAGCTGCGCCTTGATGATGCGCTGGATATCGACAAATCTGCAGTACCCGGTGGATTTGTTGAGCAACCATTGGAATCGGTGGCTTTCGGCCGCATCGCCGCACAAACAGCAAAGCAAGTAATCGTACAAAAAGTGCGTGA
>CANGJP010000081.1 GCA_947454465.1 Pseudomonadota bacterium
ATACCTCTACCAGTAAATAATGCTGCCAAACACACTTAACCAACCCACTCAAGAGTCTGGTCGAGCGACACCTGCAGCTTATTTAGGCATCCTAGCTTTGCTTACAAAGCCAGGCTCTGGGTGTTCTCTTACACAGGCACGGCGACTGAGCATCGCCGGCGCGCGCAATGTAACAAATTCAGTCCGTGATGCAATAACCCAAACTGTTTTTTTTAAAAAAACTTTCCATCACTCTGATGCGGCCGCTCGTCGCAGCCGATCACGCACAGCCATCCAACCTTCCTCATGAGGGACATCTTCCACCAGGATAACGCTCGCTCGCGCCTTATCCAGCGTGCGGATATTCGCGTAGAGATTCCGTGCGTAAGCATCCGGTCGGGTACCTGCATTGATCCAGGCAATGCCTTCCAGCGTATTCGGCGGTAGATAGGTAGCCAATACCGCTAGGTTTCCCCCCCTTTGCCTACCTTGATTGATGAGCATTTCAAGATCACCGCGCGTGACCACCTTCAAGGGAGTATGCGGAGAATAATGCCGTGCCAGCATGCCCGGTGCGCGCGGCGCATTGGGATCGACAACCGAAGTCACTTCAGGCACCACTGCCCGCAACTGCGACAATGTGATGGCCCCTGGACGTAATAATTGTGGCACCTCACCGACGCAACTGACGATCGTCGACTCCAGACCGATTTCGCAACCCGCGCCATCAAGCACGATTGCCACGTCATCACCAAATTCTTCTCGGACATGCTCCACGCACGTGGGACTGACGTGCCCAAAGCGGTTTGCAGACGGGGCGGCAATACCACCACCGAAGGCCTTAAGCAACTGCTGAGCGACAGGATGACTCGGCACACGAACCGCAACCGTATCCTGTCCACCGGTCACCACGGTGTTCACGGCCGCATCACGCCTCAAAACCAAAGTCAGCGGCCCCGGCCAAAAAGCCGTAGCAAGATGGATAGCAGCAGGCGAAAGATCGCGCGTCCATTGAGGCAGTTGCGTGATGTCACCAACATGCACAATCAAAGGATGCGAAGTCGGCCGCCCCTTAAGTTGATAAATGCGCTGCACCGCAGCAGGGTTACTGGCATCGGCACCTAGGCCATAGACCGTTTCAGTAGGGAACGCAACCACTTCACCAGCATGTAAGGCGGCTACGGCTGCTTGCAATGATGCTTGAGAGAGGCGAGGGATAACCATGCGCCAATGATACACGGCTTAATCTAGCAATAATGATCCCAAGCCTCTTTCCTGTCATGGATTGGTAACGCGCCGTGCATCCAAATGCAACATAGATCCGTTAGAGTGCTGCCCTGTCCTTAAAACTCTAATCATTCATTAAATGAAGGCAGCAACACAAACCGTCACGCATTCGAATCAACCCTATAACCCATTTGAACTCACCACTCCATGGCAGTCAGTACCGGGTGTAGGCTCACTGATCCAAGATGCAGCCACGCATGCCTTGGCTCTAGCGCCACTAAAACGGGTTTATGAAGAGCTGGTGCATTGCCAGACACCCGCTGATTTTGCAGGTAAAGCCTTAGAGGTCATTGGTGTTCGACATGACATCGACAACGAAGACCTGTCGCGGATTCCAACGACCGGCCCAGCGATTGTCGTTGCTAATCATCCTTATGGCGGCCTAGATGGCCTGTTATTAATGTCCCTACTTCTGCAACGTCGCGGCGATGTACGTTTATTGGCCAACCATCTGTTATGGCGCATTCCAGAATTACGCCCCATTCTCATTCCAATTGACGTACTTGACCCCACCCGAAAAACGGCCAACTTAAGCGGACTTAGAACAGCGATAGCGCACGTCAAATCAGGTGGCTTATTAGCCACTTTTCCAGCCGGTGCGGTGTCGCACCTGCATCTCAAAAATAGACATGTGCTCGACCCACAATGGAGCGGCACCGCTGTTCGGTTAATCCGCAAATGCAACGCACCAGTAACACCGATGTATTTCGCCGGTCATAACAGCGCTCAATTTCAATTCGCCGGCCTAATTCATCCGTTATTACGCACCGCACTGTTACCACGCGAATTAATCAATAAGCGTAATCATCAAATTCAAGTAAAGGTAGGTAATCCGATACCCGCCAGTCAGATAGATGACACTGAAGATGACATCTCGTTGGCCAACTTATTACGACTGCGCACCTATGCACTGGCGAAAACCAATCCATACATACGCAAAAAACCACTTCTTCTCCGCAAACAAACCACGCAAGTGCCAGTAGCCCAGGCTATAGCACCATCGATCATTGCAGCAGAACTAGAAGCCTTACCGATAACACAGCAATTACTTGAAACCAATGGATTGAAGGTAGTGTATGCACAGGCATCACAATTACCTTGGACTTTGCAGGAACTCGGTCGTCTGCGGGAATTAAGTTTTCGTGGCGTTGGCGAGGGCACTGGACAAGAACGTGATATCGATCTATTCGATAACTATTACACGCAACTCATTTGCTGGAACCCCAAGACCAGTGAAATAGTCGGCGGGTATCGCATCGGAGCCGTCGATAATATTTTGCAACACTTCGGCTTGCGCGGCTTATATACGCAATCATTATTCAAATTTAATCACGCTCTATTCGAACAACCAGAAATGGCTTATGGAAAAGCGCTTGAGCTTGGACGATCCTTTGTTCGCGAAGAATATCAACGCAGCTTCACCCCACTACTATCACTCTGGCGAGGCCTCTGTACTTACGTCGCCAAACACCCGCAATACCGGATTCTGTTCGGCCCCGTCAGCATCAGCAATGACTACTTACCAGCATCACGTCTGATGCTGGTGGACTTCCTGAAGCAACATCACTTAGATCACAAACTGGCTCGCTTTATCAAACCACGCACACAATTACGACGACGCCACCCTCTAGCTGGTTTGAGCAAAGAAGTTGTGCAGCTCAGTGACCTAGACACGTTCTCTACTTTGCTTTCACAAATAGAGCCCGATCAAAAAGGGGTCCCCGTGCTGTTACGGCAATACATCAAGTTTGGTGGCCGATTACTCGGCTTTAATCTCGACACACAATTCGGCGATGTTATTGATGGACTCATCATGGTCGACCTGTCACACACCGAACTTAAAACCTTGCAACGCTACATGGGCAAAGAAGAGGCGCTTGCCTATATCGGTACACACCCCCATTAAATATGGGGCGTGCTGTAATAGCCATTACACCTCGATACCCTGTGACTTCAGGTACTCGTCATAGGTGCCTTTAAAGTCAACAATTTTGCCGCCGGCTTTCAATTCGATAATACGATTCGCCAAGCCCCCGACGAATTCACGATCGTGCGAGACAAATAGTAACGTACCAGGATACTTTTCCAAGCCAATTTGTAGCGACTCAATGGTTTCCATGTCCATATGGTTAGTCGGTTCATCCATCACCAGCACATTGGGCTTGGTCATGATCAACTTACCGTAAATCATGCGCCCCTTCTCACCACCGGACAGCACCTTAACGGACTTCTTGCCATCGTCGCCGGTGAACAACAACCGACCCAAGGTTGCACGTACAATCTGCTCATCATCTGTAGCCGTCTTCCACTGCCCCAACCAACTGACTAAATCTTGATCCTGAGCAAAGTCAGCTTGCGGGTCTTGCGGCATATAACCCGGTTTAGCATTCTCTGCCCACGTGACCTTACCCTTACTAGGGTGCAATTCACCCACCAAAGTGCGTACCAAGGTGGTCTTACCCACGCCATTGGCGCCGATGATGGCAATGCGCTCCCCTACTTCCATGTTGAAGCTGATGTTTTTCAACACTTCAGCTTGCGAATCAGGATAGGTGAAACTTAATGCCTCCACTTCCAAAGGTACACGGTGCAGTTTCTTTTCTTCTTCAAAACGAATAAATGGATTTTGACGTGAAGACGGCTTCATGTCTTCGATCTTGATCTTATCAATCTGCTTAGCGCGTGAAGTAGCCTGACGCGCCTTCGACTTATTCGCCGAGAAACGACGCACGAATTCCTTCAACTCTTCGACACGTTCTTTAGCCTTGGCATTGGCAGCAGATTGCAACTCACGCGCTTGCGTCGAGGCCAGCATAAAATCATCGTAGTTACCAGGATAAATCTTCAGTTGACCGTAATCTAAATCCGCCATGTGCGTACACACTTGA
>CANGJP010000082.1 GCA_947454465.1 Pseudomonadota bacterium
ATGGGTACCATCATTAGCCTGGCAGCCTGCTGTCCCTCCAGAAGGTGGCGTTGAATTAACCACTTTAGATGTTGGGCAAGGTCTTGCCGTAGTCGTACGTACTCAACATCATGCATTGTTGTATGACACCGGCCCAAGCTTCCAAGGCGGCGGTGATACGGGTGAAATCGTGGTGTTACCTTACCTTCGGTCGAAGGGAATACGATATTTGGATATGTTGATGCTAAGTCATGGTGATAACGATCATGTTGGGGGCGCACAGTCAATCATGGCCGGTCTGCCCGTCAAGGAAGTGTATGCCGGGCCATCCGTTACCGCTGAAGCAACGATGCAACGCTGTCAGCGTGGTCAGCATTGGCGTTGGGATGGAGTGGATTTTGCTATTTTGCATCCTCAGTTTGGAAGTACGGACGATACGGATAACAATTTGTCGTGTGTGTTACGCATTAGCGCTCAGGCTGGAAGCGCTTTGTTACTTGGGGATATTGAAAAATCCGCCGAACTGGATTTGGTGGCATCTGGATTGTTGGAACCTACCGACGTCATCGTGGCCGCACATCATGGTAGCCGAACCTCCTCGACGACTGAATTGATCGCCGCAACTCAACGGCTGGGAAGTGATCAGTGGGTTATTTTTAGTACCGGCTACCGCAATCGTTGGGGCTTTCCGAAGCAGGACGTAGTGGAGAGATGGCAGCAGGGTGGGTTTCGACCCTTGGATACCGCTACCGTGGGAGCAGTCTCAATTGATTTGACGAGTTCAGATGTTCCCTTGACGCTCAGTTTGTGGCGCTTAGATCGTCGGCGCTACTGGCAACCTCCCGAGTAGGGTGGTTTTTCAACTCTGATTGCACATGATTGCGGTGCATTGGGCTCGGGCATTGTACTATTACGACTTCGTCTAAATCAGTAAATCTAAAGCAGCTTACGAATGTACGAAATAGTTAAGTCCGGTGGCACCATGATGGTGCCGATAGTGCTCGCGTCCATCGTTGCCCTGGCCATTATCGCTGAACGGCTATGGACCTTGCAGCGAGAACGAATTTTACCCAAGGATCTTTTTGAAAAGGTTTGGCAATGGGTCGAAGCCGGACAGCTGAATGATGAGCACTTACGTGCCTTGGAGTTGAACTCCCCGTTAGGTCGGATCTTGGCTGCAGGTCTTGCTAATCGCACCCGTCCACGCGAAGTGCTGCGCGAAGCGATTGAGGATGCAGGGCGTCATGTGATCCATGAGTTGGAACGATTTTTGAGTACCTTGGGTACGATTGCTGGCGTGTCACCCTTGCTCGGGTTGTTAGGAACAGTGTTCGGTATGATCCGTACCTTCAACTCGATTACTGTGTCAGGCATTGGCAGTCCTGCTGCGTTGTCATCGGGAATCGCAGAAGCCTTGATTGCCACTGCGGCAGGCTTAACGGTGGCCATTCCCTCGCTGGTTTGTTTTCGTTTATTGCGTCGTCGGGTCGATGGATTAGTCATCGAAATGGAAAAAGAAGCCATCAAAATGATGCAAGCGATTGAGGGTCTCAGTACTGCTCGTAAAGACGCTGCAGGTTGATGCTGTGAAAATTAGTCACCGTAACCGCCGCGATGATGATCTCGATATTAATGTCACTTCATTCATTGATGTGTTGTTATTGCTGTTAATTTTTTTCATGCTGGCAACCAGCTTTGTGACTGATGGAAGGATTAACATCCGCCTCCCTGATGCTGCGAGTAATACAAATAGCAAGCCACCTGTTGAGCCGTTGCAGATTGCGGTTACTGCACGCGGTGGTTATTCGGTGAATGGTCAAGAGTTGATTAATAATAATGCAGACACGTTGCTGGCAGCCTTAAGTAGGGTTGCTGGTGAGTCACGCGAACAGACGGTTTTGATTCGTGCCGATGCCAATAGTACCCATCAGTCTGTGGTCACGGCGATGGATGTCGTAGGTCGGCTTGGCTTTAAGTCGATCAGTATTGCCACCGTAAATCAGCCGGCTGCACCGGTTTCAAGTAGCAAATAGATATGTCAGTGACAGTTAATTCCAACAGTGTTTGGGCAACCTATAAACGATTGCTGAAATATTTACGGCCCTATCGGTTGCAATTTGCCATCGGTACCCTAGGCGCCATGATGTTTGCGGCGACCAATTCGGGTGTCGTTTTTCTTACCAAACAATTCTTAGACGGAACCTTTCTCAAGCAGGACCCAAACATGCTGATGTGGGTGCCAATTGGTCTGGTTGTGTTGTTCATCGTGCGGGGAGTGGGTGACTTCATCCAGACTTATTACATGGGGTTCGTGGGGCGCAGGATCATCAAGCAACTGCGTACAGAATTATTTGAACGCATGTTGCATCTGCCCATCAATTATTTCGATCGCAACGCTTCTGCAGCCATGTTGTCAAAGTTGCTTTTCAATACCGAGCAGATTGCTACTGTGGTGACCGATGCCGTCACGGTAGTAACGCGTCAATCATTGACTATTATAGGTCTGGTCGCCACCTTGATTTGGCTCAATCCAGCCCTGGCTGCAGTTTCATTCATCACGGGACCCTTGATTGGCTGGCTCATTTCTTTCGTGAATAAAAAATTTCGTCGCTATAGTCAGCGTATTCAAGCTTCGGTCGGTGATGTGACGGGTATTGCTAAAGAAGCACTGGATTCGCCACGCGTTATTAAGGTTTTCAATGCTCAAACTCATGAGCGTAATAAATTTGAATTGGCTAATGAGCAAACCTTCAAGTCGACGATGAAGTGGCTCAAAGTACGAGGTCTGGCAAATCCTGTTGTGCAAGGGATTGCCTCGATTGCTCTGGCCGTTGTGCTGTGGATGGCTACCAAACAGGCGCTGGACGGAAAGCTTGAGGTGCCGGCATTCACGGCGTTTTTGGCGGCGCTATTGAGCATCATGAACCCCTTGCGTGATTTGGTGAACGTCTCCGGTCCAATACAGCAGGGAATTGCTGCTGGTGAAAGTCTCTTTGAGGTGATTGATGAACCCATGGAGTTGGATCGTGGTCGGCATCAGGTGTTTCGTGTAAATGGCGAAATTGAATATCGCGATATCACACACACCTATGATGCTGGAAGTTCACCTGCCTTATCTGGCGTCTCGCTCACCATCAAAGCGGGTGAGACAGTGGCGTTTGTTGGTAAGTCAGGGAGTGGTAAATCGACGATGGTGAATTTAATTCCTCGTTTCTATGATTTAAAGCTCGGCTCATTATTGATTGATGGTCATGATGTTCGTGACTATGTTCTGCACAATTTACGTGAGCAGATTGCACTGGTCAGTCAAGATGTGGTGCTGTTCGATGACAGCATCAGTAATAACATTGCGTTTGGCCGCAGTGCCAGTGTGGAGGACATTGAGCGTGCCGCCAAGGCTGCGCATGTGCTTGAATTCGCAGCTAGCCTGCCGCAAGGCATGGCGACTGCAGTGGGTGAGCGTGGAGTGCTGTTATCAGGTGGTCAAAAACAACGTATTTCAATTGCACGTGCGTTATTAAAAGATGCGCCGATTCTTATTCTCGATGAAGCTACTTCAGCGTTAGACTCTGAATCGGAGCGCGCCATTCAGGCTGCTCTGGAAGTGTTGATGAAAAATCGTACAACATTGGTGATTGCGCATCGTTTGTCTACCATTGAGAAAGCAGATCGTATCGTAGTAATGGACGGAGGACGTATCGTTGAGATCGGTTCTCACTCTGAATTATTGTCGAAGAACGGTGCTTATGCTGCACTGCATCGTTTGCAATTTAATGCATGACCATGTCAGTTGATTTACGTTTGCAACAACTGTGGTATGGGGGGTCATGTTGGGCAGTGTTGCTCATGCCGCTTTCATGGTTATTCGGTCTGCTGGTGGCTTTACGTCGTGCCTGCTTTGAGGTGGGTGTATTTAGGATTCATCGGCTCGATAAGCCTGTGGTTGTCATTGGTAATCTCACGGTGGGGGGTACGGGAAAAACCCCTCTAGTGATCTGGCTAACCCATGTATTGCAGACTCAGGGCACTACCGTGGCGGTCATTACCCGTGGCTACGGAGGAGAG
>CANGJP010000083.1 GCA_947454465.1 Pseudomonadota bacterium
GCCGTGTCAGGCTATAACGATCGTAGTTTTTATGGCACCGGTATCGTGCTGGATGCAGCAAAAGGATTGGTGGCGGTGGATCGTAATACGGTGCCGGTACCCGTTGGTGATGTCACCTTGATTTTTGCTGGTGAATTGGAAGTCCCCGGTAAGGTTGAATATATCCATCCACTGCATAATTTAGCGATCGTGTCCTATGACCCAAAATTATTGGGTAACACGCCGATCAAAGCGGTTACTCTGAATACTAAGGATCTTCAGGCTGGTGAGTCTGTATGGGTGGTGGGTTTAGATGGAGATGCCAAGATCAAGTCCCAATCGGCCATGGTGGCAGAAATTGAACCCGCTGAATTTCCTTTGTCACGAGCATTACGCTTTCGCGAGACCAACCTGGAGTTAATCAATCTGGTCAGTGCTCCGGATAACTTCGACGGTGTGTTAGTTAATAAAAAAGGCGAAGTGGTCGCCACGTGGTCAAGTTACTTGGTTGAGCAGGGGCGAGATACCCAGTCGATTATGCGGGGCATTCCTGCCGATATTCTTGCCGAAACGTTAACACTAGTCAGTGATGGTGCAGCGATTCGTTCCTTAGAGGCAGAGCTATCGCCCGTGTCCTTGGCGGATGCGCGCCGTTTGGGATTGCCCAACGATTGGTCTGAAGCCTTAGCCAAGCACGATCCTATGCATCGTCAGGCGTTGGTGATCAGTCGTTTGGTTGCAGGTTCTGCGGCGGCTAAGGTTCTGCGAACAGGTGATGTGATTCTGGCGATCGAGGGTCAGACAGTATCTCGCTTTCGCGAAGTAGAGCGCGCCGCGCAACAGCCTCACGTTAACGTGACCCTATTGCGTAATAAAAAAGAACTACATATTGAAGTTGAAACCGCAGCGTTGAGTGGTCGTGAAATTGAAAGGTTGGTGTTTTGGGGTGGAGCAACGTTACAAATGCCGCATCGTGCATTGTCAGCACAACGTAACACACCGAATGAAGGGGTGTTCGTGGCCTATACAGCTTTTGGCTCGCCCGCGTCGCGTTATCAGTTATGGGCTGGTCGTCGTATTCTTGAGGTCGATGGTCAATCGACTCCAAATTTAGATGCCTTCGCGCAGGCCATTGCGGGTCGGGAAGATCGTAGTTCAGTAAGGTTGAGGACCGTGACTCCCAATGGAGCTTCTGAAGTGATTACGCTGAAATTGGATAATCGTTATTGGCCTGCGTACGAACTTAAGTGGGGCGAGCAGGGTTGGCAACGCAGTGTGCTGCAGTAAATGACGGATACGATTTCTGTTGTTGCCGCGCGACAACTGTTTGCGCGCTACGGTGATGCTGCTGGCTTACTGTTGGATGCAGTCGGGCCTGTGACTGCAAAGGCAGGGCCGGTGATTTATGTTTGCGATGTCATCACTGGGCGTGTGGTGTTGTTGGAAACGGTTGCGAATGCATTGCAGCAGGTGTCTGAACAAGCCAATCTAGACGAGGCAACCTATGAAAGGCTTCGTCAGGCATTTTGCGTTTTATTCGATGATTTGTTTGCAAATCAGGAGGGAGTTCATCCCGATACTCGACGTGGGGTGATCTTTGGTGCTTCGTTCTGTATCAGCGAAACACGCGGGTTTAATATCACTAAGCATCATGGTAATGGCGTGCAGCATGCATTAGTTCGCTATCCGAATGCGGCCAATAAGCAATACGTGTTGACGCCCATGCCGTTATTTAAGTCTCATCCTATTCCCGTGGACGAATTGAATGCAGCAGTGAATCATATTCTACTCAGTGAGCAATTAAATTATCCCGAGCGTTTCGTCTCGCAGGTGGCGGTTGGTTTTAAGCAGCGACGACGCAATGTGTTATCCGGAAAATAGGGTGTTGTTTTAGGGGCGGAGATTAATTGCACCTAACGGCTGGATGATGGAATGAATGCCAATCTACCGTAGGTCGGGTTTCAACCCGATCAGGCTGATCAACGAATACGGTTGGATGATGGAATCAATGCCAAGCTACCGTAGGTCGGGTTTCAACCTGACAACCCCGATCAACGAATATTTCTAATCCTAAATTTTCTTCCCTTAATCGTTCCAGCCCGAAGTCGCTCTACCGCTTTGTTATGCCATTCGCGAGCAATGGCTATATAACTGCGCGTCGGGAATACATCAATTTTGCCTACCGCAGTGCCCGGTAAACCGGCATCGCCAGTTAATGCGCCTAATAGATCACCTGGACGCACTTTATCTTGACGGCCCCCATCCACAGCAATAGTGATAAAAGCGGCGGATTGTGCGGTTGTATTTTTTATTAAAGGTATGCGCTTCCAATTTAGCTCAAGTTTCTGTTGATCAGCGATTGTGCGAGCTCGATATCCTTCGCGTGGACCCACCAATGAAAGTGCAATGCCGTGACTACCAGCACGACCCGTACGACCCACACGATGAATATGGGTATCGGCATCGGAGGCGATGTCAAAATTAATGACCATTGGTAGTTCTTTAATATCTAAACCGCGGGCCGCGACATCGGTAGCGATCAACACATTGCAACTGCGATTGGCAAAGCGCACCAGCATTTCTTCGCGCTCGCGTTGTTCCTGCTCGCCGTGTAAAGCCAGCGCTGAGAATCCTTGTTCCACTAGCGCTTCGTGCACATCACGCACAGTTTGACGCGTATTGCAAAATACTACGCACGATTCAGGCTGGTGATGCAGCAGCAGGTGAGTCAGTGCGGTCACTTTTTCATCGGCTTCTACTTCATAGAAATATTGGTCAATCAAAATTTCATCCGCATCACTTTTGATGGTGACATCCAAAGGCGTGCGCTGAAATTGCCGACTGAATTGGCGTATCGGTTCTGGCATGGTGGCCGAGAACAGCAGCGTCTGACGCTTTGTCGGCGCGTAAGAAACAATCTCTTCAATGGCTTCAGCAAACCCCATGTCCAGCATGCGATCGGCTTCATCCAACACCAGCGTGCTCAATGCTTCCAGTGGTAACGCTTTCTTTTTAATTAAATCTAAAATACGACCTGGCGTGCCCACGGCGAGATGCGGTTCGTGACTCAGCGAATTGATGTGCGTGCGACGCGGCACGCCACCGCACAGTGTCAGTACTTTCACATTGGGAATGAATGCCGCCAGCCGACGGATTTCGCGACTGACCTGATCGGCCAGTTCACGCGTGGGGCACAGCACCAATCCCTGTACTTTGCTGATCGACGCATCCAGTGAAGACAACAAACCCAAGGCAAAGGCTGCTGTTTTGCCGCTGCCGGTCTTGGCCTGGGCCAGCACATCGCGCTTCTCTAGAATGGCGGGCAGGCTTGCCGCCTGTACGGGTGTCATCTCGGTATATTCAAGCTCGGCCAGTGCTTTGAGTAGTGGCGGGCTGAGATTCAGGTCAGTAAAGGAATTCATGCGCGCATCATCGCATTA
>CANGJP010000084.1 GCA_947454465.1 Pseudomonadota bacterium
CAATCGTCGCTGGTGGCTTGCTTGAAATATCGTATGTGACACGCGAAATACCACGTACTTCATTAATGATGCGACGTGACACGTGATCTAAAAAATCATAAGGCAATCGCGCCCAATGTGCAGTCATAAAATCCACTGTTTCTACAGCACGTAGTGAAATCACATAGTCATAGCGACGACCATCACCCATCACTGCCACAGACCGCACCGGCAAGAACACCGCAAACGCTTGACTGGTACGATCATATAGATCGTGCTTATAAAGCTCATCAATAAAAATTGCATCAGCCTGGCGCAGCAGATCGGCGTATTCTTTTTTAACCTCACCCAAAATGCGCACACACAACCCCGGCCCTGGGAATGGATGACGATAAACCATGGTGCGCGGCAAGCCAAGCTCAACACCAATACGACGCACCTCATCCTTGAATAACTCACGTAGTGGCTCAAGCAACTTAAGCTTCATGTGCTCAGGCAGACCACCAACATTGTGATGACTCTTAATTACATGCGCCTTACCCGTCTTTGATCCTGCAGATTCAATGACATCGGGATAAATTGTTCCCTGTGCAAGCCATTTAACGCCCTGTAACTTCGCAGACTCTTCTTCGAAAACTTCGACAAACAACCGACCAACAATCTTACGCTTTCGCTCGGGGTCGACCTCGCCTTTCAGTGCCGAAAGAAAACGCTCTTCTGCATTCACACGAATCACATGTACGCCCATGTGCTCGGCAAATGTTTTCATGACCTGATCACCTTCGTTAGCACGCAACAGACCATGATCGACAAACACACATGTCAACTGTTTACCAATTGCACGATGCAGCAAAGCACCGACCACAGAGGAGTCCACACCCCCTGATAAACCAAGCAGCACATGATCTTCACCAACTTGTTCGCGGATACGTTGAATGGAATCCGCAATGATGTTGCCGGCATCCCAACGGGCATCACAGCCACAAATTTCCAGCACAAAACGATCTAGCATTTTTGCGCCTTGCAGCGTATGAGTGACCTCAGGATGGAACTGCACGCCGTAGAAACGGCGCTGCTCGTCAGACATTGCAGCAATCGGCGCATTAGGCGTCACACCAATAACTTGAAAACCATTTGGCAGTTCTTCAACACGATCACCGTGACTCATCCAGACATCGAGCAAATCAGCGCCTTGTATATCAGTATGATCACTTAGTCCTTCAAATATTCGTGTTGGCGCAGAAACTTTAACTTGTGCATAGCCAAATTCACGGTGATGACCTGCTGTAACGCGTCCACCAAGCTGTGCCGCCATAGTTTGCATGCCATAGCAAATCCCGAGCACTGGAACACCCAACTCAAACACAGCTTGTGGAGAAGTTGGTGGTTCGGCATCGGTTACGGATTCAGGGCCACCAGAAAGAATCACACCCCGTGGATTAAAAGCACGCACCACTTCATCACTGACGTCCCAAGGATGAATTTCACAATACACACCCGATTCACGGACACGACGAGCAATCAGTTGTGTGTACTGAGCACCAAAATCTAGAATCAGAATTTTATGCGCGTGAATATCAAGGTTGTCGGTCACAGACACAGTAGCCACTCAACAATAAATAGGGACGACTTATTCGCCGACCTGCCAATCAACGCACACGATAATTGGGTGCTTCTTTGGTGATCTGAACATCATGCACATGACTTTCACGATAACCTGCATTAGTGATCCGCACGAAACTAGGCTTGGTGCGCATGTCTTCAATCGTGGCGCTGCCGGTATACCCCATTGCAGCACGCAAGCCACCGGCGAGTTGATGCAAAATGGTGATGATCGAACCTTTGTACGGCACACGACCTTCCACGCCTTCTGGAACCAGCTTTTCCAATTCTTCAGTAGCATCTTGGAAGTAGCGATCTTTAGACCCTTGAGCCATTGCCGCAACCGATCCCATACCACGATAGGACTTATATGAAGCACCTTGGAACAACTCCACTTCGCCAGGGGACTCTTCTGTTCCCGCGAAAATACCGCCCATCATCACGGAATGAGCGCCAGCTACCAATGCCTTGGCAATGTCACCAGAGAAGCGAATACCTCCATCGGCAATTAATGGTACGCCCGTACCTTGAAGCGCCTTAGCCACATTGGCCACGGCAGAAATTTGCGGGACACCCACACCGGCGACCACACGCGTGGTACAGATTGAGCCAGGACCGATCCCCACCTTCACACCATCCGCACCGGCTTTCACCAGCGCTAAAGCCGCTTCAGCCGTCACGATATTGCCGCCGATTACTTGTTGATCGGGCCACTGCTCCTTAACTCGCCTAACCGCCTCCAGAACGCCCTTACTGTGACCATGGGCAGTATCCACGATCACGACATCGACGCGCGCCTCGCGCAGCGCGGCCACACGCTCTAGTAAATCCCCACCGGGCCCCACAGCAGCACCAACGCGCAAGGCACCAAACTCATCTTTGCAAGCACGGGGGAACTCAGTAGCTTTCTGGAAATCTTTTACCGTGATCATGCCCTTCAGATTGAAGTCTGCGTCCACGACCAATACTTTTTCAATTCGGTGTTTATGCAACAACGCCAGCACTTCATCCTTAGGCGCGTTCTCGCGCACAGTGACGAGTTTATCCTGCGGGGTCATCACCTGTGATACCGGCGCATCCAATCGGGTTTCAAACCGCAAATCACGGTGCGTGACGATACCTACTGCCTTACCATTGACCACTACCGGCACACCGGAGATGTTCTTAGCACGGGTGAGCTCAAGAACTTCGCGAATGGTCTTTTCAGGCGTCACGGCAATCGGATCTTTAATCACGCCGCTTTCGTATTTTTTAACGCGACTCACTTCCCGCGCCTGTGCCGCAATGCTCATGTTTTTATGAATGATGCCCATACCACCTTCCTGGGCAATGGTGATGGCTAGACGCGCTTCGGTCACGGTGTCCATGGCGGCCGAAATCATCGGCAGATTAAGGCGAATGGTACGAGTAAGTTGCGTACTGAGATCCACCTCGCGCGGCAGCACGTCGGAATAAGCGGGTACCAACAGCACGTCATCAAAGGTGAGTGCTTCCTCAATAATTCTCATGGTATGGCCCTGTGCCCTAGGTTAACGGGGCTAAAAAATAAGGTGCGCGATTGTACGTGTCGCCGACGCCGCGGTAAATGACAGAAAGCCACTCCCATGCCGAATTAAGCTTCTAAGGCTAGTGAATTTCAGCACCACTACCCAAATCAACGTCTATACAGGCAGACACACCCAGTAGACCTGTCTATCATGGCGCCATGACTCAGGAATTCGATTTCACACCCACGTCAACCGCTCAGGAAGATCGCGACATTTATACCCCGTCACGCCTCAACCGCGAGGCACGCACCTTGCTGGAACGTGGATTTGGTAACCTGTGGCTCGAAG
>CANGJP010000085.1 GCA_947454465.1 Pseudomonadota bacterium
CCCACGGCGCGTCAGCTTGCCAATACCATTGATGCTATTAAAAAAGCCGATGTACGCGTGTTGTTTGCAGAAAAATATTTCGCCAATGGCTTATCAAAGCCCGTTGAAGCAGCGACGGGTGTGAAGATGTATTCCTTGTCGCATATTTCGGGTGGCGCCTATACCGCTGACAAATTTGAAGTCGAAATGAAAGAAAATCTCGACACGTTGGCCGAGGCCATTGATTACACCGCTCATCATCCTAAGGGGATCTGATCATGTCTGGACCGGCAGTCGTATTTGACAAGGTGTCGCTTGAACTGGGCGGTACCCGCATTCTCGATAATGTAAGTTTTCGTATCGAGTCGGGTGCTTTGCATTGCATCGTGGGTGCAAACGGTGGTGGTAAGACTTCGCTGATTCGTTCGTTACTCGGTCAGATGCCTCATAGCGGACAGATTCGTTTGGAGGGAGAGTCCCTCGGTCCTGTTGGCTATGTGCCGCAGGTGCTCGACTTTGATCGTAACGTGCCCATGACGGTACGCGATGTCATGGCATTGCTCACACAGCGTAAGCCAGCCTTTTTAGGTTCTTCGCGCGAGCATCGAGCGGGGGTGGATGCGGCATTAAAGCGAATGGGTGTACTTGAAAAAGAGCTGCGGCCGTTTGGCGGCTTATCCGGTGGCGAGCGTCAGCGCGTTTTGTTTGCGCAAGCATTAGAGCCGGCACCATCCTTGCTAATTCTAGATGAGCCTTGTGCCAACATTGATGAACCGGGTGCGCGCATTGTCGAAGATGTGGTGCTTGAATTGAATGCTAAAGGCGTCACGGTCGTTTGGATCAATCATGACTGGGATCAGGTGCGTAAGCTGGCGCATTCAGTCACGGGCATTAATCGTAAGGTAATGTTCCACGGTGTACCTTCTGAAGTACTAACTTGGGCAGAGCCCAAAGCGATGGTGTCATGAACACAATTTACGAATCCATTCGGCTGACCCTACAGGGTTTGGCAGCCAACGGTACTTTGCCACAGGCATTTACTTATCAGTTTGTTATCAACGCCCTGTTGTGCACGTTGCTCATCGGACCATTGCTCGGTGCGTTAGGCACTATGATTGTGGTGAAGCGTATGGCGTTTTTCAGTCAAGCTGTGGGTAATGCTGCATTAACGGGAGTGGCGATCGGTATTTTGTTGGGCGAGTCTTATACATCCCCATATATTTCGATGTTCAGTTTTTGCATCCTGTTTGGTATTGCACTCAAGTACACCCAGTACCGAACTAACTTGTCTAATGATTCATTGATTGGTGTGTTTCTGTCCATCTCACTGGCATTTGGTGCATCGTTGCTGCTGTATGTCTCCGCTAAAATCAACACGCACGTGATGGAAAGTGTGTTGTTCGGTTCGATTCTCGCTGTGGATTACACCGACATGAATATTCTGCTGGTAGTCACCCTAATTGCATCGCTGGTAGTGCTGCCACTGTATAACCAGATGTTACTTGCTAGCTTAAATCCGAGTCTGGCGCATGCGCGTGGTATTCGAGTTCGCTTGCTTGAATATGTGTTTGTGGTGCTGGTCACCATAGTTACGGTAGCGTGTCTTAAAATTATTGGCGCAGTACTGGTGGAGGCATTATTACTGATTCCTGCTGCAGCGGCGCGTAACATCAGTCGTACCTTGGGTGGGTTTGTTGCCGGTAGCGTGATCATTGCAACGTTGTCTTGTATCCTCGGTGTCTTGATGCCGATGCAGTTAGGATTGCCTGTGCCGACTGGAGGAGCCATTGTGTTGGTGGCGGCGCTAGTGTTTGTGGTGACTACTGTGATGCGTACGACGCTGTCACGTTTTCGTGCAACGGGAGTGTAGGCATGTTGCGACGTTCATGGTGCATCACCCTGGTGCTGGCCTGGGTGGCGATATGGAGCACGGTTAATGCACAGACGCCAAGCGAGCATCTGGTGCTAACGTCCTTGCAAGCCACTTACTCGATTACCTCTGCCTTGGCGGCAGGTACTCAGATTCGAGTGATGAATGTTCCAACGCAGGGTGCAGTCATGGACAGTCAGGCGTTTGCCCTCACGCGTGTGGACGATATGACTTTCAAGCAGGCCGAGGCGGTGGTGAGCATCAGTAAGCTGTGGCGTGATGATCCACTCTATTCAGCAGCACGCGCTCGAAATATTCATGTCATTAATATTGATGCTGCTTTTCCTTGGAATTCGACGGAGCCGGGCGTTGGGGTCATTCGGAAACCGATCAACAATGTACCTTGGGCTGCTTCTCAAGAGGGTGATGAGGCTGGGTTGTCGCGTTATATTTGGTTGAGCTCAACCAATGCAATCCGCATGGCGGAACTGATCTCAACGGATCTGGTGAGGCTATCGCCAATGGATATACAGCGTGTCCAAACTAATCTTAAAGCTTTCACGCTGTCGATGCGGCAACTCGGTGCCGAATATGGAGCGCGCTTTGCAGCATTGAGTGATCCGCGAGTGTTTTCTTTAGCAGATGAGTTTGTCTATCTGCTTTCCGATTTGGGTGTTTATGTCGATGGCTGGTTCATTAAGCAAGATGTAGAGTGGACTGATGCGGATTGCCAGGCCTTGACCGATTATCTTAAGGGCCACGCCATCCATGTTGTCATTCATAAATGGGAGCCTACGGATAAGATTAAAGCGGCCATTAATAATGCTAATGCCCGACTTGTACTGCTGGATACCGGTGATCCCGGTGCGGCATCGCTAACCGGTGCATTAACGTCGCAGGGCTTTCAATCTTTTATGCGTGCTAACAGAGAGGGATTATTGGCCGCCTTTGAGCCATGAATCAATTCCATTTGGCGCATTTCTAGTGTTGTTCTATAGTGTTATCTCTGATAAAGATTAGTTAATTGGGAAACTGATAGTGGTTTTCCCTAAACAGTTTTAAACATGCGTCTACCACTTTTGTGTCATATAGTTTGTGTCTGCCGTCCTCAATGATTCGCAATGCAGTGTCCAGCCCCAGCGCTGCTCTATATGGTCGATTGACTGCGATAGCCTCCACGGTGTCGGCTACCGCTAGTATTCTTGCTTCTTCGATGATGCTGTCGCCTTTCAAATGATTAGGGTATCCGCTGCCATCCAGCCTTTCGTGATGTTGATATACGGTTTGTGCGATTGGCCATGGAAAGTGAATGTGCTTAACGATCTCATAAGATACTTGTACATGGTGTTCCATGAGTTGACGTTCATAGGGTTCTAGTTGCGTCGGTTTAGTTAAGATCTCAGCAGGTACGGCTATTTTTCCGATGTCATGTATGAGTGCGCTGAGTCGTAACCCTTCAATAGTATGTAAGGGTAGGGTCAGTTCGCCCGCTATGGCGACACACAGGTGCGAGACTCTAAGTTGATGCTGATAGGTATACGAATCACGTGAGGC
>CANGJP010000086.1 GCA_947454465.1 Pseudomonadota bacterium
ACGTCTTCAATGCTGGCAAGTTCTCCAGCAATAGCATCACGTGAGCCACGAAATATAAAAGTTTCAGTGACCTTGTCTCCTGCCTTGAAAGCACAGTTGAAAGCACCAATGAGCTTATTTATTCTTGCCCGTCATCCGAGTCAACCTGGTCCGCCATTTGCTGTGGAGCGTCATCAATCTACTGAATTGCCTTTGCAAATCGACTTGAATGAGGCGGATGCCATGCTTCCCACTCGTTCTCTTAGTAATGCAGAAGAAGTGGACGTAGTCGCTAGATTGTCTGTTAGTGGTGCACCCACTGAGCAGTCAGGTGATTTATTTGGTGTGGCCCATTATTCATTTGTGAAGCAGGGATTGGTGGGTGCAGTAACCGTTGAGATTAACCAACGAGTCCCGTGAGTATGCGATTTAAGCAGACTTTTTCAGGCCTGCCCTCTATGGTGTGGCCTTACCTAAGGGTGCTAAGTTCGAGTAAGCCGTTGCTAGCTGAGGATGGCTTGCTCATGCCATCGTTATGTGTAGAAGCACGCCATGTGCGGATTAATAAAGCTCATTTGCGACGTTATCAGGCGATTTGTGGATTGCCTATTCATGATGTTCTGCCGCATGCCTATCTTCATGTTCTCGCCATGCCCTTGCACATGCGAGTATTTATTCATCCCCAGTTTCCCGTTAAAGTTTTAGGTTTGGTTCACTTACGTAATGTGATCCGTCATTGGAAAAATATTGATACCAGCGGCGTGCTGCGTATGGCAGTCGATTGCAATACTTTACGCGAGACGGAAAGTGGACAGGAATACGATTTGGTCACCCGTGCTTACCAGGGGGATCAATTGGTCTGGGAAGAGATCAGTACGATGCTGGCACGGCGGTTGAGCTCCGGTAAGCGCCCCAATATCGAGCGCGCTCAACGTAATGAATCATCTGTGATTCACGAGCAGGTGATCACTGCTCAAGCCAATACAGGGCGTCAGTATGCATTTGTTTCCGGTGACTTTAATCCGATTCATTTGTTTGATCGTACTGCACAGGCATTTCACTTTAAACAAACCGTTGCACACGGTATGTGGTCATTGTCGCGTTGCATCGGACTGGCAGAGTCCTCTTTTCCTGGTACAGCAGTCGAGTTGGATGCACAGTTCAAGTTGCCCATTTATTTACCTGGTGAATTCGTCTTTCGGAGTCAGTGTGATCAGCAAGATGCACGGCGGATGGACTTAACGCTCACGACACTTAAAGGCGATCGCTTGCATCTGGTGGTGCGGTGTAGGGCACTCGATCAGTCCTAGTCCTCTTGCGGGGAGTAGTTATTTTTGTTGTAAAAATAATGAGGGATCGACCATGGCTCGATTGAGTGAAACACCAAAGTGCAGGTGAGGTCCAGTTACCCGACCTGTGGCGCCGACTAAACCGATCACATCGCCGCGTTTGACCTTCTGGCCAACTTTGACATCAGTCCGGCTGAGGTGGCAGTACATGGTGGCTAAGCCCAGACCATGATCAATAAACAGGGTATTGCCATTAAAAAAAAAGTTACCTGCTTCTGTGATGATGCCGTCTGCAGGCGCGTGAATGGGTGTGCCCGTGGGGGCGGGAATGTCCATTCCGGTATGAGGGCTTCGTGCCTCGCCATTGAAAATGCGGCGGAAACCGAATGTATCACTGGGTTTACCCGGAATCGGTGCTAGTAATTTTAGGTCGGGAATGAGTGTGTCGGTATAACGAGTTAAAGCTGCTTCAGTACGTGCAGCTTCAGTATTGATACGTTTCATGTCTTCATCATTGGGATTGACCTGGCGTTCATTGGTAATGGTCAGTTGTTCAGTGCGATATGTCTTATCTTCGATGCTGAAATCGATTTCGCTTGATGTGTTATTCGAGGTGACGTGCAATATTTGTTTACCTGGTAAGGTTGCAAGCGGAATGCCCACGAGTGCAACCCATTTTTGTTCGTGTTTTGTGACAGTAACTCGATAATTTCCATACTTCACTACAGGGGGGGTGTTGCTGCTGGGCAATTCAACAATCGCCAGTCCGCCCGGCACGCGATGCTCAATAGGAAGGGCATTAACGGTGGCCGAAAGCATTAATGCGAATAGGATCGACAAGTTACGAGTAGTGCTCATGATGAAGCTTATTGTATTCATGGTAAATTAATCATCACGATGAGTTTTGGTGATGGTCGCTGTGATCTGTCCCTTTGCAAGGCGGGCTTGGATTGATTCACCTGGCGTGAGTACTGTTGCATCACTTAGGACGTGACCTTGTGCGTCAGTGACGATGGCGTAGCCGCGAGTTAAGGTTGCCAGTGGACTGAGGGCGTGCAGCGTTCTGCCTGCAATGATCAATCGATTGCGCAGCATTTCCTGATGTTTATGCCAGCCATTTTCCAGTCGGCTTTGTAATTGTTCATATCGATTGCGTGCATGGCTGAGTTGCAAGACGGGTGAATGCCGATGCAAGTGAGCCATGTGGGTCTGCAGTTGATGGTTACGTTGATTAAGATAAACCCGTAACGATCTGTTTAGACGTTGTTCGATTTCATCCAATCGTTGCGCGCGTTGGCGTAGTTGAACCCCGGGATGTAGTTGATTTAATCGACGCTGTAGTCGAGAGAAGTGGGTTTGGTGAGTCCCGAGCATTCGCTTCAGGCCGGCCAATAATCTGCGCTGTAAAGCAGTTAAGCCTTGCAGCCAAGCCTGTTGATCCGGAACCGCCAGTTCAGCGGCACCTGATGGCGTCGGTGCGCGTACATCAGCTACAAAGTCGGCGATGGTGAAGTCCACCTCATGCCCAATGCCCGTAATGAGTGGAATGCTACAGTCGTAGATGGCCTGCGCCACGATTTCTTCATTGAAAGACCAGAGGTCTTCTAGTGAGCCGCCGCCACGAGCCAAGATCAGTACATCGCAGTCTTGACGTTGGTCTGCCAGTCGAATGGAGGCCGCAATTTGTGCGCCTGCGCCGGTTCCTTGTACCGGTACGGGATAAATCAGTACTGGAATACTGGGAAATCGGCGGTTCAGTATGTGCAGGATGTCGCGGATCGCCGCGCCCGTGGGCGAGGTGATGACGCCAATTTGGGTGGGAAGTGAGGGCAACGCCTTTTTGTGTTCATTGGCAAACAGGCCCAATGCGAGGAGCTTGCCTTTCAGTTGCTCGAACTGACGACGCAGCGCACCTTCACCGGCTTCTTCCATGGCATCGGCCAGGAACTGGTAGTCGCCGCGTGCCTCGTAAACACTGACTCGGCCTCGCACCATGACTCGCATCCCGTCCTTGGGGGTAAAGTTCACCAGCATGTTGCGCTGTCGAAACATCGCCCCGCGTAACTGGGCAGCGTCGTCTTTGAGCGAAAAATACCAGTGTCCCGAACTGGGGCGAGAGAGGTTGGA
>CANGJP010000087.1 GCA_947454465.1 Pseudomonadota bacterium
ACCGGCTATATCCGCACCGGCAGGACTTAAATCAAAGCTGATTTCTTTACGGAAATTCCATTCCTCGCTCCACCAAGCCTGACTCACCAGCGGCAGGCAACACATCAGCACTGCAAGTAACTTGCGCACAAACTCTTCCTCATTAACTTAAGACTCAAAGCCTGCAGCAGGGGAAGTAGTCCTTCCAATCTGTGCCGCAGCGGTCATTATTCGTGCACTTGGTGATAATTTCGTGACAGAAACGAATGACGGATGTCATACGTTTTTGCCCTTGGTTCTTTATCTAGGTACTCACCCCTCTACCCCAAGATCATGGAGAGTTATAGATTAGCCAAGAGATAACCCTTGGGGGGAGCTCTGCATGCAATCAGCTATTAAATCTGCTGAATCCAATCGAAAACGTGGACGTAAACCTAAACAGTCCACTCCTTCCCAAGGTTCTGCCAATACAATCCGTCTACAATGGCTTCAGTGTGAAACAAGAGCACTGATGACGGCACTAAGCCGGGTCAAAGAATCACAAAGCGATACAGCGGTACATCATGGCAGAGTCTCCATCCGCCGACTGCGCAGCTTGCTCAAACATTGGCGAATAGAATGCCAACCCGTTCGCTATAAAAAGTTAATGTTCTATCTGCAAGACATAAGTAGAACACTGGCTATTTCAAGAGATGCTTATATACGTCTACATCTATTCACAGTGTTGCTGGAAGCGACTAACAGCGAAACTCAGAATGCATCGTCACGGATCCATAGCAAACTTAGAAATGATCTCGCCAATTCAAAAGGACTATTACGCCAGATCACACACAGTGGTCATTGGGATTGGGTTTGCCAGTATGTAGAAACAGCTATTAAAAAAAATGGATTAATGAAACTGACTCCACAAAATTATGATTTGAATGATGAACTAAAAGCATTCAAACATGGAACCTTGAAATTATCAAAAATGAAGTTAAATAAATACGCCACTAATCAGGCATTACACAAGGTACGAATTAAAATTAAGCACGTCCGTTATCTTGGCCAAGCTCTACAGGACATCATGTCTTTTGATCTATCCACCGAAATCAACATACTTAAACAATTACAAAGCTTGTTAGGCGAATTGCATGACGGCTCACAACTCTCCAATTGGTGTAGTCATCACATAGCGAATAACGCCCTTAACCAACTGCTTCATCCACGAATCTCCGCACGAAACGTAATGACAAAGGATCGCCTACAAGCATTACTCGAACAATTGGCCTGAATTAAGAGTTTTGAACGGGCAAAAAAAAGCCCACACGGGTGCGGGCGAAGGGGGACCGTTTCAATACCATTCAATGGATGTCAAGATACACAAGGGATATTACAGTTATATGATCGCCACTTTAAAAAATGGCATCTAATGCATATTTTTATCAATATAATCAATTGAGGCCTGAATATCGCCCTCAACGGCCTGCATGTCGTAGTGATAACCCACTTGACTCAAAAAGTTTCTTATTCTGCTATCGGCATCATTCTGGCTGACTGCAATTTCACGCATGGCAGTAAGCGCGGCTTGTTTTTCCTCTACGGTCGAACCGGTTATCACTTTTTCCAAGACAGGCAGTGCTCGTATTTTGGGTGCCAGCGCTAAAGACTCGATGGCAGCCATGCGAATTTTTACGTTCTCACCTTCCAATGCATCAACCAGCTTTTTCTCTAATTCGACTGGAGCAATCGCGTTAACAGAAGATAGCGAAGATGCATCCGCTTGCTGAGTTGAAACCGTCTGTGTAGGGAAACTCTGGGATTCAGAAGTTTGCGGTGTTGTTAATGAAACCGTGCCGATCTCAGCCTGATCAGACTTCAAATAAGGATAGGCCATGTAAAGTAAGTAACCCATGAACACTAGACAAGCGACAATGATCGTAATCCAAATAGGATTTGCAGAACGGGACATGGCGACTCCAACAAAAGACTTGGCCTAAGTGCCGCATATCGACACAGGCAGCGGTCGATTTAAAACATCAATTCAGTTACCTATTCGAAAGGGACGAAGTCAGCTGAAAATGGCCGCTACTCGCAACCATGACCAATAAGCCGCCATAGCCCCAATTCCATAAAGCAAGGGCGTTCTGAACCGGCTGGCCGCTGGCCAGCGCCGAATCACATACCAAACCAACCATACTGACATCACTGTCAGCAACTGACCTATTTCGACTCCAAGATTGAAAGTCAGCAACGCTGTTGGCAAGTAATGCTGCGGTAGCCCTATTTCTTTGAGCGCCCCCGCAAAGCCTAATCCGTGCACCAGACCGAATATAAAGGCCAGTAATGCGGGCCAACGCTTGGCCAAAGTGGTTCGCTGACTCATTGCCTCCCCCGCCACCAGAACAATGGATAGGGCAATACACGCCTCGACAGGAGGAGACCTTAATGTGAGCATGCCCAAAGCCGCACTGGCAAGCGTTATACTATGGGCGGCGGTGAATGCGGTAATAGTCCAAACCAACTTGCGCTGAAAACCCACCAAAAACAATAAGCCGAACACAAACAACAAGTGATCATAGCCACCTAAAATGTGTTCAACACCAAGCACTGTATAGGCCGCAGCTATATCGCTCAAAGTACGGCGGTCTTGGGCTGACCCAAAAAGCTGAACTGTCGGTTGGCTTTTTGTCAGGGTATACACACTAGATTGACCATCTAACCAATATATTTTCACTAACGCAGCAGAATAACTACTACCAATGCCGTCGATTGAAAACGAGCCCGCCAAGCCCTTCTCGCCACAACGCAGCATATAGACCTGCGTTGAACACGTACCCGGCCATTGGGGCCTTAAGTCCCCTACTCCCGCTCGCTTGTCATTTGAGGCAGACCACTGCCATATAAACTCACCTGAAGTCGTTTCCCTGATCTCCATTTCAGCCATGCTCATCTCATGAGCAAACACCCATGATGAGTGCAAAGAAAAGGCACAAATCAAAATCGATAAGACGATTTTTTTAATTAATGTAATCATTCCGCATGACCCGTAGCATGTGGATAGACAACCTTGTATTTCTTAGCGAGTGTGCGTATTGCATCAGTGCGCTGTTGTGCTGCGGCATCATCCTTCCAATCTTGCATCACGACATTTTTTACCTCTTCAAACACCGCAGGTTTTGCTTGAGTGATGGCATCAAGATAGATAGCACGCCAGCCGTCACGGGTCTGCATGGCCTGCCATTGACCAGGCTTGGCGTCATCAATAGCTTTCGCGAACTCCTCACCATAGCTCTGAGTTAGATTGGACACAGGCCGACCTTTAAAGACACGCAAGCCTG